>NZMN01000010.1 GCA_002694525.1 Methanobacteriota archaeon
ATAGGAGTCGATTTGTGGAAGTGATGTTCCAACCCAAAAACAGGAGGAAGAAAAAATGAGCAATGAAGGAGTGATTTACCGAATTTCGGGGCCAGTGGTAACCGCCACGGGCATGAACGCTGCAATGTACGACGTTGTCCGTGTCGGCCACGAAGGCCTCATGGGCGAAGTGATTGAGCTGCACGGCGAAAAGGCCGTTATCCAGGTGTACGAAGACACCTCGGGTATCCGGCCCGGCGAGCCCGTGTTGAACACCGAAGAGACGCTATCCGTTTCGTTGGGCCCCGGCCTCCTGACCCAAATTTACGACGGGATTCAGCGACCTCTCGCAACCCTTGAGGAAGTCATGGGTGTTTTCATCACCCGTGGTGTCGATGCAGATGCGTTCGACATGGAGAAAACGTGGACGTTTGAGCCTCAAGTCGCCAAGGGCGATGAGGTCGCGAGCGGACAGGTCATTGGCCACGTCCAAGAGACCGAAACCATCGTTCACAAGATCATGGTTCCACCCGGCAAGGGTGGCAAGGTGAAGTCCATCGAATCCGGTGACTTCAACGTCACCCAAACCGTTTGCGTTCTCGATGACGGCAGCGAGCTGCAAATGATGCAGAAGTGGCCCGTGCGAACCCCTCGACCGTTCACGCAGAAGTACGCACCCGACACGCCGCTGGTGACCGGTATGCGCATTCTCGACTTCCTGTTCCCGCTCGCCAAGGGCGGTGCGGCCGGTATTCCAGGACCGTTCGGTTCAGGAAAGACGGTCACTCAACAATCCCTTGCAAAGTATTCCGACGCCCAGCTCGTGGTGTACATCGGATGCGGTGAGCGTGGCAACGAGATGACCGAAGTGTTGGACGAATTCCCCCACCTGATCGACCCCAACACCGGAAAGCCGCTGATGAACCGAACCGTCATGATCGCCAACACATCGAACATGCCGGTCGCCGCTCGTGAAGCGTCCGTGTACACCGGAATCACCATCGCCGAGTACTTCCGAGACATGGGATACGACGTCGCTCTCATGGCCGATTCCACCTCGCGATGGGCTGAAGCCATGCGTGAAATTTCGTCCCGACTTGAAGAGATGCCCGGTGAAGAGGGATACCCCGCCTACCTCTCCTCTCGAATCGCAGAGTTCTACGAACGCGCCGGTCGTGTTGAAACCCTCAACGGCGACGACGGGTCCGTGACCGTCATCGGTGCTGTGTCCCCGCCCGGTGGTGACATTTCAGAGCCGGTTTCCCAAGGAACCCTTCGCATCGTCAAGGTGTTCTGGGGTCTCGACGCAGGATTGGCTCGACAACGTCACTTCCCCGCCATCAACTGGCTCAACTCCTACTCGCTGTACCCGCAGAGTTTGGACCAGTGGTTCCGGGACAACATTGCACAGGATTTCCCTGAGATACGCACGCAGATCAGCGGTCTGCTCCAAATCGAAGCAGAGCTGCAAGAAATCGTGCAACTCGTGGGTTCGGACGCACTCCCCGTCGACCAGCAGTTGACCCTTGAGGTCGCCCGTATGATCCGTGAGTTCTTCCTCCAGCAGAACGGGTTTGACCCCGTGGACGCTTACTGCGACATCAAGTTGCAATACGAGATGGCCAAAGCCATCCTGTCGTTCCAAGATGCTGCCAAGACCGCCATGGCCGACGGTGCGTTGCTCAACGACGTCGTCAACGTGCCCGCCCGCTCAAACCTGATGCGTGGTCGGTTCGAGGACGGCTACCTTGAGCGCATCGAAGCGATGGTCAAGGAGATGAACGAACAAATCGCCAACGCCGTGGAGGCCAACTGAGGAGAGGATGAAGATGACTGGAAAAGAATACAGAACCATTACCGACGTGAAAGGCCCCCTGGCCTTCTTGAACAAAACCGAACCCGTTGCGTTCGGTGAGATTGTAACCCTCCGTTTGGCAAACGGCGACATCAAAAACGGCCAGGTGCTGGACACTTCCGACGACCTTGTGATCGTCCAAGTGTTTGAAGGAACGGACAAAATCAACCGAGAAACCGGTGTCACGTTCATGGGCGATGTGTTCAAACTCCCCGTGAGCACGGATTTGGTTGGACGCATTCTCGACGGCGCTGGGCGACCTCGGGACGGTGGACCTGAGATTGTTGCGGAAGAGAGGGCCGACATCATCGGTGCTGCCATCAACCCTTACAGCCGACAGTCTCCTCACGACTTCATTCAGACGGGCATTTCCGCCATCGACTGCTGCACAACGCTCGTTCGCGGACAAAAACTCCCGATCTTTTCCGCATCGGGTCTGCCCCACAACGACATCGCCCTGCAAATCGCTCGCCAAGCCAAGTTGAAGGACTCCGACGAGGAGTTCATCGTGGTGTTCTGCGCGATGGGCATCACCGCTGAAGAATACAACTTCTTCCGTTCCGACCTTGAGCGCACCGGCGCACTTGAGAACGCTGTGTTGTTCGTCAACCTCGCTGACGACCCGGCCGTCGAGCGCATCATCACCCCACGTCTGGCCCTCACGGCCGCTGAGTACCTTGCGTTTGAGAAGGACTACCACGTGCTCGTCATCTACACGGACATGACCAACTACTGCGACGCTCTTCGACAAATCGGTGCCGCCCGTGAAGAGGTGCCCGGTCGTCGTGGTTATCCCGGATACATGTACACCGACCTTGCCATGCTGTACGAACGTGCAGGCATCGTCAAAGGAAAGAAAGGCTCCATCACCCAGTTCCCCATCCTGACCATGCCGGGCGATGACATCACGCACCCGATTCCCGACCTTTCTGGCTACATCACTGAAGGCCAAATTGTGATCAGTCGTGAGCTTCACCAGCAGGGCATTTACCCGCCCATCAACGTCTTGCCTTCGCTGTCCCGACTGATGGGTTCCTGCATCGGCGAGAAAACAACCCGAGACGACCACAAAAAGGTCAGCGACCAGATGTACGCTGCGTACGCTCAAGGTCGAGAACTTCGTGGTTTGGTCGCCATCGTTGGTGAGGACGCCCTCAACGAGCGTGACAAGCAACTGCTCGATTTCTCTGGCGTGTTTGAAGACAAGTTCCTTCGACAGTCCCGCGATGAGGACCGAACCATCGATGAAACGCTGAATCTTTGCTGGAAACTCATGGCCAGCATCGACACGAAGTACCTCGTGCGTCTCGACGAAGAACTCATTCAGAAGTACCACCCTGAGAACCAAGCTTGAGCTCCGAGCACACCAAACCAAGGAGGTGAGAAAGCATGGCACTGGACATCAAACCAACCCGCAGCGAACTCATCAAACTCAAGGGGCGAATCAAGCAGACCAAGAACGGTTACAAACTGCTCAAAATGAAGCGAGACGGGCTTTTCCACGAGTTCCGAACCCTGCTCTCGGAGATGATTGAAGCCAAGCGCGACCTGACCGATGCCTACCGTCTGGCCAAGACGCGTATCGACCTCGCCAACGCCATCGAGGGCGGCCTCGCTGTTCGTGCCGCTGCCATCGCCAACTCCGCCCATCCCGAAGTGGAGGTCGAGCGTCGCAACATCATGGGTGTCGTGGTTCCCAGCGTGAGCGGAACGAACCTGAAGTCCACGTTCGCCGAGCGAGGCATCGGGTTCATCGGTTCCTCGCCCTACATCGATGAAGCAAGCGATTCGTTCAGCGAACTGATTGAAAAGATCGTGACGGCGTCCGAAATGGAGGCCACCCTGAAGCGGCTTCTGGCCGAGATTGAGGCCACCAAGCGACGTGTCAACGCGCTCGAGTTCAAGGTCATCCCTGAACTCGAAGAGGCCAAGGTCTTCATCCAACTTCGGCTCGAAGAAATGGAGCGCGAAGAAACCTTCCGTTTGAAGCGTTTCAAGAACAAGTGAGTCCACGGCTCCCGACGAGGGATTCATGGAGGATGGGTCGCACCGCAACGACAAGGGGGCTGAACCGTGGACGAACCAACACCGGATGTCGCGACAGGACTGCCTCATCACAAGAAGGCCTGGACTCAACACGATCTCCTTGCCTCCACCCTCAGCGATTACGTCGACGTCCTGCAAAAAAACGGTGGACGATGGCCTTCATGGCAGATTGCTCCATCCTCCGACAACGTCCACGACGATGTGGTTCGTCTCAATTCCCATCTTGAAAAACTGGGTTGGATGGCCAAACTGACGAAGGACGAGCGGTGGGTTCTCACGGTCTTNCCCGCACCGGAACGACAGTTTCCTCGCTCCAACACCATGCTCCTGTTTTGGGTGCTTTCCCTGCTGACGCTCACGCTCGCAGGTGACCANTGGATGTCCAACGCTCGTCCAACCGAAGGCTGGTTTCATTCCTCTGCCTTCCTTGACGCACTGTTGGGCTACACGCTGCCGATTCTCGTCGTCCTTTTTGCATCCTCCTTGGTGCAACGAACGGTGGCGCGTCGCTACGGCGTGCGCAGCGGGCATTTGATGCCCGTCCCGGATTTCACCATCGCGCTCTACGCACTCGGTCTTTTTCCGTCCAACTGGATGTTCTGGCCCTTCGGTCTCCTCTTGATTCCAACCATGCCTCGCATGGACGCTCGACCGTGGCCCGATCGTGCATCACTCGGCTACACTGCGCTGACCGTGCCCCTCGTGCTGGGNGGTGCCGGTGCGGTCCTGATGATTGCGGGGATGTCCATGACTCCAGAATACCTCGCANCGGCAGGCATGCCGCTTGTTTCCGCACCGCCTCTTTTCCTGTCGCTCTTGGCCGAGAGTTTCCTTTCCAACGATGCCTTCATTCGGTTGTTGTGGGCCCATCCATGGGTNCATGCCGGTGGGATGTTGCTCTTGTTCGCTTGGATCTCAATTCTCCCGATTCCCACGTTCCCTGGCGGTCGNTTGCTCATCGCTCGAATGGGTCTGATCGATGCACGGAGTTCAAGCACGCAGATGCTGATTCTTGCCACGATGCTCTTTTGCGCTTACGTGTTCGGNGTNTTTGACCAGTTTTCACTGTGGTACCTCGTCTTTGCACTCCTGCTCCCACTGGTCTTCTTCTTTGGAAACGACCTGCGCGTCCCGCTGATTCTCAACGAAACCGAGGGATTGAGCGAAGCGGACCACAGCCGAATGGGCTTGCTGGTTCTCCTCGTTTTTTTGTTGCTCCTGCCTGCCGCACAGCCCGTGCTCCACGAATCGACGTGGGACGATCCGCTGACGCATCAGTTCCCCACGCCTGAGGCGGCGGTTCTCCAGGAAGACGGCACGTGGCGTTCAACCACCGAGCTTCGCATCACCAACCCGTCGGCGATCATGAAACCGTACGCCGTTTCTGCGTTCCTTGAACACCCCGGGCAAGGCTGGACCGTCTCGTGGGACTGCGACGGTGAGGAAACCTACGACATTGACGGTGAGGGCTGCGGCGCAGATTTGCTTCCNCAACGAACGGCGTTCTTCTGGATGAACCTTACGTGGGACGGAAACGAACAACCCACGCTGGCGAACCTGAGTTATGTGGCCTCCGTGAACGGTGGCTACGACGTTGTTCCAGCTCGGGTCCGACCTGCGCTCAGCGTCGTGCCNGGAGACCACTGGTACGACAGGTCGGTTGGTTCTTACATCCATCGCTGCATTGAACTTAACGGGACCCTGATGGATTCAACGCTGTTGAACATCAGCGTCGGAGCATCCAGCGTGAACGACCTGCAGACCCAACTCGTTTCAACCGTCGGCGGTTTGGAGGCGACCGCAAACCTCACCGAAACCCCCTCGGAATTTTGCCTNGAGGGCTTGGACCCGCTCGTCTTCGAATCCGCCATGAGCGTGCTGACCCTCAACAACGACACCTTCGCTCCGCTCCANCCCCCGCGACGACCGCTGATCGCTCACGTGCCGTCGGAAGGTTGGACGATTNNTGCAGACAACGNATCGGCTTGGGGGNCGCTTCTCTCGCAAGGCGGCNTTTTGTCCAAGGATTTGGACCACTGCCCCATCGATCCCAGCATCAGCACGCCTCCTCGACCAAAGGACGGAAGCGATTGGATTTGGGACATGGACGTGCGGGCATCCGGCAGGNTGATCNANGTTGAGCAAAACCTNACCTTGTTGATNCCCGACCAAACCAACCTCTCGCTGTGCAAGGAGACGTTCAANCCTTATCCTTCGCTCTTNTTCCCCACGGTCCGAGGTCCTGANCTGCTCGTNACGTGGATGAATTCAACGACACGGTTCTGGACAACACCATGGGCCGTTGCGACCTCAGGGACGGTTGTGAACGACGGCATGGCATCGTTCACCTTGCACAACCCAACCAACATCAGCGTTCCATTCAGACTCGATCGAGGCGGTAGTTTTGGTGAAGACTGGGGGCACAACTGGGACGGNGGTGCCCTTGAACCCGGCGACACCGAGTTTGATTTGACGCCTCCATCGGCACCCTTGTCAACCATGTGGCTGACCTACGAATCCGGCTCGGTGGTGCTGCATCTTTCGAGTTATCAGTGAGGGGATCGCATACGGATTTCAGTGCTCGGCGTNGGTTCCATCGGTTCGGTTGTGGCTGCGTCCCTGGCGTCCACCGACGTGGAGGTGCATCTCCACGTAAGGGGAGAGCGGGGTGCGTTGTCGATGCTGCAGGGCCTGACGGTGGACGGTCAACGCTCGCTCGACGTGCAAGCATCACGGTTCTTGTTTTCGTGCGAAGAACTNCCTCACGAGGACGGGTTGCTCGGTTCTTCAGATGCGGTGATTCTCGCATGCAAGTCGTACGCAGTACCCCATCTTGCGCAACTCGCAACCACCTTCGTGAAGCCCGATGGCGTGGTTTTGGCCCTCTCCAACGGGTTGGGCCACACCGAGACCCTCACGCAGGTTCACGGACCCAACAAAGTCGTCGCTGCAAGCACCACCCACGGNGCCTACACCGAAAAANCCGGAGCCGTCGTGTGGGCGGGCATCGGGGGGATCGGGCTTGCTTTGCCTCCGATGGGTCCCACCCCNGCGCAACTCGAACCGCTGTTNGATGCGTTGCGTCAGGCCGGTCTCAACCCTGAGGTGCACGATGATGCCTCCGCTTTGGTTTGGAAGAAGGTGCTCCTGAACCTGGCCATNAACCCCATCGCTGCTCTTGCCGGNATCAAAAACGGTGAGCTGCTCGGCGGGAGTCTGTTTGACACGTGCATGATGGTGTACAGAGAGGCGGCGCAGGTCGCAACGATGGAGCGCGTATCNATTCCCGATGAAGCGGAGTTTGANGCGCAACTCCGTCGTGTGTTAACCTTGACCAAAGACAACACCTGCAGCATGCTCCAGGACATCAAAGCCGGGCGAACCACCGAAATCGGAGCGCTCAATCAAGCGTTGGTTCAACGAGCCGAGGCGTTTGGATTGTCGGTTCCCGTCAATCAAATGCTGGCTTCCTTGGTTCAGGTTTGTCATCCCTGATGAGGTCCACGTTGTAGTGCAGGCCTCGGTTTTCTGTTTGCTCAACCGCATCTTCAACCACCAACTGACCGATGAGGCAGAGGTTCCTCAACTCCACAATCTCTCGTGTGGGCAGCGAGGTTTTCCACATCATGTCAACTTCGTTTCGCAACAGGTCCAAGCGTCGTTTGGCTCGTTTGAGTCGCTGGTTGGAGCGAACGATGCCGACCTCTTGGGACATGGTCCGTACCAAACTGAGCCGGTCGTGGATGATGGGGGCGTGTTCGCTCAGGGCACCCAGCCCGTCCGCTCGCCACTCGGGATGCGTGCCTTCGTAGGTGGGTGGAGGATGCTCGATCAGGTGAGAAGCCACGCGTTGGGCGTACACCACGGCTTCNAGGAGACTGTTTGAAGCCAGTCGGTTCGCTCCGTGCATGCCGGTGCACGCCACTTCACCGATGGCGTACAGGTGGGGCATCGGCGTTTGAGTGTGCCGCAGGTAGGCTCGTCCGATGCCGTCAACTCGGACGCCGCCAACCATGTAGTGGGCTGCGGGCACCACGGGGATGGGGTCCCGACCNATGGTCAGTCCCTCCGCTTCCAATCGGCGAGCGATGGTTGGGAATTTTTCCTCGAGCCGCTCGTCGAGGTGGCTGGTGACCAGGTAAACATGGGTNGTTCCGTGTTTTTTCATCTGCTGATCAATGGCTCGTGCAACGATGTCTCTCGTGGCCAACGAACCCTCCGGGGTGTGTTCGAGTGTGAACGAGAATGCGTCCGGGTGCGGCGTTGATTCACCCGCTTCCTTNGCGCGGTCTTTGGCTGCCTCCCATGCTTCAATGCCGCGCTCGTCCAACAGGACACCGCCGGCCCCACGGACGGCTTCTGANATCAAAAACGGGCGTTCAANCGGGGATGNGAGNGCGGTGGGGTGGAATTGAATGTACGCCATGTCTTCAACGCAAGCACCTGTTCTATAGGCCATTGCTAACCCGTCCCCGGTCGCAACATCGGGATTGGTCGTTTCCTTCCACAGCCTNCCCACTCCTCCCGTGGCGAGGACGACGGCGTCGGCTTCGAAGGTGATCACGCTCTGAGCGATNTGATCCAAGCACCAAACCCCAGCAACNCCCTCTTCAGGATGTCCGTGGTTCCGTTGAATCAGGTCNATGGCCAACGTGTTGGGTTTCAACAGAATGTTGGGGTGAGAGCGAGCGTAGGAGGTCAGTGCACGTTCAATTTCCTTTCCCGTTGCGTCTTTCGCGTGCAAAATTCGTTTGGAAGAATGGCCACCTTCACGAACGAGGGAGTATGAACCCTCACCGTCTTTTTCAAACTCCACGCCGATTTGAATCAGGTCTTGAATTCGTTCACCAGCCTCCTCGATGATGGAGCGGACCACCGTTTCATCGCAGGCACCGTCCCCGCTGCGCAGGGTGTCCTGAACGTGCGCCTCCATGCCTTCCCGGTTCGTCTTGTCGAGGATGGCTGCGATGCCACCTTGAGCCCAATTGGTGGACGAATCCTTCGGGCGCTTTTTTGTGATCACGGTGACGCGATGACCGGCGTCAGCAAGTTTGGATGCGGCAAACAGACCCGCGATTCCGCTTCCGATGATGGCGATGTGTGCCAGCTTTCCGACCTCCCGTGCCCAACCCTCGGCCTCCCCCTTCTTGACCATGATGGCCGTTGTCCGAAGCGCAGTCTCCTCGGAATACCTATCAATCAGCGTTCACTGGACGGTTTGAGGACCATTGCATGCTTGGATTGTCGTTGAGAAAAATCCTCACGCTGTTCGGTGCAGCGATGATGATCTTTGTCCTGATGAACGTCCAATTCGGAAGCGTCGCCCCACGCGTCATTGACGGTGCGGAGGGCTACAAGCTCGATGCCTTTCTCATGTTCGACCCCAGTTGTTCGTTTGACAAGGTGGAGGAAGAACTCCGAACCAGTGGCTCGTCCTACTGTTTGGGGGAGATTGGGCAGTGGTCCGGGGCCGATTTGTTGATGCTGATGGAAGGGCTGTTCCTGTTCGTCTATGGGTTTGAACTCCCCCAGAACAAAGGCTGGGCCCGCCGTCTTCGAAAAATCGGCTTTGCCATGGGCGTCGTGCTCTGCTCGATGGCGCTTCTGGATCGGTTTTCACTTCTCCCCAGCCCGGCCAGTTCAGAAGGGCTGGCGACGTTGTTTCCGTTCCCCGTCGAGCCTTGGGTGGTTCAGATCATGTTTGCCGTGTTCGGTGTCATCATGATTCGCGGCCCCAAGTATTGGGAAGCGGAAGCCGTCACTCAGACACGCGACAAGCTTGAGCGCCGAAGAGAGAAAGCAGGCGCCTTCAGGTCCTCATTTTTCTCATCAGAAAAACACGATAAGCGAACTCTTGAGCGCTCGGAACGCTCCCGCTTTTTGAACTCGGACAAGGATTTGGCGATGAGCCGTCGACGAAGCAAACTGCTGGTGATGGCCACCTGCCCCTACTGCCAGGGAGCCGGATGTAAGAAGTGCAACCATCAGGGTGTTTTCTGAGGCCGCTCGGCGGCGCGCCGACCCTGCTGAAAACCGTGGCACTGAGCCTCGGAATTTCGTATTGTTTAAATCCTGTAAAGGACGGGTGGCGGGAAAGTGATGCGAACAAAGTTCCATCGCACGAGGGATAGGGATGTATCTGAAATCGCTTGAGGTGCTGAATTTCAAATCGTTCAAAGGTGAAGTGACCGTGCCCCTCGATCGTGGTTTTACCGCCATCACGGGCCCAAACGGGTCGGGTAAATCCAACTGCGGTGATGCGATTCAGTTTGTTTTGGGCCCGAAATCCAATCGGGTCATTCGTGCGCAGAATTCCACCGACCTCATCTTCAACGGCGGCAAGAATTCCAAACCGGCGCGAAACTGTTCCGTCACGCTGGTCTTTGCCAACCCCGTGATGAGCAACGGACGTCGACGCCTTCCCTTGGACAAAGACGAAATTCGCATGTCGAGAAGCATCCGCTTAACCTCTTCAAACAACCCCGTCACGACCTACAAACTCAACGGCGAGGACAGCACGCAGAAGGTGTTTCACCGATTGTTGGGAGCGGCCAATGCACGGCCCGACGGCTACAACATCGTGCTTCAGGGAGACGTGACCAGTCTGGCCAAGATGACGGCCAACGAGCGACGAAAGGTCCTGGACAACGTCGCCGGCGTCACGTCCTACGACGACGAGATTCGGAAAGCCACCAAACAGAAGGACATGGTGGAAAACTACCTGGATCGCATCGGACTCCTCGAAAAGGAACAACTTGAGCGCCTCTCGACGCTCGCAAAGGAGCGACACGTTGCGCAAAAGGCGAAAGAGGTGTCGGACGCCATCCACCTCACGAACGCCATGCTTCTTCAATCGAGGTACGCCACGCTGAAAAACGAACTTGCCTTTCACATCGAGGAACGCCAGAAATACCTCACTGAAAGTCAGCGACTTCTTGACGAGCACAAGGCCACCGAGAAGGTTGTCTTGGAATTGGACGACAAAATTGCCGAGTTGCAAAACGAAATCAATCGCCTTACGGGTGGCGAAACCTCCGAGCTCGGCCAGGCCATTCAGGCCCTTCATGTAGCGATTGAACTCAACAACGACCGCCTGCAAGAGGCAGCCAACGAAGAGGCGGAGGAGGCCGAGGAAGCGGATGTGCTCGGGGAGCAACTCAGCGAGGCCAACGACGAACTTCAGGCGTTTGTGTCGAGTCTTGAATCGGCCAACGACGCCCTCAAGCAAGCCCTTGCGGACCTCGAAGAGGCCCGGGCCGAAGAGCAGCGCGTTCGCGAAGCCCTGGCAACCGCTGGAGAACAAAACGAGCATTTGAGCGAAGCCTTGTCGCAGGCCGAGGCCGCGTTGGAGGCCGAACTGGAGCAGCGAAATGAAGCGCAAGGGGACGTGGATAAAATCGCCGTGGAAGCGGATTTGGTGGGTGAACAGCTCGCTGACGCTCAAACAGAGAGCGAGGAAATCCGACTCGCTCTGGGTGAACTCGACATCCGGATTCAAGATCTCTCCGAAGAAGCACCCGAACTTGACCGAGAGGCATTGGCGGGACAGTTGGTCGATGCACAACGTGCTGAATCCCAACTTTCCGAGGACCGAACCCGCATCGAGGTAAAGTTGCGGGAGGCCGAGCGCGCCCTCAGTTTGGCAAGGGCGGACATGGAACAAAAATCCGGGGCGAAGGGCTTGGCCGGAGGTGCGAGCGCCGTTCTTCAGGCACGCGACAACCACGAACTCAGCGGCATCATCGGTACCGTGGCCGAACTCTGCGCTCCCAAGGAGGCCGGACACGAGGTCGCCTTGGCCACCGCCATCGGTGCGGGCATGGCTTCGGTGGTCGTTGAAACCGATCAGGACGCGGCCAACGCCATCCGATGGCTGGCGGAGAACCGAGCCGGGCGTGCGACGTTCTTGCCCCTCAACAAGCTGAATTCCTCCCGTGCAGGTGGAAAAACGGTGATGACCGCCCGAAAAGAGGGTGTGCTTGGCTTCGCTCACGAGATGCTCGATTACGATCCTCGAATCGATGTCGCCGTTCGGTTTGCTCTGCGCAACACCCTCATCGTCGAAAACCTCAGCATCGCACGTCAATACATGGGCGGCACGCGGTTTGTGACCCTCCGTGGCGACGTCATTGAATCAGGGGGTGCCATGGTTGGTGGGTCAAAACGAAAGATGAACATCGCCTTCGGTGGCCGTATTCAGGGCGCGTCCGAAGTCGAACGCCTCACCGCTGAAGTGGAGCGTTGCCGGCTCATGGAGGAGACGATCAACGAGGCGCTTCGTGAGGCTCGGACCAGTCAGCAGGCCATCCGAAACAAGATCAACGCCATGGTCGACGATTCGTACGCCACCGAAATGAGGGAACTCAAAGCCGAACAAAAGCAGGTTGGACAGGCTCACAAAAAGGCGCTGGCTGTTGTGGAGGGGCTCGAGAAGAAGTTGGACGAGCTTCGCACGGGCGCTCAAGATGCCCTGCGCGCGCTCGACGCCGCGGAACGCACCCTACTGCGAGCCCAGGAAGCTCATGAGGCAGCGAAGGAGGCGCTCGAAGCGGCCAGCCCGGAGCATCTGCGTGAACGAATGCACGCCGCAGACCTGTTGCGTGTGTCCGCTGTCGGCGCCAAGGACAAAGCCGAGGAGACCCTCAACAACGGAGCCAGTCATCAAGCCGTCCTCCAGCGCCGTGTTGACGAAACCGATGCTCGACTGCGCCAACTCCTCGAAAACAAGGAGACGAGGCTGGTTCGTGTTGACGAACTTGAAGCTCAACTGGCCAGCGACCGTGTGGCTCTGAAGGCCAAGAAGGACGAGCAAGCCGTGTATCTGGAAGAAAATCAAGGTCTGGAGCAGGAGCGACAAGAACTCACCGACCAACGAGCGACGCTCCGGGTACGAAACGAGGAACGACTCAATCAAGCACAGAATCATCGCAGACTGGCCGAGGAGTTGATGAGAACCATCGCTGACAAGGAAGTCGAGGTTCAGTCCATGGGGCAGGAACTCATCGATGCGGACCTTTCTCTGAGCGACCTGCCGGACGATTTGATGAACGTGGGTGAACTTGAGCGCAAACTTCGAGGCTTGCAACGGAAGATGGAAGGGTTCGGCAACGTGAACATGATGGCCATCGAGCAGTACGATGAATGCCAAGCTCGACTTGATCTGATGAAGGACGAATTCGCGACGCTCCAAAGGCGCAGAAAAGACCTCATCGAGGTCACGGAACTGTTGGAGTCTCAACGCAAAGAACGCTTGGTCAACGTTCTGGAAAAGGTCAACGAGAACTTCAAAAAATCCTATCACCAACTCTCCGACGGTGGCCGAGGCGAATTGTTCCTCGAAAACCCCGACGAGCCCTTCAAGGGCGGACTGGAACTGTGGGCTCAGCCTCGCGGCAAGTCGTCCAAAGTCAGCCGGCAACAACTCTCGGGTGGAGAGCAGTCGATGGCAGCCTTGGCCCTTATTTTCGCCATTCAGGATTACGACCCAAGCCCCTTCTACTACTTCGACGAGGTCGACCAGAACCTCGATGCGTACAACGCTGAGCGCATCGCAAAGATGTGTCGCGAACGAAGCAAGCGCGCTCAATTCATCATGGTGACCTTGCGAAAGGTGTCGTTGAAGCTCGCCGACCACCACATCGGCATCACGCACGGTGGGGACGGTTGCAGCCGACGCATCCTTGATTTCGACCGAGAGCGGGCCATCGCCCTGGGCGAGGCCGCCCTCAAAGAAGCGCAAAAGGACGCCGACAAGAACGAAAGCCGAATCATGGATGCGGTCGCAGCGGCCCAAGACATGCCGGAGGTTCCAGAACCCGTGGACGTGCCAAAGAGCCTGGGCGGTTTGCTTGCACACATGCACGACGAGGCGCCATCCGAAGCCTCCATGGGTGGGCTGATGGAGCGAACCCAAGAATTGACCGAGGACATCAACGAACGGGCTGAAGTGGCCGCCAAGGTGGCTGAAAACGAGGTTGCTGAGGAAGAGGTGAACGATTCGACCGCAGCGGCCGCAGAGCTCGAGGAACAGTGAGGTGAGGGCATGGCAGAACAGCAGAGCATGCTCGACCGATGGTTCCTGCAGCAGGAAATCATCGATCAACTCCTCGGCCAGGGTGAAGATCGCGAGGATGCCGAGCAGTTCGGGCGTCGTATCGCCACCATCGCTGCCACCGAGGAAGCCGAGCATCAAAGCCTTCACGACCCGTTCGACCGCTCGGTTGCACTGGTGCTCTCGCTGGTCCGAGACGAAGCGTTCAATCCATGGGACGTTGATTTGTCAGCATTTTTGAGCGTTTTTTCGGAGCGCGTCAACCAAGGTGAAAATCTTGCCCTGCCGGCATGCGGACGCCTGATCCGTCTCTCCTGGGAAGTGCTGCATCATCAGTCGGCCGTGCTCTTCGACAAAATCCAACCCGTCGAGGAGGACCACTGGGAGGACGACCATGCCTTTGGGTGGGAGAGCGATTACGACGACGAAGCGTTCTTCTTCACGCAGTCGGTGCTTGACGGGGACGCCGATGAAGTCCTCACGTCGCTCTTCGACGAGCGGGTCCGCCGCGACGAGGGGCGCCCGGTGACGCTGGCTGAACTGCTTTCGGCCTTCAAGGATGCAGCCGACGATGCCGAGGCGCTGAAGCAGCGAGAAATCAACCGCATGGAGCACGAGCGAGAACTCAGCGAATACATGGAAAACGTCGGCGGACGCATGCACAACGAAGATTTGGAAGGCGACATTGAACGCTGCTGGACCGCCCTGAAAGCGACCTGCGATGCGGCACAATCGTCGACGGTCCCGCTCGTTGCGGTCATCGACAAACTCAAACCGATGCTGCAAACAACCTTCGGTGCGTCGCTTGACGACCCAGACAGCGAAGCCTTCGTCGCTTCGTTCATCGCTGGTTTGTTCCTCACGCACCGTCGTATGGCGAGCATATCGCAGGAAGGCGAGGCCGTTGCAAACATCATGATCGAGGATTTGTGGCCCGAACTCAACGATTTCAATCAGGTGCTGGAAGCCGTTGAATGCATCATGGCCGAGGACGCTGAAGCCCTCGACGGTCAAACGACGGGGTCCGAGCATCGCATGGAGGCCATCGCAGAACGCGCCCGGATCGCCGAGGAGCGGCAGGCTCGCAAGCAGGCTAAATTGGAGGCAAAAGCCGCCAAAGAGGCCGCTGAGCGTGCAGCGGAACGCCCTCCCGTGGTGGCGGAGATTCCCGGTTCGGAAGCGATGTTGAACGACCACGATTGGTTGGTTGAGTGAGGGGTTCGTATGGCTGAATTACCGTTGGAATCCCTCATTGAGGCGACCCTGTTCAGTTCGGGTAAATCCATGTCCGTCGGCGAGCTTTCTGAAGCGCTTGGGTACGATGAGGACGAGATGCTGGATTGCCTTGGGTCGCTCCAGGCCACCCTTAAACGCCGCAAGGGGGGCGCCCTGCAACTTGCAGAAGTTGGGGATCGATGGGCGCTCGAGGTGAAACCTGCCATCGCTTCTCACCTGCCCAGGGCGACCAAAACCGACATGCCCCCGAAGCTTCTCAAAGCCGCAGCACTGATCGCTTATCACCAACCGATGCCGCAATCCCGACTGGTCGAACTTCTCGGTCAGAAAGCCTACGATTACGTTCGTGAACTGGCTCAGCACGGGATGATCGATCGTCGAAAAGACGGCAACACGCGTCGTTTGGCCACGACGCGTCGGTTTTCCGAAGCGTTTGGTTGCCCGCACACGGACCGGAAGAAGGTGAAGGCCTGGTTCAGGGAACAGGTGCAGTCAAGCGGGCTGCTGGACGAATTGGGAGACCGGCAGGAAATTCTTCGTGAGGAATCCGATGACTCAGGCACCGTCCAATCTTCGCTTCCCGTTCAAGAGGGTGAATGAATTCAACCTTGACGCAGTTCCTTGAGCCATTGTTCGACCAACGTTTGCGTTCGGTGGCCTTCGTGGGCGTGCAATCGTGCTGCCAGGGCATCGACCTCTTCACCCACTGCGCCTGCGCTCACGGCCATGTTCTTGGCGTGGAGTTTCATGTGGCCAGCTTGGATGCCTTTCGTTGAGAGCGCCCGAAGTGCACCGAGGTTTTGCGCAAGACCAGCGCAGAGGATGATTCCTGCGAGTTCCTGAGCGGTCTCAACACCGAGGATGGCCAGGTTTGCCTGAGCGGCAGGGTGTACTTTTGACGCGCCGCCAACGATGCCAACCGCCATGGGCAGTTCCATCGTGCCCAGAAGATTTCCTTCGGGGGTCTGGGACCAGTTCGACATGGAGGTGTAGCGGCCGTCCTGCATGGTGGTCCATGCATGACACCCCGCTTCGATGGCGCGCCAGTCCTGCCCGCAGGCCAGTGCAACGCTGCTGATGGCGTTCATCACGCCTTTGTTGTGGGTGGTGGCTCGATAGGGGTCCTCAACCGCAAAGGCATGGGCTTCAAGAATCCCCTGAATCACAGCGAGGCCGTCCTCCCTCGTGCCGTCAGAAGCCATTTCCTCGGGCGTAAAGACGGCTTGAACGCGTGCGAGTCGATGCCCGGCGAGGTTGGAGAGAATACGAAGGTGAGCCCGTCCACCGGTTAATGCCTCCAGTCGAGGTGCCACGCGCTCGGCCATGGTGTTCACGGCGTTGGCGCCCATCGCGTCGCGGCAGTCGACCAGCAGGTGCACCACAAGCATGCTGCCGAGGGGGGTGTTGAGGCGTCGAACCTCCATGTCTTTGCAGCCGCCGCCAAGGGCGATCATGCGGGATGGAACATCGTTGCAGAACACCATCAATTCCTCCTTTGCTTGGAGGACACGTTCCGTCGCTTGTTCATGGTCCTCCACGTCAAGCAGTTGGATTTGTCCGATCATGATGGGGCGGTCGTTGTTGGTTGTGAATCCTCCAAGCTTCAGGCATCGTTTTGCCATGTTGGATGCCGCTGCGACAACGCTTGATTCCTCGAGGCAAAACGGGATGAGGTAGTGCTTTTTGTCGATCACGAAATTGGTGGCAACACCCACGGGCAGGGACATGGTTCCCACGACGTTCTCAATCATCCGATCCGCAGCGATTTCGTCGAGTTCTCCGTGGCTTGCAAGGGCCTGAACGTGGTCTTGCGTCAAGCCGCATGCTTTGGCGACCAATTCAAGCCGTTCCTTGACGGTCAATTTGTACAATCCTTTCACGCGACTGTTCTCCACCGGCATGGTGCTCCCTGNCCTGAGGNGNGGGCCGTCGTTCCTTCAATCAATCGCACAGAAGCGCACGCTTTNCCGCATTTCCTAACGGGATTAACGCTTCGACTAACGCGTTAATNNGNCGTTATTCANCCGTTAATACGGTCGCAAAACCATGCTCGGTCGCACGATTAACATCCACTAACGGGTTCCTCAGAGCCTCTGTTTCCATGAAACANNAAATACTTGGAAGATGTTGCTCGGTCATGGCTCGAGAAACGCATGCTTTTGGCCTGCCTCGTCTGAATGAAAACCCGTTTTCCGTCCGTCCGCTCGAAGCAGGGGAGTCCGGTAAACTGGTGGGCCGGGAGGATGTGTTCCTTCGGCTGCAGAGTTATCTGAAGCTCGGCTCGGCTCGTCGCGTCATGCTGCTGGGCCCGTTGGGCTCCGGAAGGACATCGCTTGTCCGTTGCCTGAAACCCTACGCCGGTGCGTACGCAAGCATTGACCACCTTCCCGCTCGNGCGCCCGCTTCTGCTCTTCTCAGCATGTGCTACAGGCAAATGATCGGAGGAGAGCCGCCGTTGGACCGCGTGGAACTCGTCAACGATTTGGTCAACGAAATGTACAGCTTCAACGAGAAGTTGCCAATGATTGTCATCGATGTGCCGGCCAGCGACTTGTCGGTGCTGGAAGTGGCGTTGCGGGACGCCCATTCCTCGCTGGAACGACTCAACGCCCTTCTTGTGCTCGTCTGCGATGTGAAAGAGCGTCANCACCTNCCCTCAACGGTGTTGGAAGGGTTCGANATTCGACGTTTGACCCCGTTTTCTGCCAACGATGTNGTGGCTCTCGTCCGTCAACGATTGGCCTCGGTTGGGGTGGTTGACAGCGAGTTCACCATGCAAGACGCTGCGACCTTGTTGGAGCAATGCGATGGATTCCCCGCATCGGTCATCACCATCCTCCGGGATGCCGTGGACAGCCTGAGGATGCAGCACAGCGACGANTTCCCCGTGCCCTACGTTGACACTTCGGCAAAGATTCACCCTCGGGATGAACCGGAGTCCCTCAAACGTCTGATGGGCGAGGTCGAAGAAAGCTCAATCAAACAGCCGGAGGCCGANNCGGCTCTTGCCTCACCCGTCCAGCCGGNCGAGAATGCAGAAGCNTCCGACGANGTGATCGATGCTTCCGTGCCCTGGAATCAGCGGTCTGCGCTNCTCGACGAAGAANACGAGTCNNCNNTTGANGCGNCGGCACCCGCAGGNTTNGATCTGAACATTGACGAGTTGTTGGAGGCNCAAGACAAGGATGAACCCCTTCAACCAACGCCGTTCACGTCCCCCATCATCGATGCAGACGCAGCCCTCGGCGGTGCGTCGTTTCCCGTCAACGGTATGTTCAGAAATCTTGCTCAACGCAACAAATCTGCAAAGCACGCGCTGAGCGACATGAAGGAATTTGCACGGGAGTCAAACCACGAACTCATCGAAGGGACCAGCGATCACCAGTACTGGGTGGACGAAGCGCTGCTTCCTCCNCCGACACCGGAACCGATTCCCGAAGAGGAGTCNGCGATGATGATCCACGATGAAGTTGGCATCTTCTCACCACCCAGCGAGGCACCCGCATCGCTTCCGGAGATGGAGGAGGTGTTCGAGATGCCCGCTGTTGAACCTTCTCGCACCCGTTCAGACCGCTCGGACATTGCAGCGGCCCTTACGGACTTTCTCAGCCTTCTGCAACCTGCTTCGACAGGTGGCAGCGGACCTCATGAAGGTCTGCTTCGTTTCCTTCAGGACCGTGTGAATCAACGGCAAGGACCGCGTGAANCACACGCACTGGACAAACACGTCCTCGGCACGCTCACCTCATCGGAAAGCTACGTCGTCTCGGTGGCTCATGAACGNGATTTCTCACCGTCCGACGCNTTCTTGCTCGAGCATNTGAACATCAAACGAGCGCGCCTCTCTCAAATCAGCAATCGATTGCTNAAGTGCGGCATTTTGCAAGCGAGACAGGTGGGACGCAANCGCAAGTTTTCACTCACTCAAGCAGCAAGAGCCCAACTGGTTGCTTGGGGCGCCCTGCAAGGAGGTGAGGCCTGATGTCGTGGAACGTAGCGTGGTCGTGGCAAGCTGAGGGCAGGATTGCAACGATGGCCTCGGTCGAGGGCGGTGTTCTCGTGAGTTCTGGNCTCAAATTGGAACTGCTGGAGGCCGACGGNAGCATGCGCTGGCAGGTGGACGTACCGTTCAAGGTCCACGCTGCGCAAGCCTCGCAAACCACCGTGGGCCTTTTGGCCGCTCACGGGTTTTTCCTGATCAACACCGCCGACGGTACGATGGTGAACGAGGGGAGAAGCGCTCCCGGAGGCTTCAGCGACCTTTCGGCCCGACCGGGTGGCGGTTGGGCCTTGGCGGGTCGTCGAGGTGAGATTCATCTCTTCTCCCAACACGGTCGAGGCATTCGACGCGTGGACAGCGGCCCCGTTCGCCGCCTCGTTGGTTGGCTCGATCGAGAGCATTTGCTCTGGCAGGATCCAGCAGGACACCTGTGGTGCGGTCGATTAACAGGCGACGATCGCAAGCGTAAGTTGGAGGAACGTCCCTGGAGTTGGTGTTCATCGCTCCAGGAGGGGCGCCTGTTGCTCCAAAGCAGCGACGGCGGTCTTTGGGAAGGTGTACCTCATCCGTTTGGCTGGGACATGCTGAATCGGCTCGAATACGACAGCCTTGAGCCCATGAGCGCCGTTCGGAGCGGCGACGGGTGGTGGGTGCTCGGCATTGAAGGACATCTCATCTCGATGTCTCGNGCCCGCGACGACAGCGATGCTCCNCCCCCGTTGACGGAAGGAATGAACCTTGGTGATTTGCTGGTCCTTTGCACCCCTGACGCCATGGCAACGGCCACTCGAGAAGGGTTGGTGCGCCGATGGACTGCTCCGCATCTCGCAGACGCCGAACGCGAGGGTCGATACAAGGCCGCAGCCGACGCTGCCATGGCTCGAAATTGGGAGGAACGTCGTCGAATTTTCGTTCGAGCACAAGAAGCCGAGGACAACGGCAAACTCTCCCTGGCCATTGAACTGTACGAGGCGTTGGGCAGGGCNGAGGACGCNCGGCGCTTGTTGAAGCGTCAGAAGGAGGGCGGCGAGTGAGCGACGAATNGACGACACTCAGCGTTGCGAGGGTGGAGTCCTATCTTGACATCACCCGTCGTGCAAGAGCGAAAGCGACCCCGATGGTGGTCGAGGGAAGTCCTGAAGCGATTCATTTAGCGGTGATGCTTCGNATGGCCGACGACTACGCCTCCGACGCCGGGCATTTCCTGGCCAACGGCGATTTGGTTCGTGCCTTCGGTGCCATCAATTACGCACACGCATGGATCGACGCAGGCGTAAAAATCGGTTGGCTTGACGGCCACGGCGACGACGTCNTGTTTACGCTTCCGTGATGGATTCTATAGCGAATCGACAAGGTTGAGATGGTTGTTNTGCCTGACCTCCACCACGCGCAGGTTGGCTTCGTAGAGCCGCCGCTTGAGTTCGGTGTCNACGGTCAACGTCGCCCAGTTGTGTTCAGCGGCGCAAGCGAAAAGCTCGTCGTCGGTGTGGCCGGTGCGGGCGTCGGTCTCAACACGTTCGGCCTTTGAGCGAAGCAGGTGAAGAAGGAGGGATTTTTTCTTGGGGCGACCTTCGTTCAATCGAATCAGTTCCGTCTCGACGCTGGGAAGAAGAACCCACNTGCAGGGTCCAATCAGCGCTTCCATGTCGCGTTCAATGTTGAGGTTGGCGTCGATGCAGGCCACCCACCCGCAGGCGTCGATGAGCACCCGTTGCATGGAGCATTCCTCAAAGGATGGTTCCGTAGCCAATCAGTCTCCAACGCGAACCGATGCGTCGNGAAAGTGAGATGCGTTGGCCTTTGTCGGCGCAAATCGGGAGACGCAAATCGAGGTCTGTTCGGCCCTTTTCTGCGTTTCGAGTGGTGCCCACCGAGGTGGCGGTCGCCACGTTCANCATCAACATCTCGTTGTTCCGCAGCGGGTGAATCTTCTCGGGAGATTGGCCGTCCCCCGCAACCATGTGGGACATCAAATTGACCTCAACGGAGACGCGGTTGTGGATTTCGGGCAGNTCGCCTACGCGCGCNACCACCTGGCCAGAAAGGTTGTCCGAGGTCGTGATGGACGGGTCGAGGAANGTTGCCATGCCGCAAAGCCCGCCTGCGTGCATGGTNTCGAGGTTCAGTCCTCCACCCTGCATGCTGCTGACAACGGCTTTGATCGGTTCCCAGTGGGATTTCGAGCCGGCCTCGATTTTTCGTCCGGGCCCGATGATGATTTCATCGCCTTCAGAAAATTCGCCCTCAACGATGCTCCCGCCGATGACGCCGCCTCGAAGTTTGGAGGGGCGTGTGCCGGGCCGGTTGATGTCGAAGGAGCGCGCCACGTGCATGATGGAGCGGGTGTCGGTCGATCGGTCGGGGGTCGGGATGGTGGCCTCGATGGCTTCGATGAGCACGTCGAGGTTGACGTCGTGATGAGCGGAAACGGGAATGATGGGGGCGTTTTCAGCGATGGTGCCCTTGAGGAAGGNTTTGATTTCGCCATGGGAATCCATGGCTCGTTCCTTGGAGACNAGGTCGATTTTGTTCTGGACGATCACGATGTTTTCGATGCCAGCGATNTCCAACGCCATCAGGTGCTCACGGGTTTGCGGCTGAGGNCACGTTTCGTTGGCGGCCACCATCAACATGGCCCCGTCCATGATGGAGGCGCCCGTGATCATGATGGCCATCAACGTCTCGTGGCCNGGCGCGTCAACGAACGAGACGACTCGCTCGAGCTCCGATTCCACATCGTCTCCACCGTCGGGTCGCTTCCCCGTGGCGTAGAACTGTCCGTTGTCGTCTTTGTANAACGCCGTATCGGCGTAGCCGAGNTTGATGGAAATACCCCGCTTCCGCTCCTCGGAATGGGTGTCGGTCCACACGCCAGAGAGGGCTTGCGTCAGCGTCGTCTTTCCGTGATCGACGTGGCCGACCAGACCGATGTTGACTTCGGGTTGAGCGGGAAGCTTTCGTGCCATGCTTCCCCCTCCTTACGTGCTACGATTGCCCTCTCGGGTTCACTCCGATGCTTCCTCGCCCTCGGCGCCGAGGATGGTAGCCAGTGGCTTGTTGCCGGACTCAACCACTTTGAGGTTGATTTGGCGGGTGTCTTGAGTGATCGTGTTGCCACGGAAGTTTCGGCGCTTGCGAAGACCGTCGGGTTTGTACCGGAATCGCTTCTGCTCGCCGCCTTTTTTCTTGTTGACGATGATTTCGCCCTTGTACCCCGTGGATTGGGTCACGAGAATGGACTGGCGGTTGCCGCCTTCCAGGTCGCGTCGCATGGGTGTGCCGGTTTTGTCGGAACCACCGGTGATTTCGAGTTTGTACCCGTTGAGCGTCTTGTCGCCCTCGCCCACAAACAGGCCGTCAACGACGTCGCCGATGCGCTTTCCGAGCATCTGTGCGTGGTTGTTTCCGGTGATTTTCAGCGCGTACGCTTTGCCGCCGGTTCGAGCTTTACCGTTCTTGTCAGCGTGGGCCACACTGGGGTCGGTATCGTTGACAACTGCGATGAATTCAGCATCATTACCTGCCATGGGAGCACCTCTCGGGATTTCTCCGACTAACGACCCGTATTTAGCCCCATCGTTGGCCTCCAAGCGGTCAAACCTTGCGAAGGCGCTTCGGAAGCAGCAGCTCGAGACGGCTGGCGATGTCCGCAGGAAGGAAGTGGGGCATGCTCAGGTGGGTGGTGCGACCGCGGCCACCCGGAACGGTGGCGACGCGGGTTGAGATGATTCCCTCGCTCTCGATTCGTTTGGCGTATTTCCACAGCGTGGTGTGGCTTTTCGGCTTTTGTTCGTACTCCTCGCACACCACGGCGTACAACCGTTCAACATCGCCCATGGTCATGCTCTCTTCGGTTCGCAATCTTCGGCACATGGCCAGCAGCACGAGCATGCCTTGCGGCGCAAGGTCGTCCACGATTTCCAAACGTGCCGACGTGTCCAACGCCACGTTGTCACTCATGGCGTGAATGTCGTCCACGGTGATGACCCGCTCGGTGTGTTCGTCTTGCCGGAACTCGCAACGTTCGGCGGCTGCGCTGAGGTACTCGATAACCCGGCGGGCATCGCCGCTGCTCTCGGCACGCTCGGCCAGCAAACGCACCGTGGCGTCGGTCCAGGTACCGGGGACCAGAGCCAGCGTGGCACGTTGCCTGGCAATCCCTTCGAGGCCGTCCACGGTGTAGGGCGGGATGCGGAGGTGATTGGACTGGCCAAATTTGGAGATCACGGCGGTTTCAAGCACGTCCAACACCTGCTCTTGGCTGATGAGCAACAGGGACAAGGTTCCCGTTCCGTCTTGGTCTTCGTCGATCCGGAGCAATTGATACAGCAGCTCATCGCCCGAACGCCGCAGCATGTGATCCACCTCATCGAGAACCACGATGAGATGGGTGGACGTCCTTCGGAGCATTTTGCGCAGACTGAGCAACATCTCGCCAAGGGAGAGCCCGCGGTCCGGNTGGCCAGGATCAAACTGGTGCAGGATGCGCTGAGCAACCCGCATGCTCGTGGAGGCGTTGCGGCAGTTGATGTGGGCCACCTTCAGTTCACGCTTCCCGGCGAGATGACGTTGAAGATCTCGACAGAAGGTTTTGGCCAACACTGTTTTTCCACTGCCCACCGGACCGGTGATGACCGCTCTGGCGGCTCCATCGGGCGAGGCCAGGGTGGAAAACTTCGANGCNAACTCGCGTTGAATGTTTTCNCGTCCGACCAATTCTTCGGGGACGTGATCAAAATCCAGCATCTCAGGGTGAGCGATGACGAGCCCAGCGCCGATGCGGTCCAGATAGTCCACCATATCAAGGGAATGCTGATGTCAACCGTTCTAAAAGATGTGGTCCCCGATGCGACGCTTGGACCCGCTTTTTCGGAATGCAGTCCNTCGTTTCAGGGGATTTCGTCGAACTGGTAGCCGGTTTCCCATTTCTTCTCACCAAGGGCCACCTCAAGTTCAAACGGCGTGATGAGCGGTTTTCGATACTTCACGGCGTCGTCGATNGCAATTCGAGGACAGGCCGTGTTCACAAATGCGTCCACTGGGTAGAAGTCAATCAGTTCGGGCCCGACGTGTTCAAGGGCCAACAAGTAGCCTTTCTTGCCGTGCTTGGCGAGCATGCGCTTCATTCGAAGGGCCAGCGTTCGACGCATTTGGCCGGGTTTTTCACCGATGAGNATCCCGAAGGAATTGGCGTCCTGCACGCTCATGATCAGTCCAAACCGTTGTCGAAGAATGCGCTCGATGCGCTGCAGNGACATCTCTTCTGCATCNCCGGTGTACGGGTCGAGCATGGCGAGCGGTTTCCCGGTGTGAAGCACCAGTCCAATCGGATGAAAGTCACCGCTCCCGAGGAACAAATAGTGCCCGATGGACGGGTCGTCGCCCGAGTAGTTNCATCCCAAGACCTGACCGGGGAAGGACAGGCGAGCGCCGCCGATGGGNATCGTNACGTCAAAGCCAGCCTGTTCCAATCGGTCGTGAAATTCNGGGAGCAAGTGCAGATGTTGGATGGAACCGACCAGGCCCAACTTGGTGTCCGTCAGGGGCGCCATGCGTCCCACTGCGTCCATGAATTTCTCTTGGGCTTCTTCTTCGGACAGTTCGTGGTCGTCCCCCTGTTGAGCAAGCCGCTGCTGAGCCATCGCACGATGTTGCTCCAGCCAGGGTAAAACGGGTTTGAGTTCGGGATCGCCGTCGTAGGTGACGTTGATGAATTGGGTGGGCATTCCGGAATCGATGTTCATCTGCGAATGACCCATGTGAGCCACCAATTCCACGCCCATCAGTTGCATTTTGTCGTGGACAAGATCGCANGCGCCGTAGCACGGGTCGGCGGCCAGCACGACTTGAGCNCTCGTTTCGGTTTCAATGGTGTCCATCATCTCGAGCGCTTGCATCTTGAGGCCTTCCGGGACCTGGAGTGCAATCAGGCGGTTGTCGTTGGCGCGNATGCGCTCCATCAACTCGTCCAGTTCGAAGTCGTGGCGGTCGAGATCCATGCTTCCCCTCAGTCCGCTGGCGTCGCCCCTCCCTCATGAAGGCACCCATCCAANCCGACCTGNCGGAGAACGATGCTACGCCCTCAACGGTCGAGAAGAACGACCTGCGCTCCGTCCATCTCAAGACGCACCAGCGATTGAATTCGAACGTCGGGGTGCATNTCCTGCAGTCGTTTCAGGCCACCACCTTTTTCCACGACGGCCACGATTTCCGTTACCTCGGCTCCCGCCCTGTGTACCCCCTCAATCACCGCTTCGAGCGTGCCTCCTGTNGACAACACGTCTTCCAANATNGCAACCCGTTCACCTTCNTTGATGTCGTTGAGGTACATGACGCCNTTCGAATAGCCGGTGGCCTGGTCGATTTTCACCTCNCCTTCCAGACCGTACGAGCGTTTACGAGCCACGACCAACGGAACGCCGGTGGCCATGCTGAGCGGGGCTGCGAGCGGCAGACCCATCGCTTCGATTCCAAGCAGCACATCGACTTGACGCCAATCCACGCGCTCGACGGTCAGTTCGACAATCGCCTTGAGCACTTCGGGGTCCATNCGTGGAACNCCGTCGGTCACGGGNTGGATGAAATAGGGATAATCACCTTTCCANATCACNGGTGCGTTTTGCAGGCTGGTTCGGAGTTGGTTCATCGCTTCCTTCATGCGGTCTGCTCGGGTCGTGAGTTAATGATGATTGAGGCNGTTGCCTCCACATCGCCTGCGCCGCTCAGAGTTCAGCGAGGTATTCGACGTACTCGTCGTGTTCCATCAGGTTCTCCAACAGTTGCTTGTCGTCGGGATTGAGTTGAAGCTCGTGAGGTTCCAAGAGGATGACCCACCCGTCGTTGTACGCCGAGTCGTTGACGAGGTCGGGGTTGATTTCCACTTCGCCGTTGACGTCGGAGATGAGACCCGAGAACGGCGAGGTCAGGGAGATTTTCTCATCGGCCGTCCAGAGTGAGAACAGGCTGCCGCCTTCGTCCACTTCGGTTTCGGCTTGCGGGAGAATGACCCGCAGNACATCGCCAATNTCAACNCGGAGGAACTCGCTTACGCCGATCATCAGTTTCTGATCCTTTTGCTGAAACCACAAATGGTCCATCGAGTATTTCCTGTCTTGTGCAATGACAAATTCAATGATGTCGTCATCCATTGTTGGGCCCTCACTACGCGGCTCCCACAGGTGGTATATGAAGACTAAGGATTGAACTGTCTCACCAAGGAATCAAACGGATTAAGAAACTCCACAGAGTGGGNCAANTGGTGAGCGCATGAACTTCGGCGAAACCGACGAACAACAAATGATTCGCGAGCTGGTGAGGGACTTTGCTGAAACGGTGCTCGCACCCACGGTTGAGCATCGCGATCAGAACCAGATTCCCCCCACCGAAGAGTGGGCNGCTTTCCTGGAATACGGCCTTCACGGCATCACCATCCCCGAAGCCTACGGNGGCTCCCCCATCGACGATGTCTCCGAGGCCATCATCATCGAAGAACTCGCACGCGTCGACCCCTCCTTCTCGGTCATGTACTGCGTTCATGTCGGTCTCTGCGCCATGACGATTGCGCTACACGGTGACGAGCACCAGAAGAGCACGTTCCTGCCGCGTCTCGCAGCGGGCGAAGTAGGTGCCTACTCACTTTCTGAAGCAGGCGCNGGCACCGACGCAGCAGCGATGACCTGCAAGGCCAAACTCTCCGAGGACGGGACACACTACCTGCTCAACGGCGAGAAAATGTGGGTGACCAACGGAGCNCAAGCCAAGATTCTGGTCCTGTTTGCCAAAGACGTCGACCANCCNGATTACGGCTCCAAGAAACACGGCGGNACGACGGCGTTCATCGTCGATTCGTCCTACGAGGGCTTCTCCGTTGGGAAGAAGGAGGANAAGCTTGGCATTCGGTCCTCCGACACCTGCACCTTGGTCCTCAACGACTGCAAGGTGCCCGTTGAAAACGCCATCAAGGGCGTTGGCAACGGCTTNCCCATCGCCATGAACGCTCTTGACAACAGCCGAATCGGCATCGCTGCGCAGGCGNTGGGGATTGCCCANGGCGCGTACGAGGCTGCTCTAAAGTACGCCCACGAGCGGGAGGCGTTTGGNAAGCCGATCGCCTANCACCAGATGATCATGGCCTACCTCGCCGACATGGCCACGCAAATCGAAGCNGCTCGCCTGCTGGTGTACAAAGCAGCATGGACGAAGGAACAGCACTATCACGCCGATGGTCCCCGACACTCCAAAGAAGCGAGCATGGCCAAACTGTTCGCAGGCGACACCGCCATGTGGGTGTCCGAGCGAGCCATCCAAGTCTTGGGNGGCTACGGCTACACCAAGGAATTCCCCGTGGAGCGCTTTTTCCGAGATGCAAAAATCACGCAGATTTACGAGGGCACNCAAGAGGTGCAACGCATCGTGATTGCACGGGCTTTGAAGTGATCACAACTCCAAGCAAATCGCCTGCTTGAGCGCCACGTCCCAGTCGTGGAAAGCAACGACGGCCGTGTATTCTTCACCGGCAGCCGGCAGGTGTTCTCGAGGCTTGAGCATGACTCGGAACATCGCACCCTCAGCGCTTTCGCAATGCGCAGTGTGTCCGTTTCGATACGCTCCGTTGCCGAGCAGGGTTCTCGAGACGGATTGGACAATGCCGTGAATGTGGAAGTTGGGGGCCTCAGCGATGAGGGATTGGGCTTCGGAGCGAAGCCTCGCCGATTCCAACACCGCAATGAACGCCGTGAATGCGTCGTCGGCCTCCCCGGTGGAGGCTTCCACGGCGTGTGCTTCATCGCCGGGTGCTTCAATCTCAACCACGTCAGGGTCGTCATCGGGCTCAACGGAGGCCGGTTCTTCCTCNACTTGAACGGGTTCCGGACGGCGTGTCACCCCGACTTCAGCTGTGTCCAACCGTTGGCCGAGATGCGNCAGTTCNATNGTGTATTGTCCTGGTTTTTGCAGTTCGAGGATAAAATCGTCAAAATCGGGGCGATCCATGGAGGAGACCAGCGTCTGTTGTCGGACCGGTTCAATGCTCGGATCGCTCGAGGTGATGTTGAGTTCGTAGCCCACCACATCCGAATTAAAACTCACCGAAACGGACAGCGGCTCACCCGTCATGACCGTTGTCTCGAGGACAGCGAGGGTGCCGGTGAGGACTTTTTGTTTGAACAATTCATCCGGGATGTCGAGTCCGCTGGCCGCTAAGAACGCGTACCAGTCGTGGAGGGGTATGCCTNGTGCTGGTNTNGCGTTCACGAATGAAAAGACGATTTCTGTGACCCAGTCCGGCGGTCGCTCGCCGGTCATTCGGCCCAAAAGGGTGGCAAATTCATTCCCNGAGATGTAGCCGTTCGTGTCGGTATCNAGTTCTTCGGTCAGGGTCAATGCCGACATGGAAGAGCCGGCCAACCATTTTTTGAAATTGTTGTTCAGCAANCCCGCCATGGTGTTCTGCTTCGAGATGTCGTTGATTCGTTTCTCGAGGGCTTGCACCTGACGGTCAAACACCTCACGTTCCGGCAGTTCAACGTTCGCCATGNANCACCCAGCACCTGCGACATCATCAATTTGATGCCGGCGAATCAGGGGAAACTCAGGGTGGGCCAATCGTCCGGCGAACCGTGTTCAAACGGTAATCGACTCAGGACGCTCTCGAGTTGGTCCGGGCGCGTGAGGTTTTCTTCGACCTGGATTCGATGCAACCACTGTTTGAGCCGACCCAGGCGAATGCCCTCAACGGCCCCCGTCCTCGCCATGATCCAGTGCCCNTCCACGAGGCATTCAGCCGGTTGAAGAGGCCGCTGGACCGTGGCCATTTTGGANATCAGCGCCGCNGANGCNTCCTTGNTTGGCACCANTCCCGTGTGCAGATGAAGTTCGTGCTCGCCCAACACCTGGAGGGTGCGAAGATGGTCCGANGCNTCGTTGCCCAGCACGTGNCTGAACACCCGCAACGCAGGTGNGTGTGCTTCAGGAGCGTGCCCGAGGTGTTCGTGGAANGANGCNGTTCGTCGCTGAAGGTTGTTGGAGGTTCGAAGGGATTGAAGCTGNAGAACGACCTCTTTGGTCGGGTGTTGAACAAAAAGCACGGCCAGTCGTTGGGNAAGGGAATGNTTGCGCAGGAGNGGGTGGTCGAGAACAGAAAACAANGCNGGATTGAGGACGTTCANGCGGTCAACGACGAAGCGCAACACGCCGTCGTTCTGCATCGCAGCAAGGAGTTCTCCCGGACGTTTCCCGACCAGCATTTTGGAGAATTCCATCCANCGTCGTTCAATGGCGACCATGTTCAATCGACCTCGATGTTGCGCGATGGCGCCGACCAGGCTCGCCTCCATCTTCCACAAGGGGCCATCGTCTCGCCGAGTGAACCGATACGCTCGNAGGATGCGAAGGGCATCTTCTTNGCAACGTAGATTGGCGTCTCCNACGGCTCGGACGATTCGGTCGTGGAGGTCAACGCTTCCGTTGTAGGGGTCGTAAAGTCGCTGTCTGGCCACGTCCACAGCCATGCTGTTGAAGGTGAAATCGCGTCGACTCAAATCTTCCCGCAGCGACGTGCCCCACACCACTCGGTCGGGACGCCGTCCATCCCGGTAGAGGGACTCGGTTCGCAACGTCGTGGCTTCGTAATGGCGTCCGTCGCCTTTGATGGTGATGGTTCCGAAGTCCGCACCGGTTGGGATGGCTNGCTCGTCGAACAGNGTCAGCATCCGATCGGGCGTNCAGGTCGTGCAAAGATCGATGTCGGTTGACGGCGAACCGAGCATNGCGTCGCGAACGCANCCACCGACCAGCCATGCTCCATGNCCGTCTGCAGCGAGGACGTGGAGGACGTTGAGCAGGTCCTCGGGGAGCGTTGCGAGCCAGCGAACCAACCGAGGTGGGCACGGCTCACCGTCCACATCGGCCTCAAGGCCTTGAATCAACGTCCCGGTTGGTGGCATGCTGTCGCCTCGTTTGCGTCTCGTGAGCCGGTTGTGAAAAAGCATTATGTGACGAAGACGGCTGGCGGGAACAATGTCGTGGTCGGAGGAGGACGTTGAACTCGTTCCTCTGCGGTGGTTGAAGGTTCACGAAGAAGTCAAGGTCAGAAATCGGGATAAACTGCTCGAGATGACCAAACGCTGGGGAGGCTACACAAANCCGCTCATCGTNGACAGGAACACCGGCGCCATCCTTGACGGACATCATCGTCATTCCATCGCCATCATGCTGAAGCTCAAACGCGTCCCGGCAATATGCGTTGANTACATCGATGATTCAAGCATCACGTTGGACGTGTGGCCNGGCTGCGGTTTGGATTCACTNACGAAACAGNACGTCATTGACATGGCCCTCTCGGATTCGGTGTATCCNCCCAAAACCAGCCGACACGCCATGGCCGACGACACGCCGCCGATCTTTGTTCCACTGGAGGTTTTGATGGTCCATCCAAGCCTCAGCGGGCCTGACGAGACGTGATCCATTCCATCCAGCGCTGATTCCCTTTTCCTTTNAGAGAAACACCGTGCTGCGGCGACGAAGGAAGNACGAACTTGACGCTTTGAAGGATGCCTTCATGGGTGAGGTCGACCGTGATTTCATCCCCCGTTCTGCCAGCGATGAGCTTGGTGAGGTGGGCGCTGGATTTGATGCGCACCCCATCAACGGCCACCAGTTCGTCNCCGACCTGCGTCAGTGAGCGCAGCGGTGAGCCGGTGTGGTACGTGGTGATGGTAACCCGACCGGACTGCTCCCGNAGGCCGATGCCCAACCAACCCTTNCCTTCTTTGTCCGAGGNGTGTGGGACCAACTTCAAACGGAACGAGGACAGCGCCCGCTGCACGTTGGGCAGGTTTCGATGCTTGACCAAGCGGTCGAGGTACGGGCCCATGCTTGCGCCACCGGGGCACTGTTNGAGGGTCGCGCGAATGTCGTTGTAGTCCACGCCCATGTGTTCGGCCTCNTCCGAATGAATGGCGTAGCGTCGAACCAATTCTGCCATCAGGTCGCACGCACCGAAGGTGTTTCCGTTTCGTCGTCGCATTTCGGTGTCCAAGCACAGCAGGGCTAATTCTCCCTCGAGGTAGTATGAAATTTGGTTTTCCCTTGTGTAGGGNCCGCTTCTATAGAGGTGTATCCATGCATCATGACTCGATTCGGCCAGCGATTCCCTGAGCATGCCGTTCTTGGCGGTGTGCCGTTTCATTTTCCGCTCAAAGTCCAGTCGCCAGTCCTTTTCTGTCCACGCTCCNGATCTGACGCACATCATGTCACCNAGCCAACATGTCGCTCCTTCAAACCACCACAAAAGGTCGGTGTGAACCTCCGATTGAAGATCGTAATCAAGNAAGCACTTNGGCCGCAAACGCTTGACGTTCCACTGNTGCAGATATTCGTGGGAAAACAGGCTCACCAAATCTCGATATTCGTCGGGGTGGTCGGGNAACAAACACGCTCTCGGCATCATTGAGGTTTGCGAATTCATGTGTTCAAGGCCACCTCTGGCGGTGTCGGTGAGGTGGAGGACCGTGGTGTAGTCCGGCCAATCNGGCACACCAAACAGAGCGTGGTGTTCCCGTGCGATTCGTTTCGTGTCCTCAACGAAGACCTCCAACCGTTCAGCGTTCGGAACGTGNCCACCGCTGTCCCACCACTTCAGATGGTGCGTTCGNCCGTCGACATCGTAGGTGATGACCGGGTTGGCGTTGGCCTCAACAATCCCGTCAAGCATCATGTCCCTACCGTGCGTGGAATAGGTCCACTGCTTGGCATCTTGACCCAGNTCGGTCTGGCTGNGAAGCCTGAGTTGGGTGGCGGGCGTCCAGGATGCAGGTACCGTCAGTTCAACGCCGTGTTCTCCTTCGAGCCGGGCGTGATCGACCCCGCGTTCGGGCCAGAACCAGGTGAACGGCGGCATCAAATGCAGGTGAGTGGGGTCGAGGTGATTGGAACGGACGGAGAACTCTTTGGCGAGCAGGGTGTAGTCGATGGCCACCTTGGTGGACCNCTTTTTGAGGTGGACGACGAGGCCGTCCACTCCGACGCGTTTCCAGGTCAACTCGTCGCCGTTTTGGTCGGTTGCTGAAAAATCAAACATGTGTTGAATGGGCTCCCTCAGGAAATAGGACCCCGGGACCCAACGCGGGAACCGAAAGAGAAGTTGGGTGGACGTGAACGGACCGTCAATGCTCACCCCGGCGTGAAGGTGATGACTCGCTCCGTTTGTGGCGTCGGCACGGAAGCGTATGCCCGACGGCTCGGCGTTCATGAGGCAAGTTCGGATGCGGCGGTTGATAGGTTCTCGCACGCCACCNTGAGGAGTTCCTCCTCGGTGGACTCCATCAACTCGTTCGCTCGNTTGAGCACNTCCGCCTCCCCGGCNCGTCCAACAAGGCGTTCGAGCAACTTGCTGCGTTCAATGACATGGAGCCGGTCGTCGTTGATGAGTTGCCAGCGCAGTTCGTCCTCGGCAGCATCCTGACGAATGACCCACCGNGCNACGGGTTCCAACACACCCGAGTCAAGCAGGTGCTGAACGATGACGTCGTCGCTGCTTTGGACTTCGTTGCGCAAATGATCGCTCACGGCCTTCATGTGCCGAGGCTCCAATCGAGCGGTCAATTCCGCCAACCCATCGGGTTGGTGTTTGGCCACCCAAATCAAGATGTTCACCGTTTGGAGGTTGGCNTCGAGAAACGGCAGGAACGCTTCCATGTTGAGTTCCATGCCTTCCNTGAGCACAACTTCGAGGGCGGCTTCTCGAACNTGTTCGTGGTCGTCCTCCAGCGCCTTACGAAGCTGCGCCTCGGGCANGGCTCGGTGGTGAACACCGGTGGTTCGCACCCCGGTGTTGGCATGGCGAATGAGGCGCAGCGCTACGTCCTCNTGTTCAAATCGGAGCAGGGCTTTGGCCGCTTTGCGCTGNACAACACCGTCCTCATCGTCCANCGCCATCAGGCTGAGGTCCAAACCTGAGTCTCCCAAGGGTGCAAGCAGGTTTGCGCCGGCTCTTCGGACGTCAAGATTTCGATGTTGAAGCAGGGTGGCGACCGCCTCGGGGCCCGCCACGATGCCCCACATTCGATAGGCATCGAGCGCTTTGGAAACAAACCATCCGTCNTCATCGTCCAGAAGTGGCTTGAACGCGTCCAAGACCGACGGGTCATCGTTTTCAAAGAGGGTTCGGACGGCGCGACGACGCGTCCGAATGTCCCGGTGTTTTANGCGGGACATGGCTCGTGCGATGTCGTTGGCCATGCTGTTGGGAATCGCCCCTCCCTCATAGCCTGTTGCGTCGCTTCACCGCATGTCGAGCCACGCAAAGAACAGGATGATGGGGAGCAAGTAGAACAAACGACGGTGCATTCTGTGGGTTGCTTCCATGTGTTCGATNACCGAGGGTGGAAGAACCTCAACAGAGGACGATGTTCGCCTTCGTCGATTGAGCATAACGTGCTCTTCGATGTAGGCCAGAACGGTGCCTCGCAGTTCGGGGTCTCTGCTTCTCGCCTCACCTCTGCCNACGATGTACCGGATGGGGTGCTCTTCGGCCAAAGGAAGCGTGGCCGCTACGATGGTCAGCGGCTGCATGGAGTTGTGGAGGTCGATTCGAACCGTCCGTCCGTCGCTGCGAACGTGNCTCAGCACGCGCCACTTNCCCTGTCCTTCGTTGTACGGCTCAAGCAAGGTTCGCAACTCGTCAATGGGGTCAACGTTGGACACGACGGGTGCTCGCCTGAACGCCAACATGGGTCCCAACACGAGGGCGCAAACAAAGGGCGTGAGGCACATCAGACGAACCAGCCGGCCCAAGGCATCGGGTTCGGTGAGCGCCGATACAACGGCGAGCGAAAAGCCGAGGAACAGGCCGATGAAGGCCCCGGCTTGCAGGCCGGTTTTGAGACCGATGCGAGGGCGTTCTTCCTCGGCCATGGCGNTGCACTCGCCCGGAGGGAATTGAAGGCTTGGTCTAATTGGAAAACAATCAAGTGATTCGGGGTGCATTGATGCATCATGGAGCGAAACGGTCTGCCTGACCGACTTCGTGAAGTCAAGATCGGGCGATGGGTCCTCGGTGTTGCAGGTTTCCTGCTCGTGTCGTTTTTCATCGCNCCCATGACCGTTGAGTCGGGAACCGTGGGTCCGCTTGAAGGTCGGGCGAACGCCATCGATTACTACAGCGAGGACGGCTTTGGTTCGTACGGAAATCAAAACGCCGCGCCCGAGAACGAAAGCAGCGTGTGCTGCCCGGCCTTCGCTTGGTCCGAGGTCAATTTTTACGCCGCCATCATTTACGGATTTGGCGACGTCAATTGCCATCAAAAAGCAGAACGTTCATGGGAAGTAAACGACAACCAACTTCCTGTCTGCACCCGTGATGTTGGCATCTTTGGGGGCCTCTTCATCGGTGGTGTGGTGTTCAGCAGGCGGGGGTGGAACCGATGGACGGTCCGCGACACCTGTCTTTCCTTGCTGCCCGAATCCATGCTTCACGGGGTTTACGCCAACAATCGTCGAACGCTGGTCTGGTTGGCTTGCGGGATCTTGCTGTGTCTTCCGCTCATCGCCGACGGTTTCCTCCAACTTCTGACGTCCTACGANTCGACCAACTTCAAACGCATCCTGACCGGCCTGCCGTTTGGATTTGGTCTGGGTGTNCTCCTCTCTTCCATGTTTGCGGCCCGAGCAGACGCCTTTCGGGGAGCNGGACAGGTGTTGTTGCCGGGCAACGCCCGTTTCACGTTGAAGATCGATGCGACTCATGAATCCGAGTGATTGGGTGGTTCCATGGACCACCACACCGTCAATTCTTCCGGCGTGGTCGGCAACGGGCAACCGTCATGACCGCTGGTGAGAATGCTCAGCCGTTGGTGGATGTCCTGAACCGCTTTTTTGAGGTTCACCGAAAGGCTCTTTCCCTCCTCCACCGAGAAAATGTTCTCCAGGGCGCTCGACCAAGGAGCCTCGGGATGCGCCCGTCGCCACGATGCGAGATGAGGGCGCAGCGGCCACATGGCCAGCGTGAGCCTCGCAAACCCGAGTCGTTCGTCTCGCAACTTGAAGAGCTGGGCGTCACTGAAGGGCGTGTGGTTCTGCTGTTTGTGGACCCAGTGTTCGGAAAGCAACCACTTGATGAGTCGTTGTGTGTGGCGCTGCGTGACCATTCGAACCGGGCCGAGGGCGGCGTGAAGTCGAGGGACTTCGCTCGAGCCGACCATCAACGAGAGCGTTCCGAGGACGGACCAGCACGAATGGGCCATCGGTGATGCAGGCACGTCGTTTTCTCTTGCTGATTCCGCCGGCCAGTGTTCTTCAGCCTCCGTCATCCACTGAGCAGGCGATTTACCTCCCAGCCATCCAACNTGGATGGCGGTGCGTTCTTGNGGTGCACCGGGCAGTCGTCGTTGTTTTTTCACGTCGTGGACCAGTGCACTGAGTAAATTTCGGTCGACTTCGTCGCGATCGACGTTCAGCGGGAGAGGTTTNTTGTTGAAAAAACGACGGAGTTCTCGCCGCAACTTGGTTTTCAGGTCGTCCAGACCGCCCTCGTTCATGATCGGGCCNACAACACAGCACTGATTGAACGGGGCTGGAACCTGACTTGTGCTTGCGAACAGGTCGTGAAAACCCCGACGAATGGCGGTTTGAATTTCTTGCGTCTCAAAGTATTCTTGCTTCTGGCTGGTCATGCGCAGCGTGCCCGATTTGATGCGCTTCATCGCCTTGCTCGGGTCGCAATCGATCCAAAACACGAGGTCGGGAATCATGGCCGCTGCGTTCATGCTGGCGACGNTGTCCAGGCCGAGGTCTCCCACGACGCCCTGGTAGATGAGCGACGAGTGGATGTTGCGGTCTGAAATCACAATCGAGCCGCTGGCGAGGTGCGGGCGAATGAAGGTGTGCGAGTGATCCAAGCGGTCGGCAGCAAAGAGCCCCGCCTCCTCCAAGGGTGTTTTGTTGCCGAGTTTGACCGATTGGAGGGCCAGTTTTCCGAGTTCACTGTGGCGACGGGGTTCGTGGGTCATGACCACGTCCGGGAACGGGAATTCGCTCAGCAATTCACCGAGTATNCGAGCGGCTTCNCCCTTGCCGGAGCCGTCCCCTCCCTCGACCGAAATCAGGTACATGCTCAATCCTCGCGCTCGTCTTCAAAGTCTTCTTTGGCGAAGAGGTTGACGATCATCCCGAACAAAATGAGCGTGGGTCCGACGATGATCAGACCGCGGCTGAACAAGGCGCCAGCGGCCAAGTATTGGCTTCGACGATACCGCTTNCCTCGCCGNATTTCAACAGCGGATTGNACGCCCAAGAGGGCNGTGAGGAACGTCAACAACCCAACGGCGGTGGAGAGGCCGACGGCGTCGTCGAGCGTCCATCCCGACAACGCCTGATCGTCGTTTTGAGGTTCGGCGTAGCCACTGCCCGGTTTCATGGTCACCGGGTCCAAGCCCACGTTGTCGGGTAGGAACGTTCGATTGACGGTCAAGTACCCTTCCTTCGAGAACGTGATGACGTGGATTTCCTGAGCGACGTTCTGAATGGAGTAGTAGCCAAAAGCGTCGGTCGTGGTCNTCTGGATGACCGCCATCGTCTCAGCGTCGAGAAGTTGGACGCTGACGTTTTCCACGCCGTGCCCTTCGATGTCCTCCAGCGCAATACCGGAGATGTCCACGGAATCTGTTTCCGCAAACAGCGATGAGTTGAGCAGTTCCGTCGGATTGCCTTGCAAAATCAGAACGGCGCTGAGCATCCCCAAGACGCTTCCNACAAAGATCAGTGCTGCTGCCAGGTTTCGCCACCGATCGGCGTCCAAATCCGCCATTTCGAACCAATCTGGATGTGACGGGTTCTGCCCGGCACCGGAGGATTCNATGTCGGCGGTCGTGACCACCAACTCCTCTTCGATGACACCGTNGTTNAGGGCCGCCTCNTTTTTCGCTCGAACGCGTTCACGGAGGGCCTCCATGCGCTCTTCGCGGTCGTCTGCCATCTGCTCCCTCCGGTCCTGCGAGTGCGTGCGCGGATAATACATCTCTGTTTCATCACCGCGCATCTTTTTCATGGTTTTCAGGGTGATTTGGGACGGCGTGCAACCGCCACTGCGACGCTCAGAATCGCCACAAGCGCAACACCAAAAGCGAGTTGCTGGGGCCCGAAGGTGTCCTCGACCGGACTCGATTCGGTCGCGTCATCCTGCGAGTCCTCGGGCGCATCGTCCGTCGTTTCGTTCTGAACCTTCAGGTCAACAAACGCACCGGTCCGCAAACCAAGTTCCACCAAACGCCCCACCGATTCAAGCGATTCGGCACTGACCTTGTCGGGGGTGTCTTCCATGGTGTGCCAGTGGCTTCCAAACGTGTAGGGTTTGGGCGTTCCGTAGCTNGTGTCCATGATGTCGANGGCTGGGATGCCGAGCTCATGAGCGTGAACGTGGTCGTCAAGAACCCCCACCAACGTGTCGTATTGCACGATGTCCCGGCCCAGAGCACCTGAGCAATCCGCAGTTCCGTTCACCAACCCGAGTGAGGCTCCCAATTCCACCACCCGATCCTTGAGCGTCCCGTTGCCGGGAAGCACGTTGTGCAGTTGGAGGTCGGCGTCGCCGACCATGTCGAGCAGGACAAAAGCNTGGGTGTTGTTCACTTCTTCCGATGTCAGATTCTCGGCCCATGCCTCGGCCCCNAGGGTGTATCGGTGGTCTTGGTCCTCAGCGTCGTTGAAGAACAACACCACCTCATGGCTCAGGGTCATGTTGGGGATGTGGCGAGCNAGTTCGAGGAGAACCGCCACACCGCTGGCGGCATCGTTGGCTCCGGGGACCGGTAGGGTTCGGTTGGATTCGTTTTCGTCTTGGTCGGCCACGTTTCTGGAATCGTAGTGCGCCGAGAGGACGAGTTGGCCCGGTGTTGTGATGTTCACCGGCGTCCACGTCGCGAACACGTTCGTCAAGGTCATGTTGTAGCGCTGNTGGGTTTCTTCGTGAACGGTGTAGCCNAGCGNNTNAAGNTCGCTCGTGATGTTCGCTCGGAGNGCTTCCGANGCGTTGGANCCTGGAATTCGTGGACCNAGGCCGACCTGCCACCCCACCGAAGCGTTNGCCNTGTCGCCATCGAACCTCAGNTCATCCACTGTTTCGCAGGCNTCCANCAACCCGTAGGCGGNTTGCTGTGAGCCCACCGATGCCGGTAGGCANGCCAGGAGGATGAGCGTGCACGACACCGTCCAAACAGCGGATGCGTGCCCCGCTTCATCCGTTNGGGGANGATGCATGNTGATGCCTTGACCACGGACTCTTAAATACCTCCTTTCGTTTCGTAAAAACTGGGAATCCGTGNTGTGATTCCCCGTGGTGAACAACATGTCGGAACGACGCTCCAGTCCAGCCATCGCTTTCGTCCTCATCATGCTGTTTGCAAGCACGGCACCTTTCCTTCTTTCCGTCGCCGCTGAGGGCGCGGACGATGCCNCCACCCAACCGACGTACAACGCNGGGGGCGTNATCATTGGTGATTTGGATGAATTCAATCCCAGCGATGGAAGTGAGTATTTGTTTATTCACGANGANGANCCGGTCGTCTCGGCCACNCAATTCATGCGTCAAGCNTGGATCGACGAGGGCCGTCCCGGNGTTGAACACATGGTGATTGAACCATCGATGGGCCGGTCAGGNGCTCGAGCCTGCACACCTCACGTTGTTGGCGACACGCTGACCGTCCCCATTTCAGGCGGGTCCATCTCCGCTTACGTGGCCAAAACCACCAACACGGTGGCCTTCATCGTCCAGAGTGGACGAACGCTTTCGTCGACCGTACTCAACAACCTTGCGAGCACGTGGGACTCCACCATCTACCCGACCATGACCACCTACTACGGCAAGGACTACCAAGACGGACGGGGGCTCGCTCCTCCCGANGTGGACAACAACTGTCAGGTCCAAATCGTCGTCTACGACATCGATGGCGCCTACAACACCGGCGGCTACTTTGCACCTTCCTTTTCCTCGTCTCGGGAGTCGGTCTTNGTCGACTTCGCCGACATCACCCTCGCTTGGGGTAAATCCATCCTCGCCCACGAGCTTGAGCACCTGCTTCACAACGCGCTGGATCCGTACGAAAACCTCTGGATTGACGAAGGAAACGCCGACGTGGCGATTTACCTCTGCTTCGGTGCCGACTCGACCCTGACGGGGCACGTTAACGCATGGACCGGCGCCCCCGAGCAATCGGTTCGCTGGTGGAACCAACGCATTGCCGATTACGGCGCCGGCTACATGTTCACGATGTACCTCGCCGAGCACCTTGGTGGGGGTCCAGCCGTCCGCCAACTCGTGCAGGATTCCGCAACGGGTGGCCGNGGCGTCGAAAACCTCGCCCTNTCACCNCAGGCCGGCACGGTCGGTTTGTTGGGCCGAACGATGGGAGAAATTTTTGCGAACTTCAGCATCGCTGCGACGCTTGATTCCGACCAGGGCATNTACGGATACCCCAACCTNAACCTCAACCCTGTGTGCTCCGGTGGTGCCTTTTGCCGCGCTCAACCCACGGACATCAACAGCGACTGGTCCACACCTTGGTCTTCAACCGGGAACACCCTTGAGGGCTGGGGCATCCGCTCGTTCAAGTTCACNCCGGGTGGNGCTTCGCCCGCTCCGTTGACGCTGCGTCTCACAGCGGACAAAAGCCAATTTGACGGCGTGGTCGTGTCAAAGGCCGTTTCCGATGGNCTNTGGAGCGTCACCGATCTCGACTTCGTCAACAACGTAGCAACGGGTCTCGTGCCGGGCTTTGGTAANCTCACCGACGAAGTGTGGGTCATCACGTGGTACGCCTCAACGGTAGCGGACTGCGACTACACGTCGTGCGGCCCCTCGTACCCGGAAGGCATCGTCGACATCGAGGCAGCGCGCATCACGTCCCCAGCGACCCTCTCGCTCAACAACACGGTCCTCTCCGACCGGGACGGCGACGGTTCCGACGACACGGTACAGATCAACTACGGGGTGCTGTCCAACGCATTCTTCGAGGATTTGGACGTCGAAGTTCGTGTCCGAGACAGCAGCGGGCAAATCGTCGACACCATCACCGACCGCATCGCTGCGGGCGGCGGTGTGTCGGTTGACAGCCAGGTTCACTTTACGGCACCCCTGGGCGACCAGTACGCCTTTGAAATGGTCATGTCGGACATGCTGGGCGATGTTGTTGACACGCTGCAGACCTCCCCGCAACAACTCAGCAACATGAAGCCCGTGGCAAACGGAAGCGTATCCCTCACCGACGTCCAGACGTGGGAAAACATTCAGTTCCTCGGTGCAGGATTTGACGCATGGGGCCTCTCCNTGACCAACAACAGTCTGCCCTATCTCGACNCTCCCACCGCCTACGCATGGGTGTTCGGNGACAACGGNTCGTCCAACCTCAAGTCGCCGTTGAGGTCGTACACGGAGGTGGGCAGCTACAACGCCACCCTGCGGGTCATGGACCGAGGTGGCACGTGGTCGGAAACCCAAGTGCACCCCATCAACGTCACCGACCAGACCGAACCNGTTCCGGTCATCACCGTCAACAACGTGGTCATCGAAAACAACTTGACCTTGCTGACGGGCCAGCGCATCNTGTTTTCAGCCGGTCGCACGGCCGACAACGTCCCCATCGACCATCTTGACTTCCAGTGGAACTGGGGAGACGGAACGCAGTCCGGCGGAAAAGGCGCCTACGCCCAACAGCACGAATGGGACGACATTGACGGCGANAGCGAGCAGTTCAATCTGACCCTTTCGGTGTCCGACGGCATCAACGTNGGCACCAAGGTCATCCAAGTCAACATCAACAATCGCGTGCCCGTCCAAATCTACGCAGAGACGCTCACCACAATGACCTACACCAGCCTCGTCCTTCCCGATGTGTTCGTTGACGACGACGGAGAGATTCTGACCTACGACTGGTCCTTCCCCGACGGGGTGAGGGTCGGAACCGGAACGCCCACACGAAACGACGATTTCTCNACGGTGTCCAGCAGCGCTGCGAACCCGATCGTTGCTTGGGACGTCCCCGGAAACAAAACCGTCTCACTGACCGTGANCGACGACGATGGAAGCCAAGCAACGGCCCTCCTGAGCGTGGTCGTGTTGAATCAAATNCCCGTGGCGACCTTNGATGTTCGCACCCTCTCGGCCCTCGGCTCAAGAGAGATTGATTTCCGGGAAGAAGACGGACAGGTCGACACCGCCTACGTGTTTGACGGCCTCGACAGCATGGACCCCGACGGCTCNGTGGGTGATTCAACCGACATTGCNGTTTGGAACTGGACCTTCTCCGACGGTACGTTTGGAGACCGTCCACAGGTNACGCACACCTTCACNACCCCCGGTGTTCACACCGTTTCGCTGGTGGTAACCGACGAACTCGGACAGGAAAGTTTCGCCCGCACCATCACNGTTCGAATCGCCAACCCCGTGCCGATCATTCAGGTGCGCATACTCGACGGCTACATCGATGACGAACCCATCACCACATCCACGCCGTTCCCCGAGGGCTCGGTGCCCGACTCGTGGTCGCACACCTTCAACGANGACGGCTCGGTCGTCACCGCACCCGAACGCATGCTGTACTTCGACTCCGCAGGAACNCGAGACGGCGACCGTCAGTTCGANGGGAAGTACGTACCNTTTGAAACCGAGTCGCCCGACTGGAACGGCCTGGTTCAGTACACGTGGGACTTCGGNGATGCGACACCGCTGGTCCACGAGGCATCTCCGTGGCATGCCTACACGCTCCCGGGCACCTACACCGTTTCGCTGACGGTCCGGGACGGCTTTGGGACGGGCGATGTGACCCGTGAAACCTTCACCGTGATCGTGGATCACCCACCGGAAGCAAGAGAGATTTACATCCCGGAGAACATGTTTGTNGGCTCGTCNATATCGTTNGACGCCGATGTCTTTGACACCGAAGCNGGTTCGGACATGGAGATTTANCGGGACTTTGACGTCAACGACGGCTCCATCACCGACCGCAACCAGACCATCCTGACGCAACTCACCGTTCGATGGGACTTTGACATCGAAACCGATGAGAACGAGAACGGCGATCCAGCCGATGATTGGAAGGAGCCCACACCCGGTTCGTCCGTACGAGCCATCAACACGTGGGATGCCACCGGGTTCTACACGATTCTCATCGAAGTTTGCGACGGCATGAACCAATGCGACACGCTCACNGAGGACATCGAGATTGTTCCAGAACCGGACGGTCCCCCCTCGCTTTCGGATTTCAGTGCCGACGAATGGAAATCATGGTTGGCCGATGCAGGTTCAGAATTGGCGACTTTCATTGCATTGATCGTTGTTGCACTCATCCTGGGGTGGCTTGTCATGCGCGAACCATCGGCGCTTGAAGAAGAAGCGAAGGAGGCTGCTGAAACCTACACGGACATCGAGCTTGTCGAGGCGCAAGGTGGTTTGCTCGGCATGGACCACCACATGCCTCCGCCCGCTCCAAAGATTCTCTCCAAAGATGAGCGTCGCAACGATGAGAGTGGATACGTCCGTCCCTTGCGACGTCGTTGAGGCAATGTCCTAAAACCGAGTGAGACCAACACACGCCGGTGAACCCATGCGAATGAGCAGCCTCCTCGTTGTTCTCGTTGTTTCTGCCACGATGTGTTTGCCAAGCGTCAGCATGCTGCCCTCGGCTCAAGCCTCCACGGCCTGCACGGGAGGTTCCACGCCCGTGTGGAANCAAACCGCTCAACACATGGCGCTCGTTCCTTTTTCAAACTACGGTGGGCCGATGTACGAAGATGCTTACTACGAGGATGAAAAGCCCANGGTTGAGGAAAACGCTGAANCGGNTGAGGANGAACGGGACGCTGCTCTTCACCCGGAACAGCGATACACGTACAACCCAACCTGGCCCTTACCGGTTCTTGACCCGCTCACGACCGGTCAGTTTGCGACCATTGAAATCGGGAACGACAGCGCCGGCGTTTTGCGGTTTAACCTCTCTCACACGCATCGAACAACCTTCTGTGTTTCGCTCTCCCAGAACGTGAGCGGTGAATATCAACCCGTGAACGGGGACATCTACCTCATGACGTCCTCGCAGTACAANTCCTACGAGGAGGTGTATCGAATGATGCACGGCGGCTGGTGGTTCTGGGACAGCATCGGCGATGGCGATGACACACTGTTGAGCGATGTGCCTCCTGAATGGCGAAGTTTCAATCCCNTGGGCTGGGAAACATACCGGGACGTCCACCAATACGAACAACGAGATCAAGNAACCTTCTCCATCGCCATGGACGGGCCTGAAGTGTACGATTCTCTGTTTGGAGGGTCGCAGTGGGAAGACTTCTACCTGGTTGTTGACGCATGGGACAACACCAACGACGGCGACGCCCCTGCCATCGACAACGCCATGGTGGCGGACATCACGGTCATCCCGACGGAACGCACGGCGCTTCTGCCGCCCTGGACCGTTCCGCTCACGCTGTTTGTTGCGCTGGCTGCCATCGTCCTTGTGCCCGTGATGCTGAACAGGCGGTACATGAACGCCGGTCTCGACGCGTCCGTTGCGCAATCGAACGATGCCGTCCCGTACCTCGAGCAGAAGGCCGTGAGCGAGTCCGAATGACGGGCACTCAATANTCCATCAAGGCCCACGCATTCTTCAAGTCGCGAATGTTCACGAGGCCTTTGTTGGAGAGTTTAAACTCGGAGCGGAGCGTTGCATAGACCATCGATTGACCCAGAACGGGTGCGTGCAGGCGAGCCCAGTCGCCGCCGTTGCCGAGAGCCATCATTGAGAAGGCCAACGGCGAATTGCGGAGTTCAAAGCTTGCCTCAACGATTTGCAAGGCGTCTTGGTGGTCGTTCACCGTACCGCAGAACTTGAAGATCTCGCCGTCTTTTGCGTTCTCGTTGACCATGGCGACGAGTTCCTCGGCGCTGGGGGTGGTCGTGGTGTTGTGGATGGACGAGATCACTCGAACCTTCCCGTCGCTGGCTTGTTCGAGGAGGCCCTTTCGTGCATCCTCGTCAATGGACAGCTCAAGGTCGACGGTGTTGACGCCCGATGCGATGGCTTTGGCCAAGATTTCATGCCGTTGCGCCTCGTNCCCGGGGTAGTATCCNCCCTCATCGCTGGGTCGGACGGTGAACACCACGGGGAGCGGAATGCTCTCCTTCAGCGTTTGAATGGANGCATCCACGTCGATGCTTTCGATCTCTCGGGCGGGCCATTCACNCTCGGGCGGCATCACGTGCTTGACTTCGCCGTTTTCGTCTTCCACGGCCTCGGCTTCGGGCCGTTTGATGTAGAGTCGATCGAATCGCACTTCCACAAAATCTGCGCCAGCAAGGTTCGCTCGGGCGGCTTCATCAGCCATTTCTTTGACGGTCGTGCCCTCAAGGGAGACGCACACTTTTGGGTCAGCCATACTTCGCCCATTTGCGCCCTCTTCTTAACGCTCACGCCTCCCCGAAGAGGTGTTTTCTTNGGTGTTACTTCGCTTTCGTCCGGGTCCGTTTCTCATGCNCGCACGGNCGTCTCGAAAGGGCCGTTCCGGTCCAGCAAAATGCCTCGCAATACGTCGTTTTCTAGGTGCCNACAGGGGTANCTTTATACCCCGTGACGAGCAGTGTATTTTGAAGGAGGGAAAGGGGAAACGANAACGTCCAAAAGAGGCCGCAGCACCCCTTTCCAAACCAATTCTGAGGCGATACNTTGAGCGAAAATTACGACGCTGGAAGCATCCAAGTTCTCGANGGCCTTGAAGCCGTCCGNAAACGACCNGGAATGTACCTTGGCGATCCGCACGACGGGTCGGCCCTGCACCACTGCATTTGGGAGGTCGTGGACAACTCCGTTGACGAACACCTNGCTGGATTCAACGACACCGTCGAAGTGATTCTTCACCCCGACCACTCGCTCTCGGTTCGNGACTACGGCCGCGGCATNCCGGTCGACCAGCACGAAGAATTTGGAATATCGGCCGCCGAAGTCATCATGACCAAACTTCACGCCGGCGGTAAATTCGACAACAGTTCCTACAAGGTCAGCGGNGGTTTGCACGGCGTCGGCGTTTCGGCCGTGAACGCCGTTTCCGAATGGATGGATGTTGAAATTCANCGAGACGGCACCGTGTACAAGCAGCGTTTCGAAGCCGGTGTACGCGTANCGGACCTCGANNTCGTCGGTTCGTGNGACGACACCGGGACCNTNATCACGTTCAAGCCCGATCGCTCCATTTTCACCAACATCGTGGAATTTGATTTCGACCAAATCGACAGCCGCCTCAAAGAAACGTCGTTTCTCAACGCAGGCCTCCGCATNGTCATCACCGATGAACGAGCCGAGGAACNGCANGCNGTCGAGCACCACTACGCTGGCGGCATCTCCGAATTCGTGAANCAGATCAACGCTCGCAGGGAGACGCTTCATCCAGAACCCATCATCATCTCCGGAGAAAAAGAAATCGAGAAGGGCCCCGTAACCGTTGAACTTGCGCTTCAATGGTCGGATGCGTTCAGTGAGAGCATCATGTGCTACACGAACATCATTCGCAACAAAGACGGCGGCACGCACATGTCCGGCTTGCGCACGGCNTTGACCAGCAGCATCAACGGCTACGCCAAGAAAAAGAAACTCCTCAAGAACGACGGACTCTCGGGCGACGACGTCCGCGAAGGCTTGGCGGCCATCGTCAGCGTCAAACATCCCGACCCTTCGTTTTCATCCCAAACCAAGGACAAGCTCGTCAGCAGCGAGGTGTCCGGCATCGTCCAAACCGTGGTGTACGAGAAACTGAACGAGTTCTTCGAAGAAAACCCGTCGGTTGGNAAACTCATCGTCGACAAAGCCGTGTTGGCCTCAAAGGCACGAGAAGCAGCTCGAAAGGCTCGCGACTTGACTCGAAGGAAGGGCGTGTTGGAGGGCGGCGGACTGCCCGGAAAATTGGCGGATTGCCAGTCGAGAAAACCCGAGGAGTGCGAAATTTACCTGGTCGAGGGTGATTCTGCAGGCGGTTCGGCCAAGACCGGACGCGACCGNCGTACNCAAGCCATTTTGCCTNTGCGNGGAAAAATTCTGAACGTGGAACGACAAATGCACAACGTTGCCAAGGTGTTCCAAAATCAAGAGATTCAGACCATGATTCGAGCCTTTGGTGCCGGTGTGGGCAACAATCAAGGCGATGAGGGCGCCTTCGACACGTCCAAACTGCGCTACAACAAACTCATCATCATGACCGACGCTGACGTTGANGGAGCTCACATCCGTACGCTGATGNTGACGTTCCTCTGGCGATTCATGAGGCCTGCCATCGAGGGCGGGCACGTCTTCATCGCCCAGCCGCCNNTGTATCAGTTGAGCAAGGGGAANATCAACCGCTACGCCTTCAGCGACGAGGAGCGAGACGGCATCATCGACGAGTTGCGGGGCGACAACCCCGCAGCCAAAATTGGGGTTCAACGCTACAAAGGTCTGGGNGAAATGAACCCCGAACAGTTGTGGGAAACCACGATGAATCCAGAAACTCGAACCATGCTGAAGGTCACGGTGAAAGAAGCCGAAGAGACCGATCGCATGTTTGAGACGCTCATGGGCGAGGACGTTCCCGAGCGCCGTGCGTTCATCGAGCGCCATGCAAAGGAGGTGACCAACCTTGACATCTGACGACGAGATTCTTGAAGAGGACGANGGAAGCGCCGGGTCAGGCGAAATCATCCTGAACCACTCCCTCAACACCGAAATGAAAAATTCCTACATCAATTACGCCATGTCCGTCATCATCGGGAGGGCTCTTCCCGACGCTCGGGACGGCCTGAAACCCGTTCATCGNCGNGTNCTCTACGGCATGTTTGAGGGCGGCCACACCTCGGACAAGAAATTCTCCAAATCCGCTCGGTCGGTGGGCGAGGTGATGGGAAAGTACCACCCTCACGGTGATCAGTCCATCTACGACACNATGGTGCGAATGGCCCAGGAATTTTCCCTGCGCTATCCGCTGGTNGACGGGCAGGGGAACTTTGGCTCGATCGACGGCGACCCGCCGGCCGCCATGCGGTACACGGAAAGCCGGCTNGATCGCATCGCAAAGCACATGCTNGACGACATCAACAAGAACACGGTTGATTTCCAGCCGAACTTTGACGATTCGGAAGACGAACCCTCGGTCTTGCCCGCCCGTTTGCCAAATTTGCTCCTCAACGGAAGCGACGGTATCGCCGTCGGAATGGCCACCCGCATTCCACCTCACAACCTCACTGAGGTGGCCGGTGCGGTCAANCTCCACGTCGACACCCTCCTTGAAACCGGGGCGGAAGGAAAACCAAACATCTCTATAGAAGAGTACATGCAGCACGTGAAAGGTCCTGATTTCCCCACGGGGGCATCCATTCACGGCATCGACGGCATCGCCGACATGTACGCCACCGGAAAAGGTCGCTTCCACGTCCGTGCAAAGTGNGAAGTGTTCGACGACGAGAAGGGAAAACGCATCGTCGTCCATGAAATCCCGTACCAGGTGAAAAAGGCCGACATGCTGGTTCAAATCGCCGATTTGGTCAACAAAGAAGTGGTCGTGGGCATCCGCGACATCCGCGACGAATCCTCCAAAGAGGGCATTCGCGTCGTCATCGAGGTCAAAAACAACGCCGATCCGCATGCTGTGCTCAATCAGTTGTTCAAGTCCAGTCGACTGCAAGAATCCTACTCTGCCAACATGATGGGGATCCTTGACGGTCGNCCCGTCCTGCTGACCCTCTCCACCATGATTCATACCTACGTTGCCCACCGAGAATCCGTCGTNGAGCGACGCGCTGCGTTTGACTTGGGCAAAGCGCAGGCGAGGGCCCACATCCTCGAGGGTCTGGTCAAGGCGCAGGACCGCATCGACGACGTGGTCGCTGTTGGCAAAGCCAGCGCCAGCCGCGAACAGTTCGAGAACGTCCTGCGGGGCNATGAAACAATGGCAGGCATCGACCCGTTCGACTTCAGTGAGGCCCAAGCCAAGGCCATCGCAGAACGCCGATTGTANCAGTTNAGCCGTCTGGACGTCAACAAGGTTCAGGAAGAGCACGAGGAACTCAAGCTCGTCATTGCAGACCTGGAGGACATTCTTGGCTCAAGGCCTCGACGATTGAACATTCTGAAAGAAGAACTTGCGGAAGTGGTGGACAGGCACGGGGACGAGCGCCGNTCGTTCATCGACCCCATGCCGCTTTCCATGGACCGTGAAGACCTCATCGAGGAGCGAGCGATCGTCATCACGCTGAGTGAAGACAACTACATCCGGCACACACCCGTCGAGACCTTCCGAACCCANAACCGNGGCGGNCGCGGTCTGAAGGGCGTCACCACNAAAAGCGAAGACACGCCCCANCTCATCACGGCTTGCTTCAGCAAAGATCGCCTCCTTATCTTCACCGACCAGGGGCGCGTCTACGGCCTGAAGGCCTGGGAAACACCGCTCGGAAGTCGCCAATCTCGAGGTTCCCACGTTCGCAATCTGCTTGAAAGTCTTCGAGAGGACGAGAACATCGTCAGCATCCTCCCGATTTCGCGCGAACTCCTCGAGGAGCCCGAGGATCACTACCTTCTGTTTGCAACCCGNCTTGGCCTGATCAAGAAAACAGCCCTCTCCGAGTACGTTCGCATCAACCGAAACGGAAAGTACGCCCTTCGATTCAAGAAAGAGGGCGATTCCCTGGTGAACGTTCGCTCGGCAACCAACGACCACGACATCGTTATGATNTCCACNGCCGGGTACGCCTCACGCTTCAACTGCGGCGACATACGCGCTTCAGGTCGAGTTTCGGGGGGCGTTTACGGCATCAAGGTCGGCGATCGAAAAGGTTCGGGCGGTGGCTTTGTGGCCGGTATGGTGGCCATGTTGAGTTCCGACGAACACATCCTCACGATCNCCAAGTACGGCATGGCCAAGCGCAGCCGCTTGGGCACGGCAGAGAAAATCCACGATTCGGACGCCAGCGGCGAGCCAAAATACGAAGACGACGGCTCGCCNAAGATGGTTACGGACGGTTATCGTCGCACGAAACCCGGAGCGAAGGGTGTCCGCACAATGCGTCTCGATGAAGAACACAACGATTCCATCATCAGCGTGCGCACCATTCCGGACATCAACGACCACCTNTTCCTGTTGACGAAATCGGGGATGATGATTCGGATTCGGGTGTCTCAGACGAAGGAAACCAGCGGGAAATCCACCCGAGGGACACGCGTGATGGAATTGAGGGACAAGCAAAAAGGCGGGTTCACGGACGAGATCATTTTCTCCTCCCGGGTCTCTGCCTCGCTGTTGGACGTCGACGACGAGGACGACGAGACGTCCCTCGGCGAAGAAGAGTGAAAGCCATCCTCGCCAACCGAACTTGCCCGGGAGCCCCCCAAACGGCTCAAGCGACGCATTCAAACATGATGGCGTGGTCTCAAGCGTGCTGGGGGTTTTCTCCCCGGCGGTGAAGTTTGATGGACGAGCGTTCTCTGATTTACGATTGGAACACCGTGGAGTACGACATGAAACGCGACGCTGCAAACCATCCTCACGGGGTGTGGTTTGACGACGAGACGTTGCGCGACGGACTTCAGAGCCCCAGTGCCCGAAACCCCACCATCGAGCAAAAAATCGAACTTCTCGGTTACATGGAACAGCTTGGTTTGCAGAAAGTCGACCTCGGCTTGCCCGGAGCAGGCCCTCATCATCGGGACCACATCGACGCCATGCTCACGCACATTCGAGAACACGAATACGCCATTCGGCCGGGTGCGGCCGTTCGAACCCTCATGGGCGACATTGAGCCCCTGGTGGAGTTGCAAGCCAAACACGAGATGGAAATCCAAGCCTCGGCCTTCCTCGGTACCAGCCCCATTCGCCAGTACACGGAAGGTTGGACGATGGAGAAACTGATGACCACGATGGAGAAAGCCGTCTCGTACGCCGTGGAAAACGATGTTCCTGTCATGTTTGTCACCGAAGACACGACGCGTTCAAACCCCGAGGACGTGAAAACAATCTATCAGCGAGCCATGGAACTGGGCGTTCGAAGACTGTGCGTTTGCGACACGTGCGGGCACGTAACCCCCAACGGCGTGAAAAAACTCCTCGCTTTCATTGAGGAGGAGGTCATCAAGGACGCAGGATATCAGCGACGAGAAATCGAGGTCAACTGGCACGGCCATCAGGACCGTGGCCTCGGAGTTGCCAACAACATCGCTGCTGTGGAAGCAGGGGCGGACGTCATTCACGGTACAGCTCTCGGCGTGGGTGAACGTGCAGGCAATGCACCGCTCGACCAAACACTGGTCAATCTCAAGTTGATGGGCGTCATCGACAACGATCTCACCTTGCTTGACACCTACATGCAAAAGGCCAACGAATACATCGAAGTCCCGCTGCCAAGAAACTACCCCGTCTTTGGAGANGACGCCTTTGANACCGGCACNGGCGTGCACGCATCCGCCGTCATCAAGGCCATGCGAAAGGGCGACGATTGGCTCGCAGATCGTGTTTATTCCGGCGTTCCTGCCGGCGATTTCGGTCTAAAGCAGGTGATTCGTATCGGCCACATGTCCGGTCGTTCCAACATCGTTTGGTGGCTNGAGCAGCAAGGCATNGAGGCTCACGACGACCTCGTNGCTCACCTGTTTGAGGTGGCCAAGAGCCAGAAGCGAAACATGCTNGACGAAGAAATTCACGCGGCAGTCGCAGCGTTCAGCGCTTCCTGATCAGGCCGCTTCCTCTTCNAACTCGTTCTCGCTTCCCGTGGGTTTGGAACCGATCCACTCGGAATCGACCTCGCCACCGCTCCACTCGCCGTCGAGCGATATTTCGTTGATCTCGTGCTCTTCTCTCCACACGCGCTCTTCTTGGCTTCCGTTGACCATGAANTGGCCGTTCTCATCGATCTGTCCCTCGAGCAGAGCGAAGTGTTTGGCAATCGGAAGGAAATGGCCGACGGGCATCCCTGCCGCCGTGAAAGGGTTGGTCGCNGCACCNATGATGAGGCCGTCCTCNGGTGCGACGATGTCCACCGTCATCCCCGGGGTTGCNGGATCGGAGATTGTCGCNACAACCTCGCCTTCACGCATGACGCTGCCGGCCTGAACGAACATGTCGAGCAGACCACCTTCGCCCGCCCGCAGCCACGTTGAACCGCTGGCCATGATTCTGAATTTCGGCCGCTGTGGATTACCNGGCACCATTCGCATGGATCTGAGGGCGTTCATCACGCCGTGAACNGCCACCTTGACGCTNTGGTCGCCCAAACTGTCNGCACCACCGCCCTCGTAGGTGATGATGGGGATGTCGGCTGCGTTGGCCGTTCGTCGAAGCGTGCCTTTGGCTGGAATGGAGTCGAGGATGATTTCAATNCCGAAGGATTTTGCGAGTANGTATGAACTTGTATGAGTGAGGTCGCANCGTACNTGCGGCATGTTCTTTCGTCCTTTTGCGGCACTGTGAAGGTCGATGATGCCGTCGCTGTCCTCCACCAAATGCTTCCAAATCTGNTGGGCGACCCTCCGGGTGGTTGAGCCACCGGGGTCGCCGGGAAACTGTCTGTTGAGGTCTCGACCGTCCGGNAAGTACCTGGATTTCATCCGNTATCCGGGCAGGTTGACCACGGGCACGATGCGCAGTGTGCCGGCCAAACTCTTCGGGTCCAACGGCTTGCCGGGTTCGGTGAAAGCGTTGCTGAGCAGGTGAGTGCAGGCGGATGGGCCGGTCAACTCGTCGCCGTGNATGCCTCCGATGATNGTGATGCANGGCCCCGGTCGTGCACCGTGAACGATGGTGACCGGAATGGGCCATGCGTCTCCGAGGCTCACGTTCAGCAACGGAAGGTGGACCGTGCGNAGGGTTCCCGGTTTGATCCGCTTTCTGTTGAAGCGAACGTCCCCCCACNTCGAACTTCGGTCCCATTCGGGGCGGTCNTCGGTTTGGTGGGCCTTCATCGCTTCGTCGATGGCGGTTCTCCGTCGCTTGGGCAGTTCGTGAGCGACCCTGACCTTTCGGACGGTTTTCTTCTTCCGTCCCGGCATGGTTTTCCGATGGCAGCGCCGGTCAAGAACGCTCCGTTTTCCATTGAAGGCAAGAACCATCTATCGGGTGCACCCTTGNGCGTTCATGAGCAAGGAAGGCGTGCAACGCACCTACGCTCCAACCTCCATTTGTTTCGGATGTGGGCCGGCCAACGAGCACGGATTGCAAATCAACTCCTATCGAATCGANGGNGGTCTGGAGTTGAAGTTCATGCCTGAACCGCANCACCAAGCGTTCCCAGGGATGGTCAACGGTGGTATCATCGGGACGTTGCTCGACTGTCACGGCAACTGGGCGGCCGCCATCGCTCTGATGGACGAGCAGGGCCTGGACGAGCCCCCCTGCACGGTCACAGCAACCTANGAGGTCAACCTCAGGCGTCCGACGCCCCAGGGGGAGATGCTCACNATCACGGCCTTGCCCGCCGAGGTGAAGGNCGATCGGGTTCGTGTTGAGCTGAAACTGGAGGCCGCCGGCAAGGTNTGCGCCACCGGCAGCGGTCTTTTCGTGGCCGTCAAGGAAGGGCACCCAGCCTACCATCGTTGGTCTTGAGGTGTCGATGTGCCCCGTGCCGATGCCGCTCAGCAAACGGTTCTTCAGGACCTTCAAACGCAGGTCCTCCACATCATGCGTACCATGAGCCTCATCGACGCTGAAAAGGAATCCATGCTTCGTGGTGTGCGGTTGGGCGTGCTTCGCACGAGCGCAACCCAGCGGCACGGTGCAACGCGCTGGATTCGCGAAGCGAACGGGGCATTGAGCGTGGACGTGGTTGATTTGCATCCGGCGTTGTTGGTGATGGATTGGGCGAATTACGCCAAATTCGTGTTGTTTCACGAGTACCTTCATGTCTTGGGCCACCGAGCACACGATTCGGTCTTTCGAACCCTTGAGCGGTCGTGGCCGGACCGGGAAGCATCGCAGAGGGGTAAAGCGTTCACGCACGCACGACGGTTGGCACGAGCCAAGTGGCACTGGGTCTGTCCGTCGTGCGACCAGCGTTTTCCACGGCAACGCCGAGGCGGGGGGCGATACCTCTGCAGGTCGTGCAGGACCGCACTGGTGGACGTGCCCGTGCATGACATTCAATGAAATACCTCATCGCTTTGGTTTGAACAATGATGGGGCCCGTCAAGCGACCGTATCGATGTCTTGCTTGGACGTTGTGTTTGGTCGCCCTTGCTTTTCATCCGGCCTTTGCAGCGGTGTCGGCTGGTTTGACCCAAGACGACGGCGAGGTGTTCTTGTCGTGCAGAGCGGACAACGACTGTGTTTTGACACCGACGCCGGTCGGTGAGGAACAAGTCACAGGCCAAAGTTTTGCAAATCTCGTGCAAACCGAGGTCATCACGTTTGAGTTCACCATGGACCCGGTTCAGCATCACGTGGCGCTTTTACCAGAGGTGTTGGACGAGCTCGTGATCGATTTCAAGCATCAAACCGACGCAGGAAGTCTGTTTCGTCCCGCCATGGAACTGCGCTTGATCCTCGGAGAGAACGTGAACGACTGGTCCTTCGAAGCGACGAACGTTCCCGACCTCGCGTCGACGACGTACACGCTTGAAAACGAACAGTTGGACCTGTCGGCGGGCCGGGTCCTTTGGGAGGATGAACCCGTCCGCCTGGTGTTTTCCATCACCCTTGACCGTCCAGGGAACTGGGCACTGAACATGCGAGGGGCTTCGTTTTTGAGCCTGAACGTTCCCTGGTCCATCGATGCACAGGAGGCAAATNTGGACGAACCCTCCTCNAAAAGCCGACCGGTTTCCACCGATTTTGAGGACGTGCATCGAGGTGCGCTGGTGGGTGATGACCACGACTGTTGGGCGTTTGAGGTCCAAGCCCANGAGGTGCTTCGATTGCTGGTCGAGTGGACCTTGGTCCCCATCGAAATTGAACAACCTCATCCCATTCCCGATCTGATCACGGCAGCGGGTCGCCTTTCNCCCAACCCCGATGTGGTCATCGACGACGACGGAGAATCCCTGCGCATCACCTACCGTTGGCGTGCGCTGCCGACCGGTGATTACACCCTGTGCATGCACGGCTCTCCGGACAAGATTCAACCGTACATGTGGACGGGCGCTTTNGGCTANGAGAGCACGGGACCGAGCGACCCCAGCGGCTTTACCGCTGCCAGCTACTACCCACAGGGGGCAGCGCACGTCGGCAACGTTGAGGACCCNATGACACTCTCCGACCAGGGCTTTGGTATGCTTTTTGTTTCCCTGGCGATGTTGGGCCTCTTCGTGGTGGTTGCGTTTCGTCCAACAACAGCCTACACCGTTCGATTCGGCTTGTTTGTCCCCGGGGTGTTGATGTTGCTTGCGGGGGGAATCATTCATCCGATTTGGGCCATGGTGGATGAGGTTCAACACCCCGATGAAATCACGTTTGACGAGTTGATCGAGATGCGGCTCCAGCAGCTTTGGGACGTGTCTGCCGAGGGTGTTCCCGAACAAACGCTCTCCACGCACACCGGTGCAACTTGGGGCATGCTTGAAGGCGAGCGGTTGCGCTTGAAATTGGACATCGAAGAATCCATTCCGATGGACGACGGTCGTTGGCAACTGGTCGTTCCTGAGTTGTCCTCAATGCGCCTTGACCAGGTCATCTTCAGTCAGGTCAGCAAAGGCGCAGGACAGCAAACGCAAGAGGGCATGCTGGAAAGTCAAACCGTNCGTTTCATTCTCCTTGCCGGTCGTTCGTTGTTGCTCGACATGCTCATGCTNGAGGCGATGTTGGTTGTTGATGAAGCCCCAACGTCGTCGGTGTTCCACATCGATGTCGAGATGGTCTCAGCGCCTGCAAGCGGTTCCATCGCCGTACCTGCGTGGTCCACACGGCCGGCAACCGTCGAGTCTTCGGATTGGGTCCGACTTCAGGTCGCTCTGTTCCCGGAACGAATTTCCATTTCGCTTTGCGATTGCGACCTTGACTTGCTCGACGTGACCTTCCAGCCTTCGCAAGGANTCGACAGCAGGGACATTCCACCTTCGTGGGGTGTGGAGAGCGCATCCGGTTTGGTTCCTTACGGCGGGGCGTTGATGATGGCGGGNATGGCCATGGGTTTGGCAGCGACCTGGATGGAGGTCCAGCGTAAATCTCGGGCGGAGGCGCTGGCGCAGTCGTTCGTNTCGGCAAACGAATCGACTTGGGANTGATCAGTCNTCGTTTTTCTCNAGCTGCTTGCTGACCGCTTTTGCAGTGTCTTCGTCTGACATTTTGGCTGCCTTGGCGGCGGTCTCGATGGACTTGGCTTCTTCGTCGGTGATCTCGCCNTCGGCGGCTGCGGATTTGATGGCCGCTTTGACGTTGAGGTCAGCGGCTTCCTCGTCGCTGATGCCNAGGGCCTTCTGGAAGGATTTGAGTTCCTTGAGTTCAGCCTCGGTGATGACACCGTCTTCCCAGGCGGATTCGTAAGCATGGACGAGGAACTCTTTGTACGCATCTTGGTTGAGAAGGACGTCTCGAATCAAACCGGTGTCGACACCCTGATCNGCGTTGACCATGTCGAGCAGTGCGATCGAGCGACGCACTTCTTTGACGGCCATGTCTTTGAGTCCGTGGCCCGCCCANACAGCACCGGCAGCCACGATGGCGGCCGCAAACCAGCGCATGATGTCCGGGTCGACCAAATTCCCCGGCTCAACGAGATGAAAGATGCCCAGCACGGCCATGGCTGCTCCACACATGACTTCCACCCAATCGTTCAAATCGGGTTCGTCATCAAACACCGAAAGGCGTTCTTCGACCATGGCTTCCCTGTCGTCGCTCATGGAACGACCACGGACCGGTGGGACTTGTAGGTGTCGGCAAGCCATGGGGGGCGTTGTCCTTTTGAACCGCTGCCCGAGATGGCCGTGTATGGAGGTGGAGAATCGGGATGTNTCGGGGTTGGACCTACCCGCCCGCTTCACGAAATTCATGTCCGATGAGTGGGGCATCCACCGGCTGCATCCCCCGCANGCCGATGCTGCCCCCTCCATCCTTTCCGGCGACAACACCCTGGTCGCCATTCCGACGGCGTCGGGAAAGTCGCTTCTTGCTTACATGGGCATGGTCAAGCGCATTTCAGAAGGTCATGAACGCTCAAAAGCCATCTACATCGTNCCTCTCAAAGCCCTGGCGATGGAGAAATACGAGGACCTGTCTCAAGTAGCGGCGTGCATGGGCTGGTCGGTTGGTTTGGGCATCGGCGATGCGACGGCCGAGGCCAAGAACATTGACGATTGCAACATCCTGGTGTGCACCTCTGAAAAGCTCGATTCGCTCTTGCGTCATCGCTCCGAACTGGTCGCCGACGTGTGTTGNGTGGTTGCCGATGAGTTNCACCTCATGAACGACGGTNCCCGAGGACCAACGCTTGAAATCAATTTGACTCGATTGCGCCACATCAAGCCCGACGCCCAAATCATCGCCCTTTCGGCGACGGTTGGAAATTCTCCCGATCTCGCCTCGTGGCTGGATGCCAAGTTGATTCAATCCGATTGGCGACCGGTTGCTCTCGAGTATGCGACGTTTCATGATTTCCACGTGGAACCAAGAAAGGTGCAGTCTCCAACCGAAGGGGCGCAAGAGAATTCACTCAGCCCTCCGCGAGATTTAGAGGGTCTGAAAAGCCACCCTGTGTGGAGTGTGGTCGACGATGGAATGACCCAAGGCGCTCAGGTGTTGATGTTCGTTGGGACCCGGCGAAGTGCGCAATCCGAGGCGAAGAATTTGGCAAAGCGGGTGAAAAAACGGTTGCTAAAGGAGGACCCTGAACGCATGGAAAAACTCCACGCCCTCTCCCAAACCCTGACGGGACGCAGCCAGTCCAACCTTGCNGAGCAGTTGGCCCACTGCCTCGCNTCCGGCGTTGGTTTTCATCACGCTGGATTGACCAATGCNCAGCGAAAAGACGTCGANGCGGCGTTNAAATCNGGTCTGTTGGTGGCGTTGACCGCCACNCCAACCCTGGCNGCCGGTGTCAATCTGCCCGCTCGACGTGTCCTCGTGAGGGATCTGAAGCGCTGGGACGACGGAATGAGCCGACCGCTCCCGGTCATGGAGGTAAGGCAGATGCTCGGTCGTGCTGGGCGCCCGAAGTACGACACGAAAGGTGAGGCCTGGGTGTACTGCAAGGGAACGGACGGATGGGAGGTCGCTGACGCCGTCTCGGACCGATACTTCTTCGGCCCCATCGAGGACATCTCCTCAAAACTCGCCTCCGAACCAGCCCTACGGATGCACCTCTTGGCCAGCATCGCCACCGGGGGGCTGGTTCACAAAGGCTCGATTGAGCATTTTTTCGCCTCGACGTTTCTCGGCGCTTCCATGCCTCCGTCGCAACTTCGCGAGCGCCTCAACACGATGCTGGACTGGTTGGTCGAGGAGCGGTTCATCCGAAAATGCGGCATGGACGAGCACTACACCCCCAGGTGGGTCGATGGTGCGGTGGATGAGGAGGAGGCGTGGGACGACACGGTTCCCGCTTGGGCCATGAACGCCAAAACCACGGAAGGGGTNTCGTGGGAACCTCAATCCTCAAGTCGCTCCACACCGCCTCGATCAAGCGTTCACAGCGAACCCTCCATCGGCTTCTCGAAAGCCACGTCCTTCCGTCAAACGGGTGGCTGGGCACAACCGGTTGCACACGACGGTCCGAGCATGCGCTACGAAGCTACAGCGATGGGTGAACGGGTGACGCANCTCTACCTCGACCCCCTTTCAGCCTCGATTCTCCGACGGGGNCTNCGTCGGGCCGTACGTCGAGCGGTGAGAAGGGACGCGCCCGTCACCGATTTTGGGTTCCTCCACCTGGCGGTGGCAACGCCCGACTTCGTATCACTGTGGGCCAAATCCGCTGATTTTGAAGTCAACTCACCGGTCTGGCTCAAGGCCAACGCCACGGAGGATGAACTGCTGGTCGAGCCGGGGTANGCTGAGGCGTTGCTGAGCGACATCAAATCCACGTGGATGGTNGAGGAGTGGACCGATGAAACCACCCTTCGAGANCTCGAAAAAGACCTCGACGTGCTGCCCGGCGATGTCCATCACCGAGTCGACCTCATGGGTTGGCTCCTTGCAGGAGCTCAACAGGTTCTGTTGACCGACGATGTGTTTGCTGACGAACATCTTCCCGTCGTTGCAGAATTGGTTCAACAACTCAGCACGCTTCAGCAGCGCGTGCGACACGGCTGCCGTGAAGATCTGCTCCAACTGGTCAACATTCGCCACGTCGGACGACAGCGGGCAAGGGAACTTGCTGCCATGGGGATGAGGGAGCCAAAAGACGTGCTGGGCATGTCCACGGCGAATCGTTCAACGCTTCTCGCTAAGCGCGGNTGGGGGCCGGTGCTGCTGGACAAAATTTTCAACGAAATCGAGCGCGTTCTTCGCAGNAAACGGANGGCGGNCTCGGATGCNTCCGACAGAGNGGACGATGCCCCGCTCGAGGGTGAGCGCCTTGAGCATGATTGAAAGCAACGNGCGTTGTCGCAGCACNCATGTCCGCTCCTGATTTTCCAATNGCGAGCGTGGACATCGGTGACCGATCGCCCAACGAAGCCATCGACGGCTTTCTGAAGCACCGGGAGCACGAACGGTGGGTGCTCTTGGGGCAACACGCACCTCAGAGCAACGAACAATTGTGGACGGCGTGGATTCAGGCCGCTCGAAACGAAATCCGCGAAACGATGGTGGCTCGCAGCGTTGACGCCGAGTTCCTTCGATACCTTGCGGGGACCCATCACATTTCCGAGGCCTTTTCCCGGGCTGGGGTTCAAGACGGTCAGTCTTCGGCTTGGGTTCTTCGACTGCCCGATGCCGCAGGCGAGGCGAACGACTTGGGCCATCTCCAACCTCGAGCCGGCGGGGACACGACGTTTGAGGCCGATGTGGAATCCTTGATGAAAGCGCTTGGATGGACGCAAACAATGGACAACATATCCTTTTCTATAGAGGGCGCCAGGCGATTGGGTGTCGATCTGGACGGTTGGCCGGAGGGCAGGCGCTCCGANTCCGTGGTCGCACACGTGCTGATGGCGGACGACCAGAGTTCCTCTCACCGTTGATGGGAGGGTTGAAAGGCCCGTTGGTCGTCCGGACTTCATGGTCATGGCAGCCAAGCAAACCGACGGACACCACCCGATGACGGCCCGTTATCTCGACCAAGAAAAGGTTCGAAAAGCACTTGATTCCGCACAATCGTTCGGTGCAAGCTATGCAGAAGTNCGGGTNGTCGCCCTGACCGAATCCACCGTCGCCATGCGGGACGGTGCCCTTGAGAAAGCGATTCCNGGACAGGANCTCGGNATGACCCTNNGGGTGCTGGCCGACGGCGCATGGGGTGTTCATTCCACGACCGATCTCGCATCGCTNAACGACCANATTGAATCCACCACNCGTCTTGCCAANGCNGTTGCGCAACGCCGCTCACCCAGCGAACGCCCCAAAGCGCTCGCCGAGGTCCCCGTGATCGAGGATGAAACGCACTGGAGGTCGAAACTTGACGTACGCCACACNGAGTTGGACGAAAAAATCCGCCTGATGAACGAGATGCACAGCGGTGCAACCGGTCATGAGGACATCGTTTCGGTTCGCACGGGCTGGAGCGACGAACACATCCACACCGAGTTGATGACGACCGAAGGCATGGATCGGGTCTGGTCGTTTCAACGCTCGTTGATCCACGGGATGGTGACCGCCCGCCGANACGGAGAGGTCGTGTCCTACCGGACCCGACACGGTGGCCAAGGCGGTCTCGAAGTGATCCANGACTGCGATTTGGTTGAATTGGGTGAATCGGCCCAGAGGGCTGCTCTGCGTTTGTTGAACGCTGAGCGAGCACCGTCTGGGAAACTCCCGCTCATCGCTGACAAAGACCTCACGGGCGTCTACATCCACGAAGCGCTCGGCCACCCCTGCGAGGCCGATTTGGTGGCCGCAGGTGACTCCTGCTTGGACGGCAAACTCGGCCAGCAAATCGGCAATGAACTGGTCACCGTGGTGGACGACCCGACCATGATGGGTGGTTACGGTGCTTANCCTGTGGACGACGAGGGCGTGAACACCCGAGAAAAGGTGCTCATCAAGAACGGCGTCCTGACCGAATACCTCAATCACCGAGAAACCGCCCACCACTTCGGTGTGGAACCAAACGGCGGTGCTCGAGCTCAAGACGGGCTTCACCATCCGCTCGTCCGCATGAGCAACACGATGATNCACGGCGGAACCCACGCCGACATTGACGAACTCATGGAAGACGTCCAGTACGGCGTCTACGCCTGCGGAACTCGAGGCGGCCAAGTCGANACCGGTCGTGGTTCGTTCCAGTTCGCGGCNCAGGAAGCCTGGCTCATCGAAAACGGCGAACTGACCCGTCCTCTGAAGGACGTCAGCGTCAGCGGCCTGACCCTCGAGATTCTCAAGAACGTCAACGGTTTGACCCGGGATGCCTCCCTGGCTTCCCCCGGCTTCTGCGGCAAGGGACAGACGGTCCCTGTCGGCGACGGAGGCCCCGTGATGCGNATCAGCGAAGCGTTGGTGGGCTGAGATGCTGCCCGACGGTGCCGAGGATCGGTTGCTGGCCAACGCCAACCTCCTGGCGGATGCCTGTCGNGCCAGCGGTGTGCAGCAGTGGGACTTGGTTGGCTTCCAATCCTACGGCCACCAACTCGACATCGAGGCTGGGAAAATCACCATGGCCGCCGGTGGAGGCGAGGGCGGATTNGGAATCCGNGTCGTCGACGAAGGACGATTTGGGTTCGCCCACCTTGTTGACGTGAGCGGCGCTCAACGGGCGGTCGAACAAGCCGTGGCGATCGCCAAAAAATCACCCTCTGTCAAGGGCTTTGTCCTGCCTTCCGAAGAACCGGCAGAACAGGTGAACGGTCGGATGGATCGAGCCTTGTTGGACATGAGTCCGGAAGATCTACTCGAGCAAGCGGACGGTGTCCTCTCCGAAGTGAAGTCCCTCGACGAGCGGGCTGTGGTCACCGGAGGCGGTGTGGGTGTTTCGGTAACCGCCGGTTGCCTGATGAACAGCGAGGGTGTGCTCTCGAGCGGCATGACAACGTCCCACGGCATCGGTCTGCAGGTCACCCTCGACAACGATGGAGAATTAACCAGTTCCTACCAGGGGCAATCCAGCCGTTCAAAACTCGCAGAAGTCCCAGCCTGCGTTTCAAGAGCGGTCCACTGGGCTCAAGTAACTCAAAACCCACTTCGCCTCGACAGCGATGCGCACGACGCCCCCGTCCTCCTGACGAGCGAAGGGTTCTCGCCTCTGTTTTCCATGGTGGTCCCTCCGGCGATGACGGGCGAGAAAATGGTCCGAAACGAATCGTTCTGGTCCGAGAAAATGAACACGCAGGTCNTCAATCCAAGTTTGTCCATCCACGACGACGGCCTGCTTGAAGGGGGCATGTCCTCGGGATCGAGGGACGGTGAGGGGGTCCCCCGACGTCNACAAGCTCTGGTCGAAGACGGCCGCCTCACCNGCATGCTCTGGTCGACGCGAGACGCAGCCCAACAAGTAGCGGAAGGACGAATCGACGGCGCCCAATCCACAGGCTCCGCCACCTCAGGAGGCCACCAATCACCCCCATCCACGGGGTGCACCGAGCTGTTTCTTACCTCCACCCAGCCCGCTCAATCGACGNATCAACTGTTGGAGCGCATGGGCGACGGCTACATNGTCAACAGCGTGATGGGTGCCCACACAGCCAACCCCAGCAGCGGCGACTTTTCCGTTACAACNAGTTCCATCCTCAAGGTGGAGGGCGGTGAAATCGTCGGTGCGCTGAAGCAGGCTGGGCTGTCTGGAAACCTCGCAAAAGCGCTCAACGGGCCCGTGGTTCTGGGACAAGAGGTTCGTCGACAGGGATCCTATTCGTCGGGAAGCATGCACCTCCCCGATGTCCTGCTGATGGACGGTTTGCGCATCAACCCCGCTTGAACCCAGCAACGGCTCCCACGGGATTCTTTATGACCCGTCGTCGTTGGTGAGGTGTCCCATGGAGGTCAAGGGAGTGTCCAATCTTAACCAACCCGCACGAAAGCCCGCCGCCTGTTCTCCGTACAGGCCACGAACATCAACGCCTGACGGAGGTCTCGGTCATGTCCAATGAGAAGTATGCGGACTACATTGAAGCCGTGCTGAAGGAGTGCCCGGACGCCGATGCCGGTGAAATCGCCGACGCGTTTTCAAAATACGAAGAGGAATTCTACATCCCTCCGCAGGACGCCATGCGCTCCGTGCTTCGTCGCTTCAAAAGCGGCACTGCACCCGCATCCTCAACGGCTGGACAGAGCAATCAGCGGCAAACAAAGAAGGTTTCCGGACTCTCTGAACTCAACGGCAACGACCGCGACGTCGAGATCGAGGTGGCCATCGTTTCGCACAACATTCGCGATCAGATGATTCGTGGAGAAGAAAAGAAAATCGCTTTTGGGATGCTCGAAGACAACCCCTGGGAAGAAAACGCACAACGAACCCGTTGGGACTACAAAGACTGGGGGCCACACGCCAACCTCACGTCAGGAAGCATCGTCCGCATCGAAGGTGCGAGCGTCAACGAGTACAACGGAAAGATGTCGCTGAACATCAACCAGTCTGCCCGAATCGTCGTGCTGAAGGAGGGCGTAGCCACCGCTGTGCCCACCAACGATCCAATCGACATCAACGACATTCCCAAGGAAGGCTACATCTGCGTCGTCGGTCGGGTGTTGGCCAGCCGACCCGATCAGATTCATCGCAAGGACGGCTCCGGTTCAATCGATGTTGTTCGGGGTCGCTTGGCCGACGACACCGGGACGATTGGGTTCCTGTCGTGGGAGCCCTTTGACCACGAGGTCGGTGCGCTCTTGAAAATTGATGGCGCTCAGGTTCGAAGTTTTCGCGACACACCCGAGTTGAACTTTGGCCGTACCACCCGCATTGAGGTGTTTCACGACGCCAATTTTGCCGACTTGGAAACGCTCGCTCAGAACACCCTCACCAACGTAGCGTCGCTCAGAGACGGCTCGAGAGACGTGGATGCAGTTGTTCAAATCATGGACATCGCAAAGCGCACGTTCAACCGCGACGGCGAGGAAAAATTCCTCTGGTCCGGACAAATTGCAGACCCCTCCGGTCGTTGCAGAATCAGCGTGTGGGACGANCTTCCGTTTTCGGAAGGGGACCTACCGATCACGGTCCAGATCAAGGGTGCCCGNGTTCGGGCCTGGCAGGGCATCCCGGACATCACCGTGGACGATGCCAACCAATTGACCGTGCTTGAACGCCCACCTTGGGACGATGGAATGGATTTGGCAAACCACTCCGTTGAGGTCTCCATGAGCGAGGTTGTGGCCGGCCCGAGCAGGGTTGGCATCAAAACCAGCGGAATGCTCGTGAGCGTACGAGAGGATTCGGGCTTCATTCGCCGGTGCACGGAGTGCCGACGCGTGCTGCGAGACGGTGCGTGTTTCGAGCACGGCCCCAACGAAGGGACGGAAGACGTCCGGTTGCGCCTGGTCGTGGACGACGAGGGCGTTACGGCCGCTGTCCTGGTCAACAAGGAGGCNTCACTCAGCATCCTGGGGATGAGCATCGACGAGATGCGCACCCANGTGGATGAACTCGGAGACACCGGGTTTGTCCAGCGCATTCGAGGGACCATGCTGGGNCGACGCATCACGGTTTCGGGTCGAAGCATCGTGGATGAACAGGGCGCCATGGTGTTGGCCGACGATGTTGAAGTCATGGAGCACGACGCTCAGATGAGAGCCAGTGAATTGCGCGTGCAATGGGGGTGGGCATGATGGAGCGAGCCCGCATCGCCCGCCAACCCGCTCACCTGTTGCTGGCCTCCGAGTTCGGAAGCGCCACCCTCAACGAGAAAGGTTCGGGCGAGTACGACCCNTCCTTTGTCATCACCAAGCTGGGTGCAAAGGTCAATCGAATCGTGGCGGCAGGGCTGCTCGAACGACTTGAGCTCCGCGAGACCAGCAACGGNTCGTCGCTCTATCAGGGGCAACTCCGAGACCCGACAGGGCTCCACTANTTTTCCATTGGCGAGTACAACTCAGAGACGATGCAAGAACTTGCTCACCAATGGACGGAGCGCCTGAACGACGGGGAGCCGTTGTTGGTGATGATGACTTCGAAAACACGCTGGTATCAAACCGATGAAGGAGCCGTTTACACGTCGCTTCGACCCGAGGAGGCCTGCGTCGTCAAGCGCGAAGTGTACGCCAATTGGCTGCTGGATGCTTGCGAGGCNACCATGGACCGCATGAATCAATTCTCAACGGCGCTCGAGGTCGAACCAACCCTGGATTCGTACGCCCGTGCGGGCTTGCCAGCCAGCCTCCTCGCTGCCCGAAACCACTACGGCGAGGTTGACCTTGAACCGTTCAAATTGAACCTGATGCAAGCGCTTGACATTGCGGAAGGCCGCATCGAGGCTGCGACCACGCCGCCACCCGTCATGACGCTGCCAGAGGGAGACGATCCCTCCGAGGGGTCCGGTCAAGACGTCAAAGCCTTCCTTCTTCAAGCCATTGAGCACCTCGACCAGGGTGAAGGTGTNACCTTTGACACGCTGCTCAAGAACGCCGTNGCACGNGGCTTTGTTCGTGAAGTGGCTGAGGCCAAGCTGGACGACATGCTGGACGCTGGTGTGTTGGACGAGCCTCGGTTTGGATGGTTCAGACTGGCCACACCCGAATGATTTCCCTCCAACACATTCAAGTCCTTTTCACGCTGTGGAAGCGTCAGGGGTTGACCATGGCTGGAATGGATTTCTTCATTCGTCCCGCAACCGGGACGTCAAGTTCGGACTGGGTTCGAATTGCNAACGCTGACATCAAAGTGAAAATGACTCGGCGCTTGACTCGAACCGTTGTTCGCGGTCAAGAGGGCGACGACCTCCACGACGAGGGAGCGGAGTCGACGCTCTATTCGGTGCGAGGTGAAATCACCATNGATGAATACAAGCGCATCGTGGCGATGTTTCGAACCGGTCAACCCTACATCCACGACCCCTTCGAAGAGCGAGATGTCAAGGTCATTTTTTCGATGATGGAGTACGACAGCTCCAACGAAGGGTTTCATTTTGAACTTCTTGAAGACGTGATNTGAGGCGGGTGCTAACGTGCGAAAACTTGAGGAAAAGCGAGAACTCCTCTACGTGATTCGCACCATGGATGTTTTGATGTCCTCGGGCGTTGGCCTTGAAGCNGCGATCCACACCATCGGCCGAGGCGGTTACGGCATCATCTCTGAGGATTTTTCAGCCATGATGAAACGCCTGCGGAAAGGGACCGGCGGCGGCCTTGACAAGGAACTCAAAGCCTTGATGAAAAAAGCCGATTCAGCAGGTTACAAGCGACTGCTGAACACGCTTTACACCAACGTCACCCAAAACACCGACTTGGTTGAGACCCTCAAAAAGCAGGGGGCACGCATGGAGGAGGAACGCTCCGAAGAGGTGGAGAAGTACATCGAGGAACTTGGCGGTGTGCCCGAAACCCTCCTCTCCATCGGCATGATCGGTCCGATCATCCTCTCCATCGTTGGCCTTGTCCCACAGTTGATGTCGGGTGACCTGGGCGCCTTCATGTCGCTTCCCGACCCAGCCGTCATCAGTTCGGTGGTGAACATGGGCTTGCTCATCACGTTGGTCGGCATGGCGTTGGTTGGTCTCAAGGCCCACACCAAGGACCCGGGGTTGTGAGGTGTTCGTTTGATTTTCGGTTTTCTTGAATCGTTCAACGAATCCCCGCTCCTGCTTTATTTGGGCGTCATCGCCATCGCTTGCATTGGCGGAGGCATCCCACCGATGCTCGAGCGTCGTCGGCGTCGAGCCATCGAAAACCAACTCCCTACGTTCCTCGAAGCNCTGTCGGACTCGGTTGGTGCCGGTCGAGGTNTGCANGAAGCCATGATGGAGCAGTCCGAATCAAACGATGGACTTCTTGCCAGCCTGCTCTCCGAGACGTTGAAGGAGGCTCATGCCTCTTCGTTCGAGGCGAGCCTCTCTGCGTTTGCAGCCAAAACCCGCTCAAGCCAAATCCAGCGGGTCATGATGTTGATCGAAACGGCGATTCAGCAGGACTCCTCACTGCGGGACATTCTCTCGGANTTAAGCAGAGATTACGAACGCCTCAACGACCTGATGAATCANAGGGAAACCGAACTCTCCGGGCGCGGCATGCTCATCATCATCTTTGTCAGCATCGGCTTACCTGTGCTCATTGCCTTCATCGTCGGCCTGTTTGCACCGGCGAGCAAAGGGTTCCAAATCACCGGCTTTAACCAAACATTCAGCCTCTTTTTCGCAGCAGCATCGGCGGTCGCCGTTGGTGTTTCTGGCCGCATGATGGGTCGCCTCAAGGACACCTTGTGGTGGTTACCCATGTGGATGGCGGTCTCNATGGGCCTCTACCTCGGGGCCGTAAAAGCAGTAGGAGGTTGAAGCATGTCAGAACAAATTCTCGAACAGTACGGACGCGTCACGATTTACACCGAAGCAAACCACCCATCACCGATCTATCACGTGGACGGGGACATCCAAGCCAACCCGTACGGAGACCTTGCTGCNTTGTTTGAAGACGATGCGCTNGAGGAGGTTATGTACAACGGGGGGACGCAGTGCGTCAAAGTGGCGCACAGGAATCACGGCATGTGCAGAACCAACATTTGGATTGACGATGATTCCGGTCTNCAAATCGCCAAAAACATCGCCTCTTACACCAACGTACCGCTCGGCGACGGACCGGGACTCGTGCCCATTTTTGACGGTCGGCTACCCGACGGTTCCCGTGTGAACGGAACCATTCCCCCGGTTTCACCCGACGGNCCGACACTGACCATTCGAAAGTTCAAGGAAGACCCGCTGACGATGATCGACCTCGTCAATTTTGGCACCGTCAACTCGCGCTTGGCTGCCATGATGTGGGTCTGGATCGAAGGTCTCGACAGTCGCCCCGCGAACTTCGTCATCGCAGGAGGCACCGGTTCGGGTAAAACAACCACGCTCAACTGCCTCGGGATGTACATCCCCTGGTCTCGCCGCCTCCTGACGGTGGAGGACACAGCTGAGTTGCAGGTCTATCACGACCACTGGTTGCGAATGGAAACCCGTCGAGAGCGGCCGGACGGTACGCCGGAGGTTGACATGAACGACTGTCTGAAATCGAGTCTGCGCATGCGGCCCGACCGAATCATCGTTGGTGAGGTCCGAGGTCCCGAGTGCGCCACGTTGTTGACCGCAATGAACACTGGACACGACGGGTCCTTCGGTTCCCTTCACGCCAACACGGCTCAGGAAACCGTAACNCGAATGATCAATCCCCCGATGAGCGTCCCGCCCATCATGCTCAGCGGACTGGACCTCATCATCATCCAGGCACGCCTTCACGTCAACGGAAAAACCGCTCGTAAAATCACTGAGGTCGCGGAGGTCGCGGGCATGGAAGGCGACAAGCCTCGNCTGAACGCCATTTGGAAGTACAACGCTGCCACCGACCAAATCGAAGAAACCGGCATTCCTTCGAAACTGCGAGAAACGATCTGCAACGCCGCCGGCATCACGCCCGATGTGTTTGAGCGACACGTGTCTCAGCGACAAGCCATCATTGAGGACCTTTGCCAGCGAGGAATTTCAGACATTCAGACGGTGACCTCGGTCGTGCAGAATTTCTACGCTCAACAGCATTGAGCGCTTGACCGTTCAACCGTTCAAGCGATTCAACAATTCGTCGATGCGGTCGATCTTCCCTCGAACTCGAGCGATGTTGTCGGACGCATCCGCCACGGCCTCTCCGACGATTTCCTCTTCGTGGAGTTCATGGGACTCTGCGGGTTTGAAACTGGCTGCAAGGCTCTTGAGCTCTGCGACGATGGCGTCGACCTCGGTTTCGGTNACCAACACNCCGGGGGCAATTCTCGGAATCTCCTTGGGCGAGAGATAGCCCAACTCGGCCCCAAGAATCCCGGCGCATGCAAGAATTCGTGGGCGNAGCGTGCTCGTGTTGACCTCATAACCNTTGGACTCGAGGAACCGAACCACAAGCGCTTGCTGGGCTTCGTCAAAACCATCCTCTCCAGATTCAAGAACGGTCTGTACGAGTTCCTCAAACGACGCAATGTTTCGTTCGAGGCGTTCGATGGTCATGCGCTCGTTTTCAGACATGTGAACGGCGCCTCGGTGGAGGATGCGCATCATGCGTTGNCGTCGCTGAACGACGGGATCGTGGAGTGCTTGNCTCTCAGCAATCTCGATGTGAAGGTCGAACAGAGCGTGCANGCGACCTGAAACACTCGGCACCCGGAGGTCCAGACCAAGTTCACGGCCCTCGTGCTCGAAGGCCATTCGTGCCTTGACGACATCGTTGGGGTGAAGCGCGAGGATGTTTTCCAAGCGGTCCCTCAGCGTGCTCCTCACCTCTTCAAAGCGCCGCAACGCTTCACGCTCGCTCCAGGATTGAGGCATTGCCGTNGCGGCGTTTGATTCGTTTTTGACCTTGTAGTCNAGTTCCATAACGAGGGTTGCCACGGCTTGATGAACGGGCGGTAAATCCGTGGCAAAGCCCTGCGAGCGGAGGGACAGGATGAACGCGTTCATGTCCTCCTGGTTGGTGGTGGAACTGACCATCAGAAAATCGCGGGCAAACGCATTGATTTCAGCCGCTCGCTCTTCAAGTTCCATCAGGGCTGTTTCGGTTTCAAGACTGTGCGCCTCAACCGTGTCGGTGTGCTGAATCATGGGCGGTGTGGCGGTGGATTCCAGTTCCGGAGCGGTGCGAAGGTGCTGGTCCACCACGGCGTCCAGTTGCGACGTTGAGACTTCGTGGCCGATGCCTGCCAACTCCTCACGCAGCGAAGTTTCCTCTTCAAAGGTCCACCCATCGTCGTGATCTTCCACGAATGAGGAAACGGTCTCTTTCACCGAATCCTCCGTNGTTGGGGTGGTTGCGGGAACCCTCTTGGGNAGGTTCACCGGNCCGCGCGGNCNTCGAAGGCTCTTTTTCACCTTCCCCCAAGCGTTTTCTTGAGAGGCCANGACGCCGGCAACTCGAGCGAGCAGGGTTTGCTTGTTTCCTGAGAGTGGGAGTTCCAAATCCTTGCACATTGCGTGGAGTTCATCTCGAGTCATCTCGTCGAGGCGTTCGACTGCAAGCGTTTTGGGATCGTGATTGAGGTGCAAGAACAGCCGTTGTCGGCGGGCCTTGATGGACCCGGATTTTTTGATTCCAAACGCCCCGAGGATTTCACCGAGGTCACTGTTTGGAATGGTGCGCAAGCCTGCGGGCGAGAAGTCCCAGTCCGGGAACGCGAGGTGGCGGATCAATCGAGCACGCAGCGCTTCAACCGGTCCGGTTTTTGACAAACCGTGTTGCTGGGCGAGGGCTTTGAGGCCGTCAAATCGGGACTGATAAAGTTCCCCNAGCATGGCCGACGTGTCCATTCGTGCCTCACCTCTACGCCTTTTGCCGCATTGAAAGCATATATGTCTTCGCAGTCATGCGGTGCGCAGAAGGCCTGTTCTTGCGGGTTGATNCGCTGACGGGCACGGTTTTCAATCGTCCAGGTTCATCAGACCGGGTCGGGGTTCCATGAAACTGTCCGGCATGCCGCGTATGTTCCGCTTGGTTGCCTCATGCTCGGTGGTCATCACGTTCANCAGATCCGTGAATTCCTTCAGCAGGTTCACCATGCCCATGTGGCTGTTTTCCGGCAGCACCATGCGTTCGCAAGCAGCGGTGACCGTGCCTTCAGCGTTGAGGACTTCGATCATCATCTCAACGCGAGGGCCGCTCTTGTAGGCGCCACGCTTTTTGTTTGGGTCNACCAAGGAGTTGAGAAGCGCTTCATCNCCCNCTTCGGTGGCTTTTTTGAGAATGGTTGAGATCTTCCTCTGCTCGATGTAGGCTCCCACTATCGGCCGAAGCGAGGGGTCGAGGCTTTCGAGCAGAGCCGCTTCGAGTCGGTAGGCAAGTTCAGCACTCGGGTCNAGCATTTCTTTGATGCTCGTCTTNGGAAAACCTCGACGACCGACGAGCAGGGTGAATCCNTGCAAGGGTGGAGGGATGAACCGTTCCCTGTTGCTTTCGTTTTGATTGCGTTGAAGGCCGAGCGTATGACGNCGTCCTTTCATTCNGTGGCCGGCGTGGATGGCTCTCGGNACGATGAATCCGCTCAGACGACCCTCAACGCGCTGCTCCTCAACCCACGGCCAGATGTCTTCNTCATCNAGCTCACTCACGACGTGAGTGGCGTTGAGCCGTTCCACGGTCTGCTCGAGGCTTTCCAAGACCACATCGGGACGCATGCGCCTCATTTGNCGGCGGACCAATTCATGGTCGCACATCACCACGGCGCCCTGTTCGAGGTACTCGGGCTTGTCGTCCGCGACCAGCACCCACGTCGGTTCTTTTCGAGGGAGGAGCCCTGCGATGGACAATTCGGAAACATCGTACTTCTCCCAATCGAAGGCGCTCATTGCGAGCAGGTCAGCCGTGCCGTCTCTCAGCGTGAGGAGCGCTGTTTCCATGTGAGGCATTTGCTTGAGGAGCAGGTCTCTGTGTTTCCCGTGGGTTTGGACGGCTCGCTCGATTTGGAGGCGAACGCCGTCGTTTCTGGACGGCGTGGTGAGAATCACGAGACGCTCACTGTTTTCCATCGTTTCACCTCGGCAAGGGTCGCCCCTCGCATGCCAAGGGCGTTGACGACCGGTTAAGAAGCCCACCGTCGTGGCATGGTTGTGCGCAGCAATGTTGAGACGCTGAATTCCTCCTTGGAATCCATGCGAGACGAGGTCAACAACGCTCTGGAAGCGCTCATTCAAGACGAAGTGGACATGGGTGCAGGCGAGGTCGCCGTNGAGGCCGGTCGAGTGTTGAACGCCGGTGGAAAGCGGCTTCGCCCCATCCTCTTTCTCCTTGCCTACCGACTTGCAGGCGGAGCAAATCAGGAGGATGTCATGCCNCTCGCCCTCGCTTTTGAGCTGATTCACACCGCCACGCTTGTTCACGACGACATCAACGACGAAGCCCAGCAGCGGCGCGGAATTCCGACCATTCATGCCAACGCCGGCCAAGCCAAAGCGGTCATTGCAGGTGATTGGTTGTTCGTACAGGGCTTCGGTCTTGGCGGGCGGTACTCTGCGCAAATCGTTTCCATCATCGCTCGTTGCTGCGCCAACATCGCTGTTTCTGAATTCCACCAACTCGACCACGTGCTNAACCTCGCAACCTCGCCCGAAGACTACCTTTCCATCGTCCGCGGCAAGACGGCCGGTCCGTTTGCATCCGGNTGTTANGCCGCCGGATTGGTTGCGGGCCTCGAAGAAGAACAAGCCCGTGGTTTGGAACGATTTGGAATGGAACTCGGGATCGCTTTCCAGCTGGTTGACGACCTGTTGGACCTTCGTGGAGACGATCGGATGGGCAAACCGAGGGGCGCCGACGTGTACGAAGGAAAGATGACGCTTCCGCTCATTCATGCTCTGACGCTCTCGCACGGACATCATCGGCAACGTTTGTCGGAGCTCATCGAGGCGTTCAGCGATGAAGACTTTGACGAACTCATGCAGCTTTTGGAGCGATCAAGCAGCATGGAGTACGCTGAAATCCTCGTTCGCACTCACCTCGAGCGCGCTCAGGCCGAGTTGGANCGGTTTCCCGACAGCGAGGCCAAGGACATGATGATGCTCATCACAAACGTCGTCAAGGACCGGCATGCATGAGGTGGGGCATTGAGCGTGAAGGACATTGAGCATCGACAGGTCATCGTGATCGGAGCCGGCCCAGCCGGCAGCGCTGCTGCACAACGCCTTGCAGAGAAGGGCATTGATGTTCTCGTGCTTGAACGTCGGTCCATCGTCGGAAACCCAGCGCAGTGCGGTGAATGCATTCCTCACTGGGGTGAAGTCATTGGTACGTTCAAGCATCTCGAAGACCANGCGTGGCTCAAAGAATACTTCGACTTCCCAGAACGTCTCATTCTCCATCGTTTGGACAACATGCGGGTCTTCCTGCCATCGGGAAAATCCTACCATTTCGAACTTGATGCCTTTGCCGGCCACCGCCTTCAGTTCGACGGTTTCCTCGCCGACAAAGCGGAGAGAGCGGGCGCAGAAATTCGCATGTCNACATCGTTGAAACGCCTGCAGCAACAGCGAAAGGCCAATCGTGAGTTGTTGGTTACAAGCGAAGGTCGCTTCACGTGCGACTACCTCATCGATGCCTCGGGCAGCCTCGCTCATGTCGGGCGTCTTCGACACGGACAGGACAAAGACGTGCGACCGGAGGATCAGGTTCCGACGATCTACGCCCAGGTCAAAGGCGATGTTCCGGAGACGTTTGACGTGTTCCTGGGTTCGGTCGCACCATCTGGATACGCGTGGATCATACCCAAGGGACCGGAGTTCGCCAACGTCGGCTTGGGTGTTCGGGCGGGTAAACTCGAAGGCGATCTCAAAGGACATCTCGAGCGGTTTTGCGCCGATTTGAACCTTGAAATCATCTCGTTCGGTGGTGGATGGATACCGATGGGTGGACCCGTTAAACGCATGGTTGACGGGACGACGCTTGCGGTTGGCGATGCAGCCGGCTTGGTCATGCCCAGCAACGGAGGTGGCATCAGCCAAGCCATCATATCGGGATGCTTTGCGGCCGAAGCCATCCTTGCGAATTTGGAGGACCAGACGCCGCTCTCGGTGTATGAGGCGAGGGTTCGTGCTTCCATGGGCCCGGCGCTCAAGAACTCACTTCGAAGCAAAAACATGGGCTATGCGATGATGCGTGGCGACCTGATGACCGAGGTCATCCTGCGGATTCTCGGACCCATCGGTGGAATCAAGCGGGCCATGGAGTGCGAGCGCCCTCTCTGGCTTGTCTGAACGGGGGAAAGNCCCCTCTTCGCCCNTCTCGCTCGGCGGTGTGTTCAAGTGATTCAACGCTTTGGTACATGCATGCGAGGCACCGTTCGCCGCCATGAAGAAGCGGTCAGCCCGGTTATTGCGACCGTGTTGCTTCTCGCCATCACCGTCATGCTGTCNAGCATGGTGTTCGTCTTGATGCAGGGCGCTTTGACAACGGTTGAGAAATCGGCACCNCAAGCCACGGTCAGCGTTCGNGCGCTCGACAACGGCTTCCACGTGGTTCGAATCACGAGCTTGGATCAGTCGATTGACCCCGCCCGTTTGCAGTTTGACCTCCTGCCTTCCNACACCACCCAAGACCTGCCCATTCGGGGTCAAGTTTCCGACGTCGACGTGTACGGCGTCGTTGGAACCAACGTTTCGTTCCACGACCGAGATGCTGGCTATTCCGTCACGCAAGGCGATTATTTCGTCATCGACTCTGAAACNATCGGAGCCGACGACGGAACCTGGCGGTTCCGCTTGGTCGAAGAAACCTCCAGCACCCTCATCGTGGATGTGTTGTTGCCCGCCATGACGTGATGCTCATCCACCGATGAAGGACATCTCCACTTTTGTTCGTGGTTTTTGGAGCGTGCTTCGTTCCAAGGAATATCGGTCGTTGCGTTGCTCCCATATCGAGCGAACGGCTTGCGACACGTCCTCTTTGGAGGCGTGCATCCGCAGCAAACCCTTGAGATCGTGTCCGTTTGATGAGAACAAGCACGTGTACAGCGAACCGTTGGCGGAGAGTCGGGCACGAGAGCAACCGCCGCAAAACGGATTGGAAACCGATTCAATGAANCCAAATCGGTGTCCGCTTTGCGAGACAAAGCGCCGAGCCACCTCGCCGGGACCGCTGGGCTTCTCCGGTTGGAGTGGCCCGTGCATGGTTTCCACAATGGACCGGAGCTCAGCACCCGAAACAACCTCGTCGAGGTTCCATCCGTTGGTGTTCCCCACGTCCATGTATTCAATGAAACGAAGCGGTACGTCCCGTTGGGTGCATGCNTGCNCCAATTTGGGAACCTGACCGACGTTCACGCTNTTTCTGATGACGGCGTTGACCTTNACACCCAATCCGTGAGACAACGCAGCGTCNATGCCNTCCAGAATCTCTGTGGGCGTGTGGTTGACCGTGTCGGCCATGGCCTGAAACACGTCTTCGTCCACGGCGTCGAGGCTCACCGTGACTCGATTCAGGCCTGCAGCGATCANTTCNGGGGCGTGTCGCTTCAGCAAAACGCCGTTGGTCGTCATCGCCAGGTCGAGGTTCGGGCCAACGCTTCGAATCATGCGAATGAGTTTGGCCACATCCTTCCNCAACAANGGTTCTCCTCCGGTGATNCTGACCTTTCGCAGACCGGTCGTCATCAACGATTCNACGATGAGAACGATTTCCTCGTACGTCAAAAGTTGGCCTCGGTCCAGAAAGGCATGCTCTGGACCAAAATGTTCCCTGGGCATGCAGTACGTGCANCGGAAATTGCACCGGTCGGTGATTGAAATNCGCANGTCGTGGAGTGGACGTTGATGTTTGTCCATCAGGCCCATGGTTTTGTGACGACCTTGCGGTTCTTGAATCTGTATTACAAGGGTTCATGGCTGATTGTTTGCCAACAGGCANCATGGCCAAGGCTTGGGTGAAGCGTTGGTCGCCCAAAGTGAAGGGTGATTTGGGCAGCCTCATCTCCGCCCTTCGTGTTCACAACAACGCTTCTATAGAGGAGATGACCTGGGATTTACCTCCCTCCAAAAGCCACGCCATACGGTTGTTGGCCCTCGCTGCGCAATCCGAACAGACGGTGGTTCTTCACGGCATGACCAANGCAGGACAGGACGTCATTTCCATGCGGCGTTGCCTTCGCCAAATGGGCGTCCAAATCACCGATTTGGATCNGCANGGCAATCCGCTGCACGTTTCCAGCAACCATGACGATCAACCCTCGGAGGGCTCCGTATCGTGGTCCGTGGTTGGTGTNGGGCCCAGCGGCCTCAAAGCTCCCATCAGCGTCCTTCACGCCGGTAATTCCGGAACCGCTCTTCGAATCCTGATGGCCATGTGCGGTCGATTTGACGTTCCCGTTATGGTCGACGGCGANGCATCGTTGCGGGCCCGAAACCACGACACGATGGTTCAGTCGTTGCGCGACATGGGTGCTTCGGTTTCACGGGGCACCGGCGTGGAAGGATTACCGCTGTTGATTCAAGGTCCCATGGCCCCCTCAGGCAAAGTTTCACTCGATGTCTCGACCTCGAGCCAACCCGTTACCGCTTGGTGTTTGGCAGCCCCTGCCTTGCCCGCAGACGTTGGTCTGGAACTGAACGGTTCAGGAGTTTCACTGCGACACAGCGGTCTCACGAAGACCATGTGCGTGGACACGGGCGCACCCGAAGGCATTGGCGCTGCCGTGCTCTCTCCGTGGACGCCNGTTTTTGCCAACCCTCAGGTCGAAGTTCCTCGAGACGCATCGATGCTCGCCTTCGCATGCCTTGCCGCCAAAGCAACCGACNTCAGCGTTCACATCGGCCATCTTCCTCGGGCGAACGATGCCCTCGGGCACGAGCTCCTGCTCGACCTTCTCCCTTCGTTGGGACTCAATCTCACGGANGGCACCCTTACNGTNGGCNAGGTTGGTTCGCANCAAACCGTTGACCTTCGCGACGCCAACGATTTGATCACACCGCTGGCGGCCCTCCTCGCTCTGGGGAAGGGCGGGAAACTCGTGGGCGCGCCTCACGCCGCTTACAAGGAGACGGACCGCACGGTCGGAACCGTCAACCTGCTCAAACAGTTTGGACTGGAGGCGTCGTACGCAAACGGTGAGTTGACCGTTCCGGGNGATCAATCCGTTGTTTGCCCCGACNAACTGGTTGAAACCTACGGCGACCACAGAATGCAAATGACGGCGTTGGTGCTTGCCTTGGCGTGCAGGCAATCGGTTTTGGTGAAAGGTGCCACCCTCCATGAGGTTGCCGACCCCGAAGCGGTTGAACGATGGTGTTCGGTGGGGGCTGAAATTGAGGCGTTTCTCCATCAGCCTTGGTGATGTCAGAACCCCAGTCCACGGATGCTGAACGTCCTGTCCGACGCCTCAGGATGTCNTTTTCAGCCGTGCCTGCCGAAATGGTGGTCAAGACTGTCGATGGAGATTCGAAGGGATGTGGGGCGTCCGTGCACGCATGCCCACGGGTTCGGTATCCGACGCATGTCGTCGAGAAGACGTCGCATTTCCGGTAGGGTGAGGGTATCGTTTGCCTTGACCGAACCCCGGCATGCGTTCATGAACGCAATGTGGTCTTTCTTCCCTTCAAGGGTCTCGAGAGGACCGCCGTCCAGGGCAAGGTCTTGAAGCAAGTCAACGAGAAACGGTCGCACTTCTTCACCCTCCAAAAGTTGCGGTGAGGCTCGGAGCGCCCAACCTTTGGCTTCGTTGGTCAAATGGAATCCAAGTTGGTGCAGACGCTCGTGGTGGGCGTCGACAAGGGCAGACTGACGCGCGTCCAGGTTGAGGTCGAGGGGCGTTAATCGCTCCTGCGGCTCCCATGCCTGGCCGCTGTTTCTGAGCCGTTCGTATCGAATGCGCTCGTGAAGAGCGTGCTGGTCGATGAGAAGCAGCTCGTCCTCGGCCTGTACGAGAATGTAGGAATCTGCAAATTGAGCGAGCGGTTCCATGTGAGGCAATTCGTTGAGCTCGCCGGCCAGGGGTTCCTCTTCGCTCGGACGACACGTGTGGCCCGTACCGGCGTGGCGATGAAGGTCGCGTTCAGCGGATGAAAGGGCCGCCGCCATCGGCTTTTCTGGAAGATTGGGCAGAACAGCCTGGCCCAACGGTGAGGCTGAAACGGGGCGTTCTTTCGTCGGCTCGGAAGCCGCTTCCGCCTCTTGGCCCACAAGATTCAGTTGTTTTCCCGCGGCAACCGCCCAAGCGGGGGGCGGTGCTGCGGGTTGCGGGGGTGAGGCCGTGGGCGATTGAGTCATGCCGGCCGCAGTCGAGAGGGACGGTTGAGACGCATTCGCTGGACTTGAGCGAAAGTACGTATCAACCGACGTCTGTGCCTGTGCGCCGGATAAGCCCTGCAGGCCGGGAATGCCTCCGGTTGCGTCTGGTTCGGTCGGAATGGATTCCAAGGTGTGAGCGATGGCTCGCTCCAATCGCTCCAGAACCCTCCAGGAGTGTCGCAACCTCACCTCGCGCTTGGTTGGATGAACGTTGACGTCCACCTCGTTGGGTGGACACTCCAGATTGATGACGGCCAACGGATGGCGGCCCTGCATAAGACGCGTTTTGTAACCACGACGAATCGCCTGCAGGAACGGGCCAGAGGCCACGGGTCGATGGTTGATGAGGACGTGGATGTCGTCACCCTTACCGCGGGTGATGTCCGGCGTGCTGATCCAACCGCTCCAACGCTCGCTTCCGGGTGCATCCTCGTCTTCTGGAGGGCGCTTCAGCGCCACCAACTCCGTTGCTTGAGCACCCATGATGTCGTAGAGCCTGTCGAGCATGTTGTCGGTTGCTGGAACGTTCAGGAGGGTTCTCCGTTCGGTTTTGAGGTGGAAGGAGCACGATGGGTGTGCAAGAGCGTGGTCGACGACAACATCAACGATGCGAGCGGTTTCGGTTTCTGGACGTCGCTGAAAGGCCAATCGGGCAGGTGTGTTTTGGAACAGGTGGTCCACCGATATTCGGGTGCCGTGCGCCATTCCCATCGGCTCGACGCTGGATTTTACTCCGTCTTCCATGACGATGGTCGCTCCTTGTTCTCCTTCGGGCTTGCTTGAAATCTGCAGGCGTGAAACCATGCCGATGCTGGCGAGGGCTTCACCTCTGAAGCCCAACGAGGAAATGGAGGACAAGTCGTCCTTGGTGCGGAGTTTGGAGGTCGCGTGTCGGTCGAGCGCAAGGGAGAGGTCCTGTTCCTCGATTCCACTTCCGTTGTCTTCCACCACCAAGCGGTCAAATCCACCCCGTTCCACGGTGATGACAACGGCGGTCGCCCCTGCATCCAGACTGTTTTCGACCAGTTCCTTGACGACTTGTGCGGGCCGCTCCACGACCTCTCCAGCAGCGATGAAACCGATCGTCGCTTCGTCCAACTGGCGGATTTTTTGCGGTTTCATGAGCGTCCCTCCACGTCGTTTTTCAGCGCATAAAGCACATCGAGGGCCTCTCGAGGGCTCAACTCGTCCACCTGTGTGGCGTTCAATCGGTCGAGCACGTTCAGGACGTGGTCCGGCATTGAGGGTTGGTCCGTCGGTGTGGATTTCATCGCAGCAGCGGCGAAGTAACCCATCAAACTGGCCTGCCCAGCGTCGCGCGTCCGAGGCGCTCCGTCTTCACCCGCTCGCGCACCGCCGGCTTGGTGTTCAAGGAACGCCAACAGATCCGTGGCGCGTTCCACAACGCTTCGAGGCAGGCCGGCCAACGCCGCCACCTGAACGCCGTACGATTCGTCGCACGGTCCATCAGCAACGGTGTGAAGAAACCGCAGTTGACCGTCCGTGTGGGCGACCTGGACGTGGACGTTGCACAAACCATCGATTTCCCCCTCGAGCCCGATGAGTTGGTGATAGTGGGTCGCGAAAAGCGACCTTGCGCCGATGCGAGAACACATGTCTTCGGTGACCGACCAGGCGATGGACAGCCCGTCAAAGGTTGAGGTTCCGCGTCCGATTTCATCGAGGAGAACCAACGAGCGGCTGGTGGCGCGTTTGAGAATGTGGGCCACTTCGATCATTTCCATCATGAACGTGGAACGACCACGCTTCAGGTCGTCACTGGCGCCGACGCGTGTGAACACACGGTCAACCAATCCGATTTTTGCATGTTGAGCGGGAACAAAGCAACCCGCTTGGGCAAGCACGCAGACGAGGGCCACCGTTCGCAAATAGGTCGATTTTCCTCCCATGTTCGGGCCGGTGATGAGCAGGAAGTTTCGCTTAGGGTTCATGACCACGTCGTTGGGGACGAAGCCGGTTTGTGTTTCCAGGACGGGGTGCCGTGCACTTTGCAGTTTGATGATGTGCTGGTCGGTCATGTCGGGTTTGGTCCAACCTCGCTCCCGACCGACCGTTGCAAAGCATTGGAGGACGTCGATTGAGGCCACGCGCCGTGCAATGTCGGCGAGTGCTGAGGCGTGAGCTGCGCAGTAGGTTCGCAGTTCCAGGAATTTTCTGTACTCCAACTCCTTGAGTTTTGAATCCGCCGAAAGGAGCAAATCGTCCCGCTCCACGAGCTCTTCCGTGGTGTACCGAGAACCGTTTGTAAGTTGTTGCTTCCTCCGCCAATCGTCCGGAACTTTGTCGACATGGGTTTGAGTGACCTCAATGTACCAGCCCACTTGTCGGTTGTTTTTGACCTTCAACGAAGAAACGCCGAGTTCGTCTCGCAACCGTTTTTCCAGGTCCGAGAACCACGTCTTTCCTTCAGCGGTGACGGTGCGCAACTCGTCAACCTGCTCGTCAACGCCCGCCCTCAACAATCCTCCATCCCTCAGTCCGAGCGGTGGTTCACCGTTGAGCGTGTGCTGTACGGTTTGCCTCATCTCATCGAGTTGGTCGAGGCCTTCACTGAGGTGCACGAGCAGCGGGTCTTGACTGTCGCGACACCACTGCATCAAAGCAGGCATGCGCTCGAGGGCGTGAGCCGTCGCCACGAGATCGCGTGCGTTGCTTCGCCGATACGCCAGTTGGGTGGCCAGACGTTCC
>NZMN01000011.1 GCA_002694525.1 Methanobacteriota archaeon
TTCCATCAACTCAGAAAGGGCTCCGTCCTTGGCGTTCCGCTCAAACCAGCCCGAGGCCACCAAGTCGCCGAGTCGTTCAACACCCTCCTCGATGTTGTCCNGGTCNCNGGCTTCCGAGGCTTCCCATTGCCGCTGGGCCTGTTCGGCGTACTGCTGATTGGCTTCTTCTACCAACTGTTCCGAGACGCGCAGAGCCCCCTCNAGNCCGTCGTAATCGGCCTCGTGGAGCGCCGGGTCAACTCGGTTGCGCTTTGGATCAATCGTTGCCTCGTGGCCGTCAAACGCCGGCCCCTTTGCATCGCCACCACGGGTACGAAGTTGACTTTCGTTGGTCATCAATCGACCGGCTGCGATGTGCGTAAACGCCTCGTGCAGNCGATCGGCTTCCTCTGCGTTGAGGTCCAACCCNTGAAGTTCATCCCAGCCAAATTCGACCGCGTTCAGCAGTTCACCGAGGCGGCCATCAAGCCTGCGTCCATCGCTCAATCCACGCCAAAGAAGGACGAACGATGCAAGGACGGGCAGGATGAGAACCATNGCAATNCGNTCAACGGGCATGCCTCCGAGATAGGCGGCGACAACGAAGACATCGGCGAGGCCAACCAGACTCCACATCACGACGAGCCTGTTTCGTCTTCGCTTTCGCTCGTGAACGAAGAATTGCTGAACGAGCGCCTTTCCATCGTTCATAGGACTCCACCTAACGTTGAGCGATGCGTCGGATGTTCTCGAGCGTCTCCTCATCCAGCGTGGTGTCCGCATCCCATCCCATGGCCTTGAGACCTGAGGCTACGCTCGCCTCGAGGATGGTGTTCATGCGTTCAACGGCGTACTGCATGAGCAGCCCACAAACGAGGACGGTGGCCAGTCCAAAATGCCAACTCGTCAGTGCCGTAACGCCCCCGCCAACGAGCACGATGCCAATCGCAACGGGAAGCAAACGACGACGGACGGTTTTCGAGGAGGCGTGTGCGTCGAGGATGCGCTGCGCTCCCTCCTTTTTCGTCGCCATGACCCGCCCAGGCCGACCATCATGGTGAAGATGCCGCTTCCCTCGACAGCCATTCGTTCAGCTCGGCGAAGGTCTCGCTCGCTGCGGGACCGCCATCTCGTTCCTGGACGAGGACGCTGTCGCTCATGCTGAAATGGCCACGAGGCTGGGAGATCAGGTGTTGCAAAAGGTCACTCATGGCTCGCTGCATGTTGGCGGTCTGTTCGACCTGCATGTTGAGCAAGCGCTCCATGCTGTCAAAGACCACATCGTTTCGTTCGTGTCGAGCCTTCAGTGCGCTTGACGCTGCGTTCATGGCTTCTTCNTGCCGTGCCAACAGTTCCCGTGCGGCTGGGCTGCCCACGGCGTCCCTTCGCTGCAGCTCCTCGATGGCACTGTTCAACTCGACGTGTCTTCGGGTGAGGGCACGCTCTAGATTTTCCACCTGTCCGTTGGCAGCTCTGAGTTGAGTGGCCAGTTCNCGTCCGTCACGCTGCATCCTTCTCAATTCAGCTCCGTGATGGGTTGATTCAGAGAGAAAGGCCACCACGATGGCCAACCCCAGTGCCATTTCTGGATGCACCATCATCGATGTTGCTCCAAACCACGCCACGCTCCCCCAGAAAACCGATCGTATCAATCCCATGGTTAACACTGGCCGTGCAANGGATATAGTCCGTGGTTGGGACTGCTCGGGGCTCCCATCAAGGCGGAAGGAGAACGAAGCAATCGTCGTCCACTTCGATGACCAGACCGGTGGTNAGGAGGTGGTCCAGCGCTTCGTCGGTCTCATCGTCACTGATGTTNGACGCACGNGTGTGNTCGAAGATGTTCTCGAGGGTTGCCACAGGTTCTCCTTTTGCGAGCGCCATCTCGATGCTCATGACCACCGACTGGCAGGCGATGGCGAGCAAGGGGTCGTCCGTGTTGGCGTCGGGCATGAGGTCGAGGAAGATGTTGGACGGATGGTGCTCGTCTTGCTCCTCCGAGGCAGAGGGCTGCGGCGCAGTGGCGCGCTCACCGAGTCCACGAAGGACGTGGGGCTCGTTCAAATCAAAGCAATCAAACAGGTTCCTCTGATTCGGGTCGTCAGGGACCCCCGTCTGCTCACCGACGGGTTCGAGACGACGGCCGAGGTCCTCGAGGCGCTGGAGTCGCTGATCGACGATCACTTTCTCCCTCAGCAAGTCGAGGGCCAGCAAATCCATCGTCANATTGGCCTGTTCCACCAACCAATCGTGCACGTTCCACTGAGGATTTACGCCCAACATGGCGTCCGCCAGCTGCCGAACNTCAGGCGGCAAATCATCGACGGAGACACGGCGTTCTTGCTCGTTTTGTCGCTCGTCTGCCATGGGTGTTCTTCCCGCTTGACAGCCTATGAAGCATCCCCTTTGCGCCGACCGGCTTGATGGGGTTANGNGCCTTTTTTGAGNGGGCACTCCGATAGTATTCATGATAAAAAACGCACAACGCNCCCCGTCATGCTTCGAGGGTCGCGTTCATGTAGAAGCGTTTTGTGCGCCAAGGCATGAGTGACCATCGCATCACGGTTCTGCCAGGCGACGGGACGGGNCGAGAAGTTGCCCTCGAGGCGCAACGCATCTTGGACACGATTCAAGAGCATTCCAACCACGGCTTTGAGCAAACGGTCATTCCCTGCGGCGGGGAGCACTACAAGGCGACCGGCGAAGAGTGGGCAGAAGGCTCGTTTGAACTCTGCAAAAACCAAACCGACGCCATTTTCCTCGGTGCCATCGGCTATCCCGGCGCACGTCTCCCCAACGGCGACCTTGCAGGNGGTTCGGTGATTCTGGGTCTGAGAAGCGGACTTGACCTCTACGCCAACGTTCGTCCCATCAAGCTCTACGAAGGCGTACCGCACAAAATCCACGGCGGTTTTCGACAGATATGGGAGCCNGGCATGGTGGACATGACCATCCTTCGNGAAAACACCGAAGGTCTGTACCACGCGCTCCTCCGCCGCTCCGCCGACCGCGCTCAGGGNCGAGAGGAATACGAACCAGGCCCCATGACGTTCCCGGGCCTTGACGGTGAAGTGGCGTACGACCCACGCCCCATCTCAAAGGCAGGCTCNGAACGTCTCATNCGAATGGGTTTTGAAATCGCCGAGACTCGAAACGGCGCACCAGCGGACGGNGTNCGAAGGGTGTCCTGCATCGACAANTCAAACGTAACCCGNGGCTGCCAACTCTTCCGCTCCACCTTCGACGAGGTGGCCTCGGACTACCCTGCAACCGAAGCCGACTACGGCTACATCGACGCCTTCATGCAGTGGATCACCCGCTCGCCCGAGCACTACGATACCGTGGTCACCTCAAACATGTTTGGCGACATCTCGACGGACCTTGGAGCTGTTCTCCAAGGCGGCATGGGCATGGCGGCTTCCGGGAACATTGGTGACGAGCATGCGTTCTTTGANCCNGTTCACGGNTCGGCTCCNAAACACGCNGGAAAAAACAAGGTCAACCCCATTGCATCGATCAACTCCATTCANATGATGATGGATTACCTCGGGCGCAAAACCAACGACGACGATCTCATCGCNGTNGGCCATCTCATCGACGAGAGCGTTGCCGACCACCTCAAGCACGGCAAGATGCTGACCTACGACATCGGTGGAACGGCCTCGTGTTCCGACGTCGGCATCAGCATCGCTGAGCGTCTTGCGACCAAGCTCAAGGAACGCTGAACCAACGCAAAGGGCCGACTCAGGCCANCTCGCAACCGCGTTCATTCAACCACGNTGGCACTGGTGATGATCACCGGCACNACNGGNCGATCGTNGCTGNCCGTCTCGACNTCGGAGATGGNCGTNACGTGCTCGCANCCGTCCGTGATTTCACCNAACACGGTNTGNACGCCGTCCAGCCACGCGTGGTGGTNGATGTCGTCGGGCATNAGGAAGAATTGGCTNCCGGCGGTGTTGGGTTGGGAGGTTTTAGCCATGGAAACCATGCACGAGAGATGCTGCAGGCCGTTGTCGGCTTCATCCGGAACGGTCCGTTCATTGTTGGCGCAATTCGATGCGTCTGCCATGGCTTGCCCGTTGCAATACCCGTACCAGTCAGCGGCGTATCCACCGGTTCCGTCGTTGTTTTCGAAGTCGCCGCCCTGCACCATGAAGTCGTCAATGATTCGATGATAGTGGGTCATGTTGTAGTTCCCCGCCGTGACGTGCTTCAGCATGTTGTCGGCGTGCATGGGCGCAGCGGCATGGTTC
>NZMN01000012.1 GCA_002694525.1 Methanobacteriota archaeon
TTCGATTCCCTGCTGGCGAAGCTGCTGGTTTGGGGAAGGGACCGTGAGGACGCCGTTCGCCGAATGAAGACGGCTCTGGANGAAACGATGATCACGGGCGTTGAGCACNTGATTCCACTCCACCGCCGCATCATGGANGAGAAGGACTTCAACAACGGNGACATCACGATTCAGTACATCGACATGCATCAAGAGCTCCTTGGCTGACACGGGGTGGGCGATGCATGGCTGTTCTCATCGTCGGAAGCATCGCTTACGATTCGGTGCGGTCCCCAGAAGGCTCCATTGACCGAGCGCTCGGTGGTTCGGCCACCTACGGCGGGCTTTCGTGTCGATTTGTTCAGAACCTCAGCAAGGAAGGCACCACCGGCCTNGTGGGTGTTGTCGGCGAGGATTTTGCAGAAAACGATCGCCACGTTCTCTCATCGGCCGGTCTGAACCTTGCCGGTTTAGAAGTGGCCGAGGGCGAAACGTTTCGCTGGGANGGTTCCTACCAAGGTGCCATGGCCGAAGCCGAGACGTTGGCGACGCACCTCAACGTGTTTGAGCATTTTCAACCCGCCGTACCCGCTGAACTCGCATCGCCCAGGGTTCTGTTCTGCGCCAACCTCCATCCCGACCTGCAGCGCAGCGTGATGGACCAGACCACACCCGACCGACTGACAATGCTCGATTCGATGAACCTCTGGATCACCATCGCCAAACCCTCGTTGCTCGACGTTATGGGCCGTGCCGATCTGGTCATCATCAACGACGGCGAGGCTCGCATGCTTTCGGAGGATGAGAACCTCGTCCGGGCCATGCACGAACTGGCGGCCGCAACGCAGACCTCCACCCTCATCGTCAAACGAGGTGAGCACGGTGTGTTGGCCCTCCACAACGGTGACCTCGTGGCGCTGCCTGCCGTACCGACCGCCAACGTTGTTGATCCAACCGGGTGTGGAGACACGTTCGCAGGTGCCCTTGCTGCCCGTCTGTCGTGCGGGGAGGGCAACCTCACGACGGCGGAACTACGGGACGGCCTCATGGTCGCNACCGTGATGGCCAGTTTCACGCTTGAAGCGTTNGGTACCGAGGCGTTGCGAGGNCTTGACNCAAGCCGATTCGAANTTCGCNTGAGCGAGTACCGTCGCATGCTTGGCTTGTGAGTTCAGTCCTCGTCCAATCGAGGCACGTGGAGGTGTTCTTCGGCGGGCTTGCTTGAACGCAAATCGCTGAAGGCCATCGTTTCCAAGCGTCCCTCTTCAGACCGGTTCAATTCCTCAGCCGCCGCCATGATCATCTCGCCTCTCCGCTCGAGACGTTCCGCTTCTTCGGGTGTCATCACGCCGCCCTGTTCTTGAGAGAGCGATCGCATGATGTGGCCGTTTTCGGAGGCTGCCGCTTCGGCCGCCTGTTCTCTCAGCGCACCGGAGGTTTCGGTCGTAGCAAAAGGCGACGCTCGGGTGCGATCGACGGCGCGTCCAAAGAAATCGCTCGAACGATCTCGGATGCGTGAAATCACACCGGTNACGCGGCGCTCACGAGGTTTCAGCGCCTCCGTTCGTCGGGGACGGAACGGTGAGTGCTCAAGCGAGGTGCGGGCTCGGGGCCGCAANCGAGTTTCGGGGGCGGGTGNGGATGCNCGTGGNTGCTCAGGCTCTTCAACGNTGGCTTCGATTTCCTCCTCATCGTCCCCAAACAGTTCGGCATCGAGGAACAGCTCGTCTTCATCGCTCGGTTCGGTTTCCGATTCATCCGAGCGAAGTCCNGGCACGTGTGCACCGCTCTGGCCGTAAAACGACGGTAGGAAGGTCGGCCCGTCGTCGGACCCAAAGCCCTGGTACATCGGCGGCGTGGGTTCGGGTACCAACACTGGATGCTGCAGCGGAGCAGGGCGATGGTCCGGTGGGTAAACGGTTGAGGGCGCGGCCATCACGGGCTGNAAGCTNGGTATGAATCCCACCAAGCCCGGGGTTGCAGCGGGCTCGGGGTCGTGCGTTGGCATCCAATCCGGCTCCGGTTCTTGAGCGGGCAGGGGGAGCGGTCCNTCCCCGTCTGAAGCCANAAACTGGTCGACGGGAGCNGGCACGTGAAGTGGATTTGGNGGATGAACGAGCGNGGGTTCCTCNGCTCTCCAGCCAACCCCAACCTCCTCTTCAATGGCCTTGAGTTTCGCCTTGACCTCAGCCATGGATTTGTTGTTGATGAGGTGGTGAAACATGAAACTCAATCGGTTGAGCGCACGCTCGTTACCGAACAACACGTGGGTGTCGCCCGATGAAGTCTGGACGGTCAGGGTCGGTTTNTTTGTCACCAAGCGNGCAACGACCAGGGCGCCCCCAGCACCCATGAACGCCAATCGGTAGGTGGGCGGAACCATCAAGCGGTAGCCGATCCANATCAACGCCAGACCGAGACCGACGAGCCAAGCTGGCACGAGGTTGGTGGAATGATGCTTCATGGTGCTGATGGCGTGCAGGCGCATGTCAATGGTGGCGTTTCGCCTGCCCTCGATGGTCAGCATGCGCTCGTCGAGGGTGATTTTCACCCGTTCTGAAGGCTCTGCCAACCGGAGCGACAGGAAGACTTCCTTGTCCGTCTCGCTGGTTGGTACAGTCTCCTGTCCAATTTCGCGCATCCCAAATCCNAGCCGGCCGTNCGAGGTTATCAAACCACCGCCCGAGGCCGAGTCGGAGACGACCAAATAACGCCGCCCTGTCGCTCGCCGTCAGGCGTTGCTCGCCGTCATCACGGCCGAACCCATGATGCGGGGTTTGGAGTCCAACTGTGCGATGAGCACCGAGGGTGGTTGCTCTTTTCGAATGAACAGCGGTTGGTCCCAATCCACGACCAAACGGTCGGCATCCACCGAAGCCACCCGGCCGACCACAAACTGGAGGTCCACACTGGCGTGCACCACATCGCCCGCTGCCAGAACACGCTTCTGGAACGGTGATGTTNGCAGGGTGACGGTGGAACGGGTGTGCTGCTCAACCGCAAGGGGAATGGAAACGTTGGCTCGCTTGTCTTCGACGGGTGGATGGACGATGATGGTGCTGCCCGTGAGGTGGTCCTCCTTTGCGTTTCGAAGCGCAAGACCAACGCGGTCCCCCGCCGAGGCAACCTCAACGTCGTCGTCCATCACCTGGAGGGATTTGGCGTTCCCCGTACCGTCAGCGGGCAACAGAAGCACTTCGTCGTGGACCTTGACACGACCCGATTGCACGTAGCCGATGGCCACGAGNCCGATGCCCTTGACGTTGAAGTGCTGGTCCACCGGCAACACCAGCGGTGCGTTGGCGTTGGCCTCCAGAACGGCTTGTATTTCGTCCATCAGGGCGTACATTCGCTCTCGAAGATGGACGCCGTCGTTGGCCTCAAAGGTCCAATCGGACAAACCCGCCTGGTCGAAGAGCATCTTCACCTGCGTCTCGTCCACCCACTGACCCTCGGGCGGGTTGATGACGGCCAGGCCTCGGGTGATGCCGGCGCTTGCNAAGGCAACNAGCACCTCGCCGAGGTTGGCATCAACGGCGGTGACCTCCACAATCCCAGCCTGNGAAGTGGACAGCGCATTGAGAAAGGGAGGAAGGCGCTCGGGGTACTTGGCGGGTCGNATGAGGGAGAGAATGCGNGCGCCGTCGGGCCCGTTTTCCTTGTGGACATAGGTGTGAACGTCGCGCTGNTCGGCGGCTTTTGCAATGCTTTTCGCCAGGTCGTCGGACCCGATCACGGCGATGTTCAGCACGACCATGCACGGCCCAGTTGGCCCGGCTTGAAGAATCAATGGGTGTTCAGGATTCNCGCTTCGCCTTNTGTGCGAGCATGTTGTCCCGGATGGATTTTGCTTTGTCCCATTCGACCTGTTGCTCGTCGGTCTCCGGCGTGAATTGNGGCACGGGAATGGGTCGCATCATGGAATCGATGGCGACGAAGAAGAAGTATCCCTCGCAGATGATGCTCTTCTCCCACGTTGCTTTGCTCATGGTGTAGGCCGTGACCTTTGTGCACGCCGTGTGGCTGCTGGTGTAAACCACTTGACCGGAGACCTCCAACAGGTCGCCCTGCCGAGCAGGGGCGATGAAGGTCAAGGTGTCGATGGAAATGGTGACAAATTCACGGTGGGCAAACTTCGCACAGGCGATTCCACCGGCCTTGTCCATCAACGAGAGCAAACGGCCACCGAAGAGCGTGTTGTACGCATTGGTGTCCTGAGGAAAGACCTCTTCGATCAGCGTGACGGGTTCGGTGGAATACGGCTCCATGGACCTTCCACGCAGTTCACCCTCATAACTCATGTTCACCGCTTGGCCCTTCCCCGTGCAAAGCGAGGGGCCGAGACGGATAAGCGACGAGATTTTAGGGGGTGAAACCCTCGCAAGGGCGCAGGTGACACCATGTCAAACGAAACGCACCCGAAAACAAAGCCGATTTTCCTGATGTTGTTGATGCTCCTCGCTCCTTTTGCCTCCGCAAACGTGACAACGTTCGGAGACGGGAACGCCAGCGTCGACATCGAAATTCGAGACGGCAACGACCTTCAGAATTTGGTGGACGGCACCATCCACCTCCCCGACGGTGAAACCGTCACCGGCGCCTCGATGACCGTCTCAACCAACATGGCCGAACACGGTGCTCACTCTCGCATCGACCTGGAGACCACCCAGCGTGTTTGGAACCCTGATTACAACAATCAACTCACCGAGTTCTCCGACGAGTCCCTCTTCCAGTACGAGGACGGAACCCAAGCCACACCTGTTTCGTTGGCGGCCGAAGGGTTCCTCACCGACTTCGANGGAACCACCGCCGGCTTCTCGGATTCCACCGAGCCCGGCCTCATGCCCTCCAGCGGCATTGGATGGGAGCACGGGTCCCTCTCCGCCAGCGATGTCCCNGCCGGCTGCGCCTCGGGCCAGGAATGCTGGGGGACCAACCTCGCCGACACCAACTACACCGACGACAACGACGACGGCAACAACCCACCTTCGTACCTTCCCTACATCGTNTCGATGACAAGCGCCGACCTCTTTGTCGACCCCCTTCTGAAGGACAAGAAGGCGTACTTTGATTCATGGCACAACCTCGAGACCTCAACCGGGTCGCAGCCCAACAGCAAGCGGTTCTCAGACTGCGCCTACCTCGAAATCCGTTCGTCTCCCAATCCGGGATTCCCACCCGACAACACGGGCTTCAGCTTCATTTCCATCGACCAGCAATCAAGCAGTGGCNTGTCGATGGGCACCAATTATGCTCAGGGCGGCGGCGGTTCTCAGGGAGCGAACTGGGACGGAAGNATCTCCAGCAGTTGCGCCGGTCTGCGCAACGGAACTCAACCCTGGAACTGGGGCCTTGCAGGCACCTCCACCACCGCTCAAAACCCGTCCGGCTGGGCCACCATCGCCGTTGACCTGACCGACTACATCGACTCCTACGTCCAGATTCGCTTTGTGATGGACCACACCGCTCGAGCCGCACCCAACATCGACGACAACATGTCGGGATGGTACGTCGACAACTTCCGTCTCGGCGATTTGCTTCCGCAGCAAGCCAGCATGACCGTGCGCGGCATGACCCCGTCCACGCTGGGAGGGGACAANCATCCNAACGGGTACGGTATTCTGGCTTTGGAAGCCGAAACCTCGCTCACCGCCACCCTCACGGTTGACGTGCTCGACACGAACAACAACCTCATCAACGGCAAGGACGGCACACCGATGTCGGGACTGTCAGGCGACATCATCGAGTTGTGGAACATCGACACGAAGATGCATCGAGCGGTCAACCTCAAGTTCAATTTTGATTCCGGACCCGATCGACTCTCAACGCCCGTCCTTCATGGATTCAGCATCGGTTCTCGAGTCGGCACCGGATTCAACACCACCAGCGCAGGATTTGCGATGATCGTCGACGGTGTTTGGCAAACGATGGGCGGAGGTGAGCCGATGATTTACGCACCCGACGTCAAGCGCGACGCATACAACCCCGCTCTGTCNAGGAGCAAGTTCAGCTATCCGATCACCTCGGCCACCCCGATGATTCAGGACGACTGCACCGAGNNNCCAACCATCCAGATCACGCCCACCGGCAAAACCGACAGCGTTTCACTGCAAGANGGCGTAAAAACGACGTTTGACGCCCCGATTTTCGGNTTCAACTCGCTCACGTCCTACATGGGTGCTTGCAACGTTGGNGGCATCTGGTTCGACCTTGAGTTTGGCCATCACGCATCCCACCTCCGCATTGACGTGGCCGACGACGGCGACGTTGACTACGGCTTCATGGAACCNGCGTTCGACATGTTTGGTCGTCAAACGACCTTCGTTTCCAGCACGGTTGACAACGTGAATTACGCAGCCGACAGCGCCACCATGGTTTTGGACGTCAACGGCCAAGCCACCGGCGGTTTCTTCCTGCTTCCAGAGGGGGCTGAAGTCTCGTCCGCTGACTTGGGCTTTGACCAAATCTCAATCCGGTCCAACAGCGACCCGCTCGAAGGGTTCGAGCTCTCCCTGATGGCCGGCACCCAATCCGTGGCTTTGGGCGACATGCCCAACAGCACCACCTTGGTGCAGGAGATGCTCTCCGAGCCCATGGACTTGAAAGGCGCNTTGAACGATTTGCTCACCAACCCCGCCGTGGCAGGGACNCACCANGATGCGTTCGGTCGGTACTGGGTGATGTTCCGATTCATGGTGGAATCCCCCAACGCCTCNTCGGGCACATCGATGGACATCGTNGACCTCGACGTNGTGTACAACTATTCCACGGTGCTCAACGCCGTTGATGGCTTGGACATTGAGCTGAACCAAGGTGTTGCGTTGTGGACGGGCGGTGCTACCGCAAGCGTCCCTGTCGCCGTGTATTCCGACACGGGTGGGGGCGTNACGCTGAGCGACCTCAGCGTCTCAACCAGCACCGGCTACAGCAACACCCTCACGCTAACGGACAACCCCGTCGGACTTTACCCCAACGGCGACATTTACGAAGTTGTGACCACGCACACCGTNGATCCGCTCACCGGTGCAGCGCTCTCCGAGGCGTGGCTGACGTTTGAGTCGGATGCGGGTTTCATGAAGTTCGCGTGGAGCGACTTCATGTCCTTCACGGAGGCGGCTGATGAGAACAACTACCTCCAACTCGAGTCAACGTCNTCGGTTTCCGACGTCGCCAACGGCAAGCANATCACCTGGCACTTCCGCGTCAACCCTTCGTGGGACGACACGGAAACCGTTCGCATGTACGCCGGTCTCACCACCACCAGCGGGGTCAACGGACTGCCCGACGCCGTCCTGCTCGATCCGGCCGTTGGAAATGCGGTTGAGAACGACGCAGGCCTCGTNTCGTTTGAGTTGCAAAACAGCATCGGATCGCCACAATCCTTGACTTCAGCGGAATCCGGCCAGGACATCAACCTCATCGGCGAAATCCGTCTNCAGGACTTGGACGAAGCCCCGGACCCNAGTTCGTACTTCCTGGTGCTNGAACTCAAGCACGTCAATTCCACGGACGGCAACATCACCGTTGAATGGGAAGAGGTGGCCAACCGCTCCGGCGTCATCGGCGGCGACTTCGACTGGAACGTGGACCTGGGCTCGGCCGCAGGCAGCGAGACGTACCGTTTCGCAGTNCGCGGCTACGAAGGCGGCGACCTGTTGTGCCCGCCGGCAAACTACAACCCCGACGAAACCTGCGGTATTCCCTTCGACATCACCATCGACACCTACGAACCCAACCTCCTCGACCTGCAGGTCCTCAGCCCGGGGACCGATTCCAACGTGGACTCCAACTGGCGAACGCTNCTCGACGACACCTGGGTGGTGCCGCAAGCCAACCAGCAAATTCGGATGTCGAGTCAAGACCTTCCCAGTCCGCCCGCCAGCCTCGACATGCACCTGTGGGTCGAGCACGACCACGATGCCAACCTNGACGGTCTCCCCGATGCCGACGAGTACATCACCATCACCCTTGACGGCGACGGCGAAGCTCCAACGGCCAATTATTCCGGCGACTACAACGACTACGCCAACGAAGGTTTGGAAGGCAAGGTCTCGATTTGGATTGAGGGATACGACCTCGCTGGGAACCCCATTGACGGCGGTGGTCCCGGGTTTGACAACGACCAGGTCACCTACGTTTCGATGACCTCGAAGACACCCGTGATTCGAAATTTCTTCATCGAAGACTCCAGAGGCAACGGATTCCTGAACTCCAACGAACTGCAGTGGGACGGTACGTGGAACCAAACCATGTACGCCGGGAACGTCTATCACCTGATCTTGGAAGCCAGTGACGACAACGGCTGGCGAGACGTGGATTTCTTCAAGCTCAACCTCGACAAAACGACGGATGCAGAAGGCAAAGTTCAGGACATGAACATCTGGTATTACCCTCGAAATCAAACCGCTTGGACCGACAGCCCGCACCTTGAGATCGTGGACGATGGCGTGGTTGGTCCATCCATGCTCACCATGGAAAAAACCGCCCTGATCGACCCGTTCGAAGCCGATTTCATCCTCGACATCCCCATTCGAATCGACTGGGGCNTCGTGGGCATGGACGGNAAGGACATCCAACCAAAGCTGCAGATGCAGGACCTCGACAACCCGCTCTACACCATGCTGTCGGGCGTTCCGGGTCGCTACATTCAGACGTGGCGCTACAGTGACGGCATCCAGTTGGACTTCCGCACCGACGAGGTCAACAACCTCATGGTCACGCCGATGTTCACCGATGCCAGTCAACCGTTCACCAGCGATGTTCGAGAAGGATTCATCTTTGCAGGCGACACCGTTCACTTCACGGGCCAGTTTGCGTTCCGAGAAGGTATCTTTGACAGCGTGTACATCAATCCTGAGGTGGAATTGACGTTGGAAATCACCCGACAAGATGCCCTTGAGGACTTCACCAAAGGCTACATTGCGACGCCGGGCGAGGTCACCACCCACAGCTTCACCGGCGGTGTGTTCGNCATCAACATCACGGCTCCGGTGTTCACCAACGAATACACCTACACCTACCGCCTGGTCAATTTGCCCGCAGGCGCTGAGGACTTCACCGCTGCGTTGTGCGCAACCTCGACGTCGTACGGCTGCGGCGAATTCTCGCTCAAGGTTGACCGAACGCCTCCGGAGGTTCTTTCCAACACGTGGATGGCCGAAAAGGGCACCCTGCCCGCAGGCAGCGACAACCGCATCATCGCCAACACCCTCTCCACGGCGAACTACCACTGCGTGGACGTTCAAGTCCAAATCAGAGAGCAGGAAGCGATGTTCCCCGGCGACCTTCAGGTGAACTGGATGTTCTACAGCAACACCATCGACTACACGCCGTGGTCGGAATACGCCGAATACTTCGGCTTCGAGCCTTCCACAGCGCCGATGACACTCAGGGCCATTGGCGGAGGCTATGAAGCTCGGGCGGATTGCCTCGACCTCTGGCCGCTTTCGGATGAACAGCCNCGTGTGTTTGACGCTGAGGTGAACCCCGCCAACCAGCCCACNCTNGTGTTCTGGNTCTCGGGTGCNGANTCGGCNGGTTCAACNGTNCGNTTGGGCGGTGGCCCNCAGGACGATGGCAGCGTGCTTCCCATCTTTTCAGGGCAAGCGCAACACAAATCCGAATACACCTTCATCGAAGAGAAGGCCACGTTCGAAATTCAGGACGTGCTTCTGAGTGAGGACCCACGTGTTGGTGAGAGCATGAAACTCCGAATCAAGGTCAAGAACACCGGGTCCATGGCGGGCGTTGCCGACCTCGTGGTCAAGTCGGTGACCGACAGCGGTACGCCGGTGGAGGAAGGCACCGTTTCCACACCCGAGCTCGGCATTATGGAAGAGAGCGATTGGATCGAGATCACGCTCGCTCCGTTCGCAACCCAAACCACGGGCATGTACTACACCATCAGCATCAGCGGCTCCAGCGAGACCGTCTACGACGGTTCGGCAGATGAGTGGGCTGGCGTGTTCAACGTCAAGGTCCAGGCCGAGGAAGACAGCTCCAACCTCCTGCTCATCGTGGCCATCCTCGTGGTGGTCATCGGTGTGCTCGGCACGGTGGTCGTGTTCATGGCCCGTCGAGGCGGCGGCTCGTCCATGCTCGACGACGAGTACGAGTACGAGGACGACGCAGCCGAAGACACCTTCACTGAATCCAAGGTTTTGGCCCAAATCCCTGCGGACGTTGACCCTGAAATGGCTCGTGCCATGCAGCAGTTCCCGCAGTGGTCCCAAGAGGAAATCCAGGGCTATTTCGACCAGGGATGGACCGTTGAGTCGCTCCAGGACTGGGTCAACAACCAGTGAGGTCCGGGCATGCCTCAGCAGCCGTGGACCGATGAGGTCTGGGAAGACAGCGATGGCGGCAGGGTCGTGCTTCACGGCACGCTGCCCACGGTGGTCTACCCCAACGCCATGCGTCCGCGATTGGCCTTTCACGGGTTGGCGCTGTTGGAATCACCCGACGTGGTTGACCTGTGGGTGCAAGAGGAAAAGGATGAGGCCGAATCGCAGGGCGTCAACCTTACCCATGCGCTTCTTTCAGGCGGTGCATTCGGAAAATACGTTGAGGGCATCTCGGCTCTGGAGGAGCTTCAGGGTGGACGCTTTCCGGATCCTGAACCTCGGCGGTTGCAACGCAATTCTGACCGACACCAGCGACCCGTGTTCTTCATCGAGCCGCTGGCCGACGACGAGGACTGGGGCGACTATCTGACCCAAGAAGCGCGGGCGGTTTCGCACTGGAGGAAACTCCTCGGGATGGTGCGCGTCGGAAAGCGATGGAACAAGAGCATCAAACGGCACCTGTTCGAGGCTCAACCGCCGCCCAAGGGCCAATCGGTGGACTATTCCTCCGCAGCCGTCTTGGCATCAGCGTGGTGGGAACTTACGGAGTGGCTCAGCACACCCGCCCTGGCTCAACGTCGGGACGCAAGGTACGCCGCCCGAATCCGCGGTGCGTTGGCTGAACTTCGGGCAACCGAAGGGGACGATGCAACGCTTCTGGTGGCCCTGCATCGCCCCCACGTCCCTGCCGTTCTCGCCGCGTTGGAAGCGAACAACGACCCTGAGGAGATTTCATCAACGGCAAGCGATTCCATCAACACGGAGGAGGAGTGAACGTGGCGACCGGTTCCATCGATGTGCGCGTGGAAAACCAACTCGTCCGCTTTGTCTGCCCCACGCCCCTCGACCACGAACGAGTGGTTGCGGAGGTGGGCGGTCAGCGCAACAGCGGCGTGGTCATCAAAGCCATGGAGCGCCCTCGAGCCACGCTGGTGATCGATGAGGAGGGCCGCATCGTGGTCCANGGAACGCATCGAGTCGAAGCAGCACGCGCTGCGGCCAAGGAACTGTTGCTTCGCATGGGCATGGACGACAGCGGTTTGGTGGCCGAACTTGGACCCGTNGTTGTCTCGTTCCAGTTCGATCGTGCCGTCAACCTCGAAGCCATTCCGGCCAGCCTCCCNTCGGGCAGCGCAGAATACGATGCNCGACTNGGATGCACNACCCTCACCGACACGCGCCACAGTCTCACNGTTCAGGTCTGGCCCAACGGNAAATGCATCGTGGCCGACGCCCGNCATCCCAACATGGTCGCGATGTCGGCGGTGTACTGGAACGGTGTGTTCAGCGATCAGGGCATTTTTGTCGATCGTATCTGAGGCGATACCATGGTCTACGACGGTCCGGTTTTGGACAACCATTTCCATCTGAACCGCCGAGGGCTCTTNCTCGATGCAGCGCGCGACTTCAAGCGGGTGGGCGGTACGGATCTTGTGCTGGTCCACTGCCCCGATTTCTCGGCTCCTCCTGAAACACTCCAGGGGCATCANGNGGCCTATGCCGACACGGTTTCGATGGCACAATCCGTTCGAGATGAAGTCGGCTTGGGTGTACGGGTCGTGTTGGGGCCGCATCCCGCTGCCTTCGCTCACCAGTTTGAACGGTGGGTGTCGGAGGAGGGGGACGCTGGGAAGCAACGTGCGNTTGAAAACTACCGCCACTCCATCGACGCTGCGTTATCGNTGATTCACGAAGGCAAAGCGCACGCCATCGGTGAAGTGGGTCGACCGCACTGGCCCGTTTCCGATGAGGTGTGGGCGCTGTCAAACGAANTGCTTGACGAGACGATGCATCTGGCGGCTCAGGAAGGCTTGCCTCTGCAGCTTCACGTCGAAGGCGAAAGCGNCGAGACCTACCCCGATTTGGCTCAGCGAGCGTTGAAGCAAGGCATGGATTTGCGAAAACTGGTGCGGCATTATTCGCCCCCCGACGTCCGCACGACCAACACCCACGGTTTGACCCCGAGCGTCCTNTGCGGCAAGGGCGCACTGGAGCGTTTAATCGAAACCCACTTGGACGCAAAAAACGGCTTTTTCCTCGAAACCGACTACATGGACGACCCTCGGCGGCCCGGAGCGGTGCTTGGCCCGAAGACGGTTCCGAANCGCACGCANCAACTNCTGAGTGCCGGTGTTGACGAAGAGGTCATGTGGAACACGCACAGTGAATTGCCTGCGNTGGTTTACGGCGAGTAAACCCTCACCCGTTCNGCCCGATTCAAGGCCTTTGCTCACATCACATTGATGAAAGAGAATCCACTCGTATGGTGTGAGCGACATGCAATCCGCCCGCCGTTTTGGTTGCGTTTTGGTGGTTTTGATGCTGTGCTGCATGTTCCCACTCNCCTCAGCGCAGNTGCCCACGGCACCGGGCGTGGAGATCGANTGTGCCGACAAAAACCCAGAATTGGACGTNCACCCGCTCAACGACCCAACGGTTGAAATCACGTGCACGGTCTCNAATCCGTCGTCCTTCCAGGAAACCATCAGCGTCGAAAAAGAGTGGGACGGACTTGAAGTCGAGATGATGCTCGAGGACGACTCCTTTGAACTCGGGCCGGGCGAGGAAGAGGACTTCATCGTCACCTTCACGGGNCAGAAACGCATGTCCTCTGACCTGTCCTACGACTTCACGCTGACCGCCATCGTNACGAACGTTGGCATGCTCGACTGGCCNGAAGCACTGGCCACCAACGCTTCGGTCAGCGGGGATCTGAACATCGCCACCTACGGCATGGTNGACCTCGACATCTCCGACAAAAGCACCCGGACGATGACGTCGGGCGACGAGGTCACCATCACCTTCCAATTCCANAACAACGGAAACGACGAGGATAAAATCCGCGTCTCCATCGTGAACGCCGCCGATTTGGAGGCCGCAGGCTTCACCTTCCCCGGCGGCACTTTTGTGGCTGAAGACGTCGCTGAAGACGGTGTATCGAACGTTCGTGAANTGGTGGTTCGTGCGCCCTCCGATGTGGTCGATGAGGCCCGATATCAGGTGACCTTCCAAGCCGAAAGCGGAAACGACGACAACGCTCCGGTCAGCGAAAGCAGCATTTCCATCCAGTTGGAAGCCAGCAACACCGCCGGCGGCTTGGGCGGAGGGCTGGAAGAAGTGGACAAGGACACCCTCGTGAAATGGGGCAGCATCGGCGCCGCCGTGCTGTTCGGTCTGATCTTTGTGGTCGCNCTCGCGCGCACCNTGCGCCGCCGTGCAAACGCTCAACCGGTCCTCGTGCCACCCGTGGAGATGGACGACGAGGAGGAGGAAGACGAATTCGACTTTTCAGACCTGGACGACCTTCTCTCCGACGACGTTGAAGACGACGACTTTGATGACGTATTTGCCGACCTCTGAGGGCGTGCAACGGCTCGTCGACGGGCATCTCCAACCCGGCCGATGTGCCACGGTTTCATAGGCAACACTCAAAGGCTTGGTGGAAGGCTCTGCACTTGTTCCCCAAGGAGGTTTTCCATGCTTGGTTTAGAAGGAAAAACGGCCTTTGTGTTTGGTGTTGCCAGTGAAGACTCCATCGCATGGGCCATTTGCAAGCAGTTGGCTGCGGCCGGCGCAACCCTCTATTTGGGGTACCAAAAGCGATTCATGAGTCGGGTGTTCAAGCTCAAGGACCAGCTTCCCGCCATCGCAGGCTTCTATCCGCTCGATGTCGCTTCAGACGCCACCACNAAGGAATTCTTCACGGCCTTCGCAGCCGAAAACCCCGGTNTGAAAGCCGACGTTTTGATTCACGCCATNGGTTTTGCACCCCGTTCGTGTTTTGACCGCCCCGTNNTGTTCGTTGAAGACGACGACATCAACACCGCCATGACGATTTCAGCCAATTCGCTGCAGCGCTGCCTCAAGCACGCNCTGCCCTACCTCAACCCGGGGTCGTCCACCATCACGCTCACGTACGCCGCGTCCAATCGATACGTTCCGAGTTACGGCATCATGTCGATGGCAAAAGCGGCGCTGGAATGCTGGACTCGTGAACTGGCGTGCCACCTTGGCCCGGAAGGCCATCGNGTCAACGCCATCTCCTCCGGACCGATTCGTACCATCGCNGCGAGTGGCATCCCCGGGTTTGACCGCATCCTCGACCACGTGGAAGCAAACGCTCCTCTCCGACGCAACGTCGACCAAGACGACGTTGCAGGGGCAACCTTGTGGCTCGCCAGTCCGCTGGCAGCCGGCGTGACGGGACAGTGCATCTACGTGGATGCGGGCTATTCGATCACGATGGTGCCCGAGAGCATCATGAATTGAGGTGAGACGATGACCCTGACCACGGAGGACGGCAAACCCTGCGAGGGGATTGACCAGGGGCCGTTTGAACCGATTGCAGTGATCGGNCTGGGGGCGCTGATGCCCGATGCCCACAACATCGACGCGTTCTGGAAGAACATCCTCGAGGCGAAAGTGAGCATCCGGCCNCTGCCNGAAGGCCGCTGGCCCGGCCCGATTGACCATTTNTGGAANGAGGGCGGTCCNGGCGCACACACCGAGGGGTACACCTACGCCAAGATCGGTGCCTTGGTGTCGGATGCAGCGTTTGATTGGCGGCGATGGCGACAACCACCCGGCACCCTGCCGCAGATCGATCCTTGCCAGCTCTGGGCGGTCACGGTTGCAGCGGATGCGATTGAACACGCCGGGTACGACGGGGAAANCTCCGACATCGATCGGAGCAGAACCGGCGTGGTTTTTGCCAACGCTTTGGGTGGGGAAAACCGCAACCTCTCCAACATTCGAGTGTGGTCTCACCACACCACCGCTCTGGCCAACGAGCACGGTTTACCTCCCGAGGCCAACGATGCGTTCACCGAGGCTCTTCTGGAAGGCACGCCGCGGGTGGACGAGGACACGATGCCGGGCGAACTTGCCAACGTGGTCTCCGGGCGGGTCGCCAATCTCCTGGACCTGCAGGGGCCGAACCACGCCATGGATGCCGCTTGTGCGTCGTCCATGGCCGCTGTGTTGGACGCCTGCCGCTTGCTCCAAACGCGCCAGGTCGACGTGATGCTTGCGGGCGCCACCGACCGCACCATGGATCCGGCGACGTTCGCAAAATTTTCCGCCATCGGAGCGCTATCCCCCACCCACTCTTCTCCATTTGACGCTCGAGCCAACGGTTTCGTCATGGGCGAGGGCGCGGGGGTGTTGCTGCTCAAGCGACTCAGCGATGCCGTTCGAGACGAGGACGAGATCTACAGCGTCATCCGAGGCATCGGCGGNTCCTCAGACGGGCGCGGNAAAGGCATCACTGCTCCAAGTCAGCGCGGACAAATCCAAGCGATCGCTCGTGCGTACAGCCAGGCCGGCTACCCGGCATCGACCGTTGAACTGGTCGAGGCGCACGGGACATCCACCAAGGTCGGCGACGCCACCGAACTCTCAACCCTGTCTCGACTGTGGACCGAAGTGGAGGGTTCTGGAAACGTTGCNGTTGGCTCCATCAAGTCGCAAATCGGCCATCTCAAGGCGGCCGCTGGAATTGCAGGGATCATGAAATCGGTCATGGCGCTTCATCATCGAACCATCCCTCCGAGTGCGAACTTCGAGACCCCCAATCCCACCGTCGACTGGTCCAACATTCCCTTTTTCGTTCCAACCGAACCGCGCGAATGGCCACGCCCTGCGGACCATCCCCGACGCGCCGGCGTCTCGGCTTTTGGCTTCGGAGGCACCAACTTCCACATCGCTCTGGAGGGTTACGAGCCGGACCACCATGTCCCGCTGGCCCAAGCGTGGGACGCCCGTTGGCAAGCGTACAGCGGTCAGGGCGAAACCGCAGCCCCCTCAATTTTCGACGGNTCCCTNCCCGCCACGATGAGCCACGAGGAACTCAAAGCCATCGAGGGCGGTGTTCTGCTCCTTTCGGCCCCTACGTTGGAGGAACTCAAGGCTGCCGTGGGAGCGCAGTCGTTCGATGGCCCGCTCTTCGATGAGGACCCCAAGGGCCACCGTTTGTCTCAGGCGCTCCAAAACGCCAGTGCGTCGTTCGATGCCACAGCACCGTTCCGCATGGCGATCGTCGCCACCTCCTGGTCGGAATTCACGAAGCGACAAACCCTGGCCGGCCAGGCCATGATGGACCCCGCCAAGTGGGGCTTTTTGCAAGCGCAAGGCGTCCTCATCACCGACCAGCCACCGCTGCCGCCCGAGGCGAAGACCGTTCACATGTATCCGGGGCAAGGCAGCCAGTACGTCGGCATGACTGCGGACTTGGTGCAGCGATTCACCGCACCAGCGCAGGTGTGGGCGCAGGCCGACGAGACGATGATTCAGGTGTTGGGCGGCGAAACCCTCTCCGGTTTCGTGCTGCGCTCCTCGCTCTCGAAGGAGGAACTCAAAGAGGCCGAGCATAAACTCAAGCAAACCGAATACACTCAACCTGCGATGCTCACGGCCGACTTGGCCATCGAGCGAACGCTCCAGGCCTACGGACATGCACCCGACATGGTCGCNGGCCACTCACTGGGCGAATACGCCGCCCTGATGTCTTCGGGCATTCTGGACATGGACGGAGCCCTTCGTGCCGCTGCGGCGCGAGGAACCGAGATGGGCTCGGTTGAAATCGACGACAAAGGCCTCATGGCCAGCGTCACTGCTCCGTACGAGGCGGTTGCAGCCACGTTGGAAGCCACGGAAGGTTACGTGATTGCTGCCAACAAGAACTCGCCCAAGATGACCGTCATCGCAGGTGAGACCGCGCCGGTTCAGGCTGCGATGGCGTCGTTCGAGCAACAGGGGTATTCCTGCATCGCTTTGGCCACGTCCCACGCCTTCCACTCACGCATCGTCGCACCCGCCAACGAACCGCTTCGNCGATTCTTGGANGNGCTTGAGATTCGCTGGCCCTCCGTGCCCATCACGGCCAACGTCGACGGGACGTTTTACCCGATGAAGGGCGAGGCGTCCAAGCCAGCGATTCTTGAAAAACTCGCACCCCAAATGGCGTCTTCCGTGGAGTGGACCAAGCAAATTGAGACCATGTACGATGCGGGCGGCCGCGTGTTCGTGGAGGTGGGCCCCAAGCGGGCGCTGACGATGTTTGCAATGCAGATTCTCGAGGACCGACCTCACGTACCGGTCATGACCAACCATCCCAAGCAGGGCGGCATTGCAAGTTTCCTAACGGCCATTGGTGCGCTGGCCCTCGCCGGTCGTCCTCCGCAGTGGCCGGCGTTGGATTCCGGCGCCCTGCANGACGGGTTCAAGGCGGGTCCGATCGAAGCCCGCATCGCAGCCCCTCTGAAGGCAACGGCCTCCACGTCGGAACTGGAATCGCTTCGTGTTCGTGCTCGACCGTTGCCGGGCACCGGTGCATCGCTGTCCTNTGCAACCCCGGTCCCTCAAGCCGAAGGGGCCGATTCCGATTACGCACGAAATCGTTCCATTCAGGCCTACGTGGGTGATCGAATCGCACGCTACAGCAACTATCCCGCTGCCTTCTGTCACGGCAACGTGTCGCTTGTTGACGGGCTTGGGCTGAGCGCTCACGANGTGCAAAGCGTGGTGGCCNCTATCGCCGCTGAGGCCCGCGTTGATCCCGAGTTTGACGGGTCTTCTGCCGTGACCGCAGGTGACCTCAACCGGTGGGTGCGTGAGCCGCCGACCACGTGGACGCCGATGGCCACCGTCTCGGCACCGTCGTCGCTCAAGACCGCTCCAATTCGAACCGCTTCTGCCCTTCAACCCGCATCGCGCCGGGACGTTGACCCGTACGTGGTGACGGGCGTCTCCCTTGGCCTTCCCGGCATGGAGCGCGTCTTCGACGAGGACGCCTTTGAGAAGCTCGTACGAGGTGAGACGTGCATCAGTGAAGTGTCGGACGAATACAAGCAGCGGTTGCTGGACAAGAACATCGTCCGTCTCATCAAGGGACGGGACGGTTCGGTCAACATGGACCAGGCCAAGGTGTTTGGAGACATACCGCAACTTGCTGGACTCAAAGGAGCTTTTGATCTCGCTGAGGAGTTTGGNATNGATCCCAAAGCCGTTCTCGCTTGGGACATCAGCACGCAACTTGCCGTGGCTGCGGGCTTGCTGGCTTTGCGAGATGCGGGCATACCCCTGACCCCCGTGGAGCAGGTTGGCAAAGGCGGTTTGCGTTTGATTCGGAACTGGCAGGTTCCGCAGGTCCAGCGTGAACGAACGGGGATCGTGTTTTCCTCGTGCTTCCCCGGGCTGCAGATGGGATTGAAACACGCCAAGACGGACGGCGACGATGGCGAGGGGCGATTTGACCGCCGCTACCTCTTCCAAACCCTCAGCATGGGCCACTCCCAGTTTGCGCAATACACCGGCATACGCGGCCCGAACACCACGCTCAACCTGGCATGCGCATCGGCGACCGCCGCCTTCGGCGTGGCGGAGGATTGGCTGGACACCGACCGAGTGGACCGTGTGGTCATCATCAGCGGCGACGACGTCACCGGCGACGACCTCTGGGAGTGGATCGCCGGTGGTTTCGCAGCCTCGGGAGCCGCAGCAACGAACAACGTCGTCGAGGAGACCGCCCTGCCCTTNGACCGACGCCGCAACGGCATGATTCTGGGCATGGGCGCGGCTGCGTTCGTGGTCGAGCGTCNCTCCGAGGCGCAGGAGCGTGGCGTGCAACCCATCGCTGAATTCCTCGGTTCCACCACGGCCAATTCCGCCTACCACGGCACGCGTTTGGACGTCGAGCACGTCGGGCAGGTCGTCAACGGCTTCATCACCAACATGGAACGCCGGTGGGGGCTCGACCGACACGCCATGGCGCCAAACACCGTCTTCTTCTCCCACGAGACCTACACCCCCGCTCGAGGCGGTTCGGCTCAGTCGGAAGTCAAGGCGTTGAGGGACACCTTCGGCGATTCAACCAACAAACTGGTCATTGCGAACACGAAAGGCTTCACGGGCCACCCAATGGCGGTGGGCATCGAAGACGCCAGCATGTTTTACGGTCTCAAAACCCGTCGGATTCCGCCGATTGCGAACCACAAGGAAAACGACCCGGAGCTTGGCGATCTCAACCTCTCAAAGGGCGGTGAATACCCCGAGCTGGAATACGGTCTNCGATTCGCNGCCGGCTTTGGCTCACAGATTGCGCTCTCCCTGATGCGGCGATGGCCGGTGGAGGGTGAGCGCATCGACGGCGCAAAATTGCTGGCATGGGCTCGCAGCCTTGCAGGTACAGACGACGTGGTGATGCGGGTGCTTCACAACAAACTCGTGGCCTACGTCAACGGGGACGAGAGTCTTCACGGAGGCGTTCAGGGGGCGCCTTGGGAGGCCACGGCTCCGTGGGAAGGCAAACCCAGTACGGTCTTGACCCCGGTCACCGCCACGCCTGAACCGGTCGTTTCCGCACCCGTACCAACCCCTCCGCCCGCCCAAGCCCCTTCGCCCGCAGTGGTGCACGACAGCGATACGGTTGCCACCGTGGTTGAGGTCGTCGTCAATCACACNGGCTACCCCGCCGACTTTGTTGAATTGGACCAGGACCTCGAAGGGGAACTGGGCATTGACACCGTGAAGCAGGCCGAGATCATGGCNGAAATNCGTGAACGNTTCGGCTTGCCGGTGGACGAGGACTTCGTTCTGGCCGACTATCCAACCCTGAACCACATGATCGGGTACATCCAACGCATGACCGGTGGTGCACCGTCCGTTTCTGCACCAGCACCTGAGCCTGTGCCNCCACCTGCGGCTCCACCGACGCCCGTCCCCGCCCCGCTCTCTTCAGCGCCCCCGGTCCCTGCACCGATTCCCACCCCTACCGCTCCGCCGGTGGACGATGCTGCGATGACGCAGACCGTCGTTGAGGTCGTGGTCGAACACACCGGCTACCCGGCTGACTTCATTGAACTGGACCAAGATTTGGAGGGTGAACTCGGCATTGACACCGTGAAACAAGCCGAGATCATGGCGGACATTCGCGACCGCTTCGGCCTGCCCGTTGACGAGGACTTCGTGCTTGCCGACCACCCAACGCTCAACCACATGATCGCTTACATCCAGCGAATGAAGGGCGGAGGGAAGGNANNTCCTCAACCGTCAATTCCCGCNCCTGTCGCCACACCNGCGCCGGTTNCGGCTCCGGCNNNGACCCAAACTGCGCCNCCCGANGCATCGGGTTCCCACCCCGACGTTGAGGCCGTCTTGGTCGAGGTGGTGGTTGACCACACGGGCTACCCGGCCGATTTCATTGAAATGGACCAGGANTTGGAGGGCGAACTTGGAATCGACACCGTNAAGCAGGCTGAAATCATGGCTGAAATCCGCGATCGATTTTCACTCCCTGTGGACGAAGACTTCGTTCTGTCCGACCACCCCACGCTGAATCATTTCACGTCGTACATCGTGAACATGCGAGGAGGGAGTGCCCCTGCACCGGCTGAACCTTCGGTGGAAAGCGCAGAAGCACCCCGGAAGGAAACGGCATCCACCGTGCAGGACCAAGGCACCCGACGCTGGCAGGTTGAAATCGAGGCTTGTCCCGGTGTGGCTGCACCGTTGGAAGTTTCGGGCACGGTGGTGGTTTCCGACGACGGTTGGGGCATCGCAGAGGCGTTTTGTCAACGCATGGAATCCAGGGGCCTGAACGCCGTACGGGTGGGCTTTGAGAGTCGCATTCGGGACGCTTCGACGCACGATGAAGCGGGTCGAACCGTGTTCCGAGCCGACCCNGAACAGCCCGAGCACATCGCATGGATTGCACAACAACTCGCAGGAACCACCCTTGCAGGCATGGTTCACATGGCGCCGCTGAAACTNGCGTCCGAGCAGTGGGGCGAGGACGCTTACCCGTCCTCTCAAATCGCCATGGCGGCGCACGGTTGGTTCGGACTGCTGAAGGAACTCGGTGCTCAATTCGCCGATGGTCGTCCCGGATTTGTGGCCTCGGTCACGTCCTTGGACGGTCGCCACGGCAACATNGGGGACCGATTCAACGCCGTNCAGTGCGCCGCAAGCGGCGTCACCAAATCCTACGCCTTTGAGCGACCGGACCTTCGCTGTCGAGCGCTGGATCTACACCCGGATTTTGTTCTGGACGANGCCGAAGCAGCCACGCGCATCGAGGCGGACATTTTCGAACTGGAGGGTGAGGTCGAGGTCGGGCTTGACCGAGACGGACGGCGCTGGGCGCTCGTGGCCTTCGCCGAGGACGTTGTTGAAGAGGTCAAACCGCTCACCTCCGACGACACTTGGTTGGTTTCCGGTGGCGGTTCGGGTGTNACCGCAGCGTCCATCATCGGTGTGGCTCAAGCCAGCCCCAACGCTGGTGCACATTTCGAATTGCTCGGTCGCTCAACGCTCATCGAGGCCACGTCTGCGTGGGTGGAATGGTCGGATGAACAACTCGCTGAAGAAAAGAACGCTTTGCGTCAGCGCCTGGTGGAGGCCAGCGAAACCGGCAAGGTCACCATGGTCGAGTGGAACCGTGCATGGCAAACGTTCACGAGAAGTCGCGATGTTTACGTCACGCTCTCCACCATTGAAGCGACCGGTAATCACGCATCCTACCACTCAATCGACGTGATGGACAAGGCGGGGTTGAGCGAGCTCGGTGCGAACCTCGGGCGCCCCATCACGGGCATCGTTCACGGGGCGGGTCTGGAGGATTCCAAACTCGTTGCCGACAAAGCCTACGATGTGTTCGACCGGGTTGTCCGTGTCAAGGTCGATGGATGGCGTTCACTCCTCGGAGCGGTTGAAGCCTCTGGAAGGGANGTTCCCGCATTTGCTTGCTGTTTCACCAGCGTNGCTGGGCGTTTCGGNAACGGTGGGCAAACCGATTACGCCGCAGCCAACTCGGTTCTCGATGCCGAAATGGCGCGACTGACGGCGGGTCAAGCATGCAGAGCCGTTGCCATCGGATGGACGGGCTGGCGGGACGTCGGCATGGCGACGCGCGGCTCCATCGAAGCNGTGTTTGCAGCGGCAGGCATTGAGACGCTGGCGGTTGAGGACGGGGTCGCCATCTTTGTTGGTGAAGCCCTCCANGGAGGGAAGCGACGGGTGCTCGGTTGCGGCTCTCTCGGGCTCATGGACCGCTTTGCTTCGTTTCGCGATGCACCGCTCAAGCTTCCACCCGCCATGGCCGCTACCATCGCAGATCCAACCCGTTTCCCGTTCGTTGACAAGGTCGTAGCGTTTGACGAGGGCGAGGGGTTGGTCGTCCAGAGCACGCTTTCCACTGAAGACCATCCCTTCCTTCTCGACCACGCCATCGAAGGCGTNCCCTATCACCCCGGCGTCATGGCGCTCGAAATGTTCGCACAATCCTCGCTGCTGATGGTGCCGGAAGCATGCTTGGCAGGGTTCGAGGAGGTCGCCTTTGGCNTGCCTGTGAAACTGATGAAGGGCCCGATGACNGTTCGCGTGGTCGCCAACGTCGAGCGGCGCCANGGCGACATGACGTGGGTGCGATGCCGCCTCGTNTCGGACCTGATGAATTCCAAAGGAGAGGTGTTCGGCGAGCGNGAGCACCACGAGGGGCTCGTTCGTTTGGTCGCAAAGCAGGAGGACCTTCGCCCCTTCCTCCAGCAGGAAGTCGACGGTCTTCCACCGGTGGGCACGCCCCCGTCGGGACAACCGATTCAACCGGCTTCCTTCATCTACGACCGCTATTTCCACGGTCCGCGATTCCAATCCCACGGGGGCGTGCTGCGCGGTTCGGGCGACGGTGGCTCACCGGGCATCGACGGCGTCGCNTTGATGCGCCATCAGTTGCCCGCCACCGACCAATTTGCTTTGGAAAAAGACGGTGAACGCGTCCTGCTGGANGCGCTTCCAATGCTCATTGANGCNGGCTTCCAGAACGCTGGTTTGGTGGCCATGGAAACGCTGGGCTACAGCAGCCTGCCGGTGGGCATTGCGTGGTCNACCATGCTTCGAGTCCCCGAATCCGACGAAGCACTTCGTCTGCGCACGCTTCAGCGAGAGCACCGTGAGGACGGCACGACGGTTCACGACGTGCTCATCGTTGGTGAAGACGACGCTCCCGTGCTGGCCCTCAAGGGGTTGCANCTGAAGGCGATGGGGCGTGTCGAGGAAGATCAGCGCTTCTCCATGGAACGTTGAGGCGTTGACCATGCCTCCCTCCATCGTTCAGCACCTCCCACCATCTTCTGTCCAGGATGTGAGCATCCACTCTGTGGGTGTTCAGGACTGGGACCTCATCGATGTCCCGCTGGCTTCCGCTGCGGAGGTGGCGACCTTTGCAACGCAGAAGCGGAGGGAAGAACACCTCACAGGTCGCTGGCTCTTGGGCCAATGTTTGGCTTNTTCAGGGCTGTCGGACCTTTCGGTCGTGGAAGTGGTACGCGACGGGTTTCGAGCCCCCTCGCTGGCCTACGTGCAGGGCGTGTGGCTGCGCGCTCCNCTGCCGCACTTCTCCATCACGCACAGCGGTGGACGTGCCTTTGTCGCTCTGGTNNGTTCGGAGTGCAACGTCGGGCTTGATGCTGAGCCTCTGGAACGGACGCTTTCGGAAAANGCGTACGACATGATGGCCAAGTCAAGCGAATTGGCGGCNCTTCGCTCATCGCCTGAGCANGTCTTTCAAGCNTGGACGGGGAAGGAAGCTGTGCANAAATGTCTCGGGAAAGGCATGCATCTCAATCCCCGTGAAATTGTAATTCCAACTGGAAAAGGGAATCACGAGATTCANATTGAAAATTNAAAAATACAATTGGAATATTGGCAAGACGAGGGNTACCATCTCTCCCTCGCAACAACGCCCGCTCCGCCCCTTGAGCCAACCGCTGAGGAGCGGTTGTTGGAGGACACTCGTCGAGCCATGGAGGANAACCCAGCNTGGGGCGTGGGCTGCAAAACCCAGAGAAGCGGGGCTTGACTAGTTCCACAGGCGGCTGCTTTCCCACGGCAGGTCCAGCGCCACACCGATTTCGGTGAGGATGATGAAGTTGAACACGACGTAGATCAACACGGCNAGGGTCACTGCAATCACCGATGTGTTGACGATGCGTTTTCGTTGTCGTCGCACCTCGTCAAGCGTGCATATACCGTCGTTTCTGAAGTACAGAACAAGGCCGAGGGCGACCAACACCAGACTCAACACCGACAGAGCCGGGCGAAACCAGCTCATGCCGTTGGTTCCCCAGTAGAGGTCGTTGGACAACGCAGCAGCGCTNGACACACTTGCGAGACCAAACAGCACCAAGACCACGCTTGGGATGCAACACATGGAAGCGAGGAAGGCCGAGCCTCCAATCCACTTCCACAACGACTTCACGTCGCTGGAAACAGAACTCTCGACCATGAACCACGCTCACCTCTTTTCTTTTTGAAACCGTGTTCTACGAACAGCCCGCAAAGGACGGAACCCGTTCAATGGCATCGGTGTGCCAAATCAGCGGCAACACAGGTGTTCCGTCGGACCACTCACCCATGTCGGTGAGCATCGTTTNGTCCGTCATGTATTGGAAGGCAAAGTCGGCGGTGAAGGTGTCGTTGCGGCCGTGAGCGACGAGGTAGTCCGCTTGGGCATCAATCCTGCGATAGAAACTCCAGTCGGAAAGGGTGTCTCGGGCGGGGTCGGTCTGCAGGTAGTGGCTTGCCACCAATCGCGGAAAGCCGTAGTGATCGGATTGGACTTCAATCAGTTGGTTTCGCTCGTCGGGGAGGAAGGAGAACACCCGCTGATGGAAGGCACCAGGGCACATGCCGACGCTCATGTCGTCTTGTGGGACGCCGATTTGCACCATCGTTTCGTCCGGCAATTCGGACAAGTCCGGTTGGAGACCGATTTGCATCGGTCGGCTCGCAGGGGCCTCGAGCGCCACCACCAACGCCTTGCTGCCCCATCCACGCTCAAGAGCAGCGTCGAGGGTGATGAAGGTGTAGGCTGCGCCTAAACTATGCCCGCCGGTCCACAGCGAGGTCGGGTCGACGACGACGTCGCCCANGTGCTCGTCCAGCGGAGCCTCGCGCTCATCGCTCAGCAGGATTGAGTCAACGTGATCCAGCGCTGCTCGAATGGCGAGGTCNCGGTAGGTGTGTTGCAGGTAGTCACTGGTGCCGTTTGCGTAGGATGCCTCGTGCTGTTCGTGCCCTTCAGGACGGAGGTCGGAGGGNTACTGAATGAAGGCGACCGCCATGCCTTTTGCCCCGAGATGGGTGATCCAGGACTCGTAGGCATCGGCGTCCGGGTAGCCAAACCCGTGGAGCAGAACGGCAAGCGGAAGGTGGGTTACGGGTGAGTCCTCGGGCAAGTCGGGCAGGGAAACGTACACGCTAAACTCAACGTGAGCTTCGAGGTCGCCCTGNACCGCAACCACCTCATCGGGCATGGGGTACATNGAGCGATACTGGGTGAGCGTGTANGGGGCAGGAAACGAGCCGTAGCCGATGGTGGGCGTGCCGGGGGGTGCGGGCGCAAAACCGACCACGGCCGGAACACCGGGCATCACCAACCAAGCGGCAAAAAAGACCCCGAAGAGTTGGAATAAACGCACCGATGAGATTCGATCTTGTCCCGGTGAGCGCAGGCTGGGTGGGCCACCAAGGCCGACAAGAGCGGCCGCTAAGCTCCACCCCATCAGCGTGGGCAGCAAGAGAAAGGCGCCTCGGAGGTAGAAGACGTCCAGCAAAAAGTGGAGCGAGATCAGGGCCAACAAGGCACCCACCACGGCGTAGGGCAGTGCCAGGAAGGGACTGCGGTGCCCGGTTGAGTTGACNAACGCTCGCAAGNCANAACCAGCAAGAGCAGCGAGGAAGAACAGGGAGAGGGTTGTNGCAGACGACGCACGCAGGGCCATGGTCCATTCCAACGAGCGGACGGCGTGAGGCCAGACCGAATCAACCATGTCCTCACCTGAGAACAAGCGAGCGATGATTTCGCTGTATGCGAGAAGCATGCCAGCAGGCATCGCCCATGCGGGGTGAGGCCATCGNACGNTNNTNGTTGNGTCACCGTCCNAATGAGGNNGAGTGACGTCCACAACCTCATCCATGGAAAANNACCGCTTGGTGCTCTACAAGAAGTTTCGTTCGGTGCCGAGCCGTGTTCAGTAGGGGACGTCTTTCCAACCGATCTTGTAGCCGATCAGATTGAACGAGCGGTGCAAGACAGGCGTGATCACGACCAGTGCCACCATGGGGGCACGCAGCTCTTCGGCCGCCAAAACGGAGGGACCCAGGAAGAGTTGACCCCACAAGAACACCATGATGGCGAACGGGAGGGTGTCAAGCAGGGGAGCTTTTGACGAGATGTCGCCCTCTCGCTTCAGCCCGCGTCGTCGCTTGAAAAACGACCCCGTGCTGTCTCCCACAAGGCACGCGAAGCCCAGGAAGGTTCCCAGAATGAACGCTGCGCCGGTGGTGCCACCGACGTAAAACCAAGCGTTCTCGGCACCCGTCAGAGGGTGTGCGAACACGGTTGCACCTTCGTCAAAAACGGTGCTCATGTCGCCTGTGCTGACCGTTGAGGCAACGATGACGCACAACAACCCGGACGTCAAGGAGCCCCCGATGAGGCCGTTCCATGTCTTCCCGTCACCCAGCATTCGATTTCCGTCGGCCATGACGCGACCTCCGTCGATGGGCCACGGGCCGTACCCTGTTTTCGGAAGCCACTTCCCCCACATCATCGCAAAGGTGTTGGCGAGAAAACCTGGCAAATACAACCAAAGCGTCAACAGACAGAGCGCAAGGAATTCCATGTCATCACCGAAGGCTCAACCCACACACCTCCGGGTGAGCCTTTGATGATTGCGAGACGGACCGTCCCAAGCGAAGCGTCTTGGAGGTGGTGGAAAGGTGCGGATAGCGGGAGTCGAACCCACGACATAAGGTTGGAAACCTCAGATGATAACCACTTCACCATATCCGCAGTGTGGTATGCACGACGAAAAGCCTCTCCCCTTTGAGGGAATCGGTTGTGCGAACTCGTTCACCGATTGCGCCGGAATTCCTTGAACATGGACGACGAGTTGCGTTCACTTGCAGAGCGGATGATTTGCTGGCTTGTGCCGTGCTCAGGACGTTCGGCCAGTCCACGGCGTTGACGAAGTTCAGCGGCACGGTCCAACCTGCGTTCCGCCTCTCGCTGCCGACGGTTTTGCCCTCGAAGCATGAGCGTCCCCATCAACACGAAGAGCACCAATCCTGCAAGGGCGGCTTGGAGCAGCGTGCTGTCCTGGAGAGCGGACATGACCGACCCTCCGGTCTCGTCGGCGGCGGTCGATACGGGCGCGTTGGAATCCACGGCCTCGATCAGCACCGTCACCGTGTCCATGGGGGTCTCAGCACCCGGTTCTCGCGCTGAAATGTGGAGCTGATGAGGTCCGACCTTTTCCGCTCGGCCTGAAAACGTCAGGACTTGAACTTCGCTGGATTGGGCGAAGGTGACCAACTGCTCCGTGGACTGACTGGTGATGCTGGAGGTGGCTTCCAACGACACCACGGCAGCGAATTGCGAACTCATTGACGAGGCGATGCCGCACGTGAATTCGAAGTACCCGCTCTCTGCCAAGTCGACTTCCCTGTACGTGTAACTGCACGTCATGGTTGCCTCGGCGGTGTTTCGTGAGGCGTCGTTTGGCCAATGGTCGGGTTTGTGCGCGCCAAGGGTTGCGTTGTCGCCGTAGCCGTCACCGTCGGTGTCGATGTGCTGACTGCGCTCCTCCGGGAAGGTGTCTTGTGCGTCCGACCAGCCGTCGTTGTCCCCGTCTGGACAACCGAAGCTACCGCCTTTCGTGGACGTGCCGGCCTCGTAAGGACAGTCGTCGCCGTCCGTTCCACCGGTCTCGTCACCGTAGCCGTCGCCATCGCTGTCAAACCACTGCGAGGCATCGTTGGGCCACAAATCGCCGTTGTCGCTCGCACCGTCCCCGTCCCCGTCAACGCAACCATGGACGTCCAACACCGAGGTGCCGGGTGTGGTTGGACAAGCATCGGGCTCGGTTCCGTTTTGATGGTCGCCGAAACCGTCGCCGTCGGTGTCGGTCCACTGCGACGGGTCGCCGAGGAACGCGTCGTTGATGTCCGAAACACCGTCGGCGTCCTCGTCCACGCACCCAAATCGGTCAACGAAGGAGGAGCCTGCATCGGAGGGGCAAACGTCGGCTTGGAAACCGCTTGCGTTGTCGCCATAACCGTCGTCGTCGGCGTCCGTTGTCTGGCTGGGCTCGAACGGGAAGGCGTCCGCACCGTCGTCCACGCTCCAACCGGTGTCGTTGCCCATCGGAGGGGTGGGATTGGATACACCGTCACCGTCGCTGTCAACGCAACCGAGTCGGTCAATCGTTGAGGTTCCAGCGCTCAGGGGGCACGCGTCTTCGGCGTCGTCAAACCCGTCTTGGTCGGTGTCGATCCATCGAGTCGGGTCGTTTGGGAAATCATCGGTGAGGTTGGCGTGTCCGTCCCCGTCGTCGTCAACGCACCCGTAAAGGCCGACGTTGGACGTACCGGCTTCACCCGGACAAGCGTCGGGGAGCAGTCCCGTGGCGTTGTCGCCGTAGCCGTCACCGTCCTGATCCAGCCACTGCGTCCCCTGTTCAGGCAACGCGTCAATGACGTTGTCCCAACCGTCACCGTCGTTGTCGGGGCAACCCAAACGGTTCCCCTTGGTCGAGTTGCCGGGCTGGGATGGACAAGCGTCCGGGTTGGTCCCGCCGGGGTTGTCGCCAAATCCATCGCCGTCGCTGTCGGACCACTGGGTTCCGTCGCCGGGGTGAGTGTCTTCGATGTCGCTCCAGCCGTCGCTGTCGGCGTCCGGGCAGCCGTACGTTCCGTTTTGCCACGACGCACCATAGGTGGTCGGACAGGCATCGGGCACCAGGCCGCTGGCGTTGTCGCCGTAGCCGTCACCATCGGTGTCGTTCCACTGGGTGGAATCGGTCATGAACGCATCGGCCCCGTTGGCCGTTGTCCAACCGCTGTCAGGATCGGAGTATCCGTCACCGTCTTGATCCGGGCACCCCTTGCGGTCGTGAACGGACGTACCGTAGAACAGCGGGCAATCGTCGTCAAGTCCATCGTCGTAGCCGTCCCCGTCCCCGTCGCCCCAGCGCGCGGGGTCGTTGGGGAAGGCATCGGCACCGTCGTTGACGGTGTGACCGGCGTCGGGATCGGAATACCCGTCGCCGTCCGTGTCGGTGCACCCTCTTCGGTCCTGCGTCGAGTTGCCCGCTACGGCGGGGCACTGGTCGCCGTTGGTGCCCGACGGGTTGTCGCCGTAACCGTCGCCGTCGCTGTCGACCCACTGCGTGTTGTCGTTGGGAGCGATGTCGGCTCCGTTGGAAGCGGTCCAGTTTGCGTCGCCGTCCGAGGACCCGTCACCGTCGCTGTCGGTGCAGCCAAATCGGTCTCTGGTCGAACTGCCCGACGTTGTTGGGCACGCATCGCCTTGGAAACCTGCGGCTTCATCGCCGTAGCCGTCGCCGTCACTGTCGACCCACTGCGTGCCCTCGTTGGGGAAGGCATCGTCGACATCGGCGTAGCCGTCGCCGTCCGAATCGGCGCACCCCAACCGTCCCATTTCCGTCGAGGTTCCAAACAGCAAGGGACAGGCGTCCGGGCTGTTTCCACTCGGGTTGTCGCCGTAGCCGTCGCCGTCACCGTCGGCCCACTGCGTGGAGTCCGANGCAAAGGCGTCGGCGCCGTTGGCGACGGTCCATACGCTGTCAGGGTCGGAATATCCGTCGCCGTCGCTGTCCGTGCAGCCGTATCGGTCTTGGTCCGAGGCACCGTTCACCGAAGGACAGCTGTCCCCGGCGGTGGCCGGTGGNGGATTGTCGCCGTAGCCATCGCCGTCGCTGTCGGCCCACTGGGTGTCGTCGGTCGGGTAGGCGTCGGCACCGTTGCNGGNGCCCCAGGACCCGTCGGGGTCGGAGTAACCGTCACCGTCCTGATCTGCACACCCGTTNCGGTCTTGGGACGAGGTGCCCGAAACACCGTCGCAGGCGTCGGCTCCGTTGGCCGTGGTCCACGTCCCGTCGGGGTTGGAGTAGCCGTCCCCGTCGGTGTCGAGGCAGCCAAATCGGTCGCCGGTGGAGTTCCCAGCCGTGGCCGTGCACGCATCGGGTTCGAAGCCCACCGGGTTGTCGCCGTAGCCGTCGAAATCCGAGTCGGCCCACTGNGTTGGAACGCTCGGGAAGGCGTCGGCGCCGTTGTTGACGGTCCACGTNCCGTCGGGGTTGGAATAGCCGTCCCCGTCGGTGTCGGGGCAGCCCGTTCGGTCGGCGGTTGAGGTTCCCGCCGTGGTGTTGCAGTCGTCGTCATCGTCTTCGTAGCCGTCGAGGTCGGTGTCCTGNGTCAGGTTGGAGAGGCTGTAGTCTCCGGTCAACGCCACGGCAAAGAATTGCGGTCCGGTTGGAACGTTGGTNCCGAGCACGTGGAGTTCCCACGTCCCTTGAGCGGGTGATGCCAGCGTGAGNCCCCTCAGGTTGTCGAGGTTGTTGCTGACGTTGGTCCACGTCCCAGAGGGGCTTTTCAGGGCCAAATCCACGTCGTTGACGAGGTTTGTTGAGGCGGCGGGTGTTGACGCNGGGTCCGTCCAGGTCAGAGCGATGTTGATGTCGTCTGCGCTGGCTGGGACGATGAACGACCANCCCGAATCGGCGTTGGTCGTGACCGAGTGCCCTTGCAAGTAGGACGTGTTGATGGCTTGAGACATGTTGATTCGACCCCATCCCTCGTGGTTGTTGGGCGCTGTTTCGCCGGCGCCGTTGGTGGTGGAGGAGTACTGACCCGTCATGTCGTGTGCACTGGCGGTGAAGATCGCTTTCACCAGGGCAGACGTGGGGTTGGTCTCTCCCAAGTTGTCCATCAAGTGNTCGAGCAGCAGGGCTGAGGCTCCTGCGGTCAGAGGCGTTGCCATGCTCGTTCCGCCCATGTAGGTGTAGCTGGCGTTGTGTGCGAGCCAACCCGTTGAACTCGTGCTTCGGGANTTGGTTGAGAGGATCATCGTNCCGGGTGCTGAGAAGTCCGGTTTGAGGCGACCNTCGTCGGTGGGGCCTCGTGAAGAAAACGCCGCCATGCCCTCGGGGTTGTCCGCNAGTCGGTCGGTTGAAATCGGCGAACCGTAATCGGTGCTGCCCCAAACAAAGCTCATGTTGGCACGGTCGTTTTCCGATGCGCCAACGGTCAGCACGTTCTTGGCCGTGGCCGGGCTNCCCATTGAGTCNAGGTCGATCTCACCGTCTCGGTTGGCGTCGGCTCCTTCGTTTGCCGCCGCAAAGAGGATGACCATCTCGTCGTGGGTTCGCGCGCTGGCATCGGCTTGCATGGAGGACGTGGTGTACTGGCCAGCAACCGCTGAGCCCCACGAATTTGTGTGAACTCGGCTTCCGTTGGCCCANGCGAGCTTGAACATGTCGTCCAGGTCGTTGGGGATGCCGAGGAGTTTTTCCTCGCTGTTGTGGGTGGTGGCGATGGAGTGCACCAGGAGATGCGCCTCGGGTGCGGCACCGATGATGGCACCGTTGCTGTGGGTCCCGTCGCCCAGCACCGANCCCGCNACGTGCGTGCCGTGGCCGTGGAGGTCTTCTGCGTCGTCCCCGCACGGGCTCAAACCAAGGGCGCTGCACGTTGATGCAGCGGGTGGGAACGAGAGGATGCCGGTGATGTGGTCGCGGAAATCCGGGTGCATGTTGGTGTTGTTGACGCCGTTGTCAAGACCGGTGTCGGCCACCGTCACNATGACACCCTCACCGCTCAGGCCGGTCCACGAAGCATCGATGTTCGCCATGTTCGTGCTGTCCCAGGTGTCGTCGACGTTCATCACCTCGATNCCCACCGAGTTCAGCAGTTCAAACACCGGACGGGGCTCAACCCACTCAACGGNGTCNTGGGCCACGAGCCAGGCCAGCCCTTGGACACCGACGGCCACGGTGGCAAAGCGGCCGCTGTGGGAATCGAGCACGACGTCGGAGCGCTGTTCAAGGCCTTCTGGAAGCGCCTCTCCGGAGAGCACGACGTTGACCAGCGCTCCCTCCTCGTTAACGAATGGATTGGGTGCAGTCATCTCGAGGCCCAAGAGACCTCGAACCAGGTCGGTCTGTACCTTGTCNGTNGNGTCCATGGCGGCCAANCCAAGCACATCAAGGGCGGCCAGGCGGGCAGGCGTTTGCCCGTTGACGTCGCAGTGGAAGCTGGCGGGCGGCATGAACGAGAAGCAGTCAATTCCAACGGCGGCNAGTTCGTGGAACCACTCGCTTGGAACCGGGAACGTGTGGCCGAGGATGTGAAACCCATCCACGTGCGTTTCACCGGTCCGTTGCGTCCATTCGCCGGGGGACACCAGCGCAACGTCTCGNTAGAGAAGAGCGGTTGTGCTCGCAGCATCGTCGGACGAAAGCCAACCGTTCTTGGCCGTAGGCGTCGGTGCGATGTCCAGGTGCTCGAGCAGCGTCAGGTCCGCTGAGGTGTCCGTGGGCATCGTTTCATCAGCGGCCTGGGCGAACGCAAGCGGAGAGAGCACCTGCACCACGAGGAGCGAAAAAAAGAGCAAAGAGGTTTGCCGGCGTTGCCTCTGCATGGGTTTCCCAACGCAGGGTGCCTCATCAAAGATTGGATGAACGGTCTCTGGAGATTGTGGTTCCGACCGAGGGTTCAAGAGTCTTGGTCAACGGCCTCGGACCATGACCAAAGCGCATGCTGCAAAAGCCGCAGGCGACAAGATGTCTCCGGAAGACATCAACGGTCAAACGGACGTTTTGGGCAAGCANATNTGGCGAATTGTCCCCTACGCCAAAAAATACCCCAAGCGTGTGGCTGCTGGCATCTTTGCCAACGGCGCCGCCCGCTTTTTCGACCTCATGCCCTTCGTGGCCATCGGGCTGGCTGTGGACTATTTCACCACGGACGTCCTGTCGGGCCCGGCCGTTGTCCAAAGCATGGTTTCGGCGGTTCACAGCGACCCTGCCGTTGGCTACGGCGTGCTGATTTTCCTCGGGTTCCTGTTCTTGGCGATCTTCCAAGGCATCTCGGAGTATTCGTGGCAAACGCTTGGCTACAACATTCAGCACGACCTCCGCATGGACGCCACGCGTTCGCTCATCGCCATGGAGGCCTCGTATTACGACCTGCGGCAGACCGGCCAAATCATGTCCGTGCTTTCCAGCGACGTCAACCAACTCGAAGACGTTGTNTCAGATTCTTCNACCTCCATCATCCGGATTTTCGTCACCTTCGCCACTGCGTTTCTCATCCTCGTCTTGATGTCGTGGAAACTCGCTGCGGTNCTCTTCACACCCATCATTTTCATCGTGCCCGCCGTGTACTGGTTTTCCACTCGCGTGCAGCGCAAGTACCGGAAGCAACGGGAATCGACGGGNGACATTCACGCCGTGCTTGAAAACCTCATCTCCGGCATCGCCGTGGTGCAAGCCTACAACGCAGAACAGTGGGAGGCCAATCGGGTCGCCACCGAATCCGGCTCCTACAGGGACCAGGCCATGGGTGCCAGCGCCGATCGCAACCGCTTCATCCCCATGATNTACGCCGTGGCGGGCGTGGCCTTNGGGCTGTTGACGACCGCCGGTGGCTACTTTGCCAGCCAGGGTGAAATCACCACGGGACAACTGGTCACCTTCCTCCTCATCAGCACTCGGATGACGATGCCGATGTTCATCTTCGGCATCCTGGTCAATCAACTCCAGCGGGGAGAGGCTGCTGCACGGCGCGTCTTCGCCGCCGTTGACCTCGAGCCCACCATCGTGGACGACGAGGATGCCATCGCACTTGAAAACGGCATTNAGACGGTGGAATTCAACGAGGTGTACTTCACCTATCCCAACACGTCCGTAAAGGTGCTCAACGGCATATCGTTCAAGGTTGAGGAAGGCGAGTTCCTCGGCGTGATGGGGCACACGGGTGCCGGCAAAACGACGATCCTCAAACTTCTCATGAGGTACTACACGCCCGACAGCGGCGAAGTGCTTGTCAACGGGCGCCCCATCACCGACTACACCCTCCACTCACTCCGTGAAGCCATCGGTTTCGTGAGTCAAGACCCGTTCCTGTTTTACGGGTCGGTTCGCGACAACGTGGTCTACAACCAAGAGGCCACCGANGAGGGGCTTGAAGCAGCCCTCAAAATGGCGGGNGCTTGGGAGTTTGTCCAAGAACTCGAGGACGGCATCAACACCCTTGTTGGGGACCGAGGTGCCATGCTCAGCGGTGGTCAGCGAGCTCGTATCTCGCTGGCGAGGGCTCTGCTNAAAGCCCCGAGTCTTCTGATTTTGGACGAGGCCAGCAGTGCGTTGGACGCTGAGACCGAACGACGCATCCAAGAGAACCTTCTGTCCTCTGGCAAGGAGCGTGCCACCATCGCCGTCGCTCACCGGCTGAGCACGATTCGCAACGCCAACGAGATCCTCTCCATGGTGGACGGCGCCATCGTCGAGCGCGGCGTTCACGACGACCTCGTCGCTTCCGGCGGCGTTTACGCCAGCCAGTGGACCATCCAAACAGGCGANATGGCGGGTTTGTGATCAGGCCGCTCGCCCTCGCCGCATGGCCAAAAGATTGCCCACTGCGACCAAGAGGACCACGCCGGACAACCAGACGGGCATGAGGGGGACCGTGTCGTAGGGCAAGCTGAAGACNTCGAGNAGCGACTCTCCGCGGGTGAACGTTCCTCCAATCGAGGCGGTCAGGAGCACGAGACCCACGGCCGACAACCCACCNAGGCTTTGCCAGCGCCTGCCCCATACGTCGCTCCAAACGTGCTCCCCGAGTCGACGGCGCGTCAACAACACNCCGAGTGCTAAACCAACGGCGGCGGAGCCAAGGAACATCTTGTTGATGAGCAGCGGATGGTCAACGCCCTCCCCGGGGCTTGATTGAATCCCGGTCACCATGGCNAACGGCATGGCGATCAGGCCGAAGGCCAGGGCAAAGTGAGCAACGTTGTCGGCGAGTTTGAGATGGCGGCGAAGGTTGAGCCAGCCGTGACTGGCCAGCCCTGCCAGGAGGAAGGCGACACCGGCCGTGGCGAAGGAGCCGACGACGAGTTCGGTCGAAACCACGTGGAGGGTCGGAGCCGACACCATCAGCCGTCAACCTCCTCGAACGCATCGTACTTCGCTGCTTGAGGTTCACCCGACCTGCGATGAAGCGACATGTACGCCACCATGAAGACGAACAGCAGGGTCATGGATTGGACGTAGGCCGCTGTTTCGTCCACCTCCCAGGACGGTTCTTCGCTCTGCAGTGTGAACCAAGGCGTCGTTTGATCCGGACCCTCACCCGAGAGAAGCGCTCGCCATTCCAACGAAGCGGGTTGCAGGCTTGGGGGCAGGTCAAACGTCCAGGCGTCCACACCGGCGCTGGCGGCGACGACGGTGTTCACGGGTCCGCCGTTGAGTCGCCACTCGACGTCCACGGACTGAACCGAAACGGTTTGCAGCAGGAGGGTGCTTGCCTCGCCGACGTCCCGAGAAACCGGGGGTGCAAACGAAGGGGACAAGCGAGGTAGGTTCTCGGGAACGGCGACGACCTCAACGACGGCAGGCTGCGTTGAGGCACCGAAGAACGGGGCTTCCTCGCCGCTTTCGGTGCCGTGATGAATGGCGGCGTGGAGGGAGTGGTCTCCGAGGCTGGGGGCTCGAAGCGTCCACGTCACGGTCCGTTCGGTTTCACCGGGTGCTACGGTGATTTCAACGTAATTTTGGTCCCCGCCTTCGCTGTTTGAAAGGATGGTCCATCCCGCATCGGCCGGCGTGTCGTCGGCACCGGAGAGGTCGGACAGAAGGAACACACCCAGCAACCCGGAAACGGTTGTTTCAACGTCGGTGATGGTGACGGAAACGCTGGTTGGCAACCCTTCGTACGCTGTTTCCGGGGCGTCGACGGCGACGGTGGAACTTGACGAACGGTTCATGTCGGCGTCGCCGTGACAGGCCCCGCCGCACTGCGCGTCAAAGGTGCCTTGCCCCACGCCGTTCGGGTTGGCTGAGCCGAGGCTGGATGCCATCAGAAGAACAGCGACNGCGAGCAANACGGGCGTGCGTTTCACGCTCGTCCACCCCCTTTTCTCAAGACCATGAACTGNAGNAGGAGCAGGACGAGAACCAGACCAGCTCCCAAACCGTAGCCCAACCCGCGGGACGGTTCGGGCTGTTCAATCTCGACACCCGTGACCTCAACACGCACGTCGCCCGTACCACGAAGGAACGTTCGCTCGTCGTCGAAGGGCTGCACCGTGTATTCGTTCAGGCCGCTCATCANCGGTCGGTCGACAAAGGTGGTTTCGTTGGTGGTGCCCACCAGAACGCCGTTGCGAAGCACGTTGAACGAAACGGTGTCGCCCGTCCACGTCCACTGGAGGGACACGCGCCCGTCGCCGTCGTGGGTGCCCTGAAGGNTGAGCGTTCGGGGGCCTTGGACCGGTTCCAAGTTCAGTGAGGNGTTTGCGGTGGCGCCGTGGTCGTCGGTGATGGTGAGCGTGATCAGCGTGTTTTCCTGAACGACGACCTCAGCGTGCGGNCCGAGAGCGAAACCTCCTTCCCATGTCCATCGATGAACCAAAATTTCGCCGTCGACATCGGTGGATGCATCGGCCGAAAGCACGGTCGTTTCGCCGATGAACACTCGGCTTGTCTTCGTTTCAATGACGGCCGTCGGGTTGAGGTTGACGAGGGACACCGTGGTGTCCACCGTTTGCCCTTNCGTNGCTCCNTCCGTGGATTCAACGACCAGTCTCCACGTTTGTTCGGGTGCCAACTTTTCAACCGGCACCGAGGTTGCGTTCGCGAGTGCGGCGTCTCTGAATCCGTTTTTGTACCACGTCGTGGTGAAGGACGTCGAATCGCCGTCCACATCAACAACTGAAATCACCGGTNCCAGATCGGTCAGTGAATGTGCATCTTCGGGCCACACCACGCTGACGGTGGGCGGCGCATTGCCGATGAGCACGGCATCGGACGTCGCCTCCGTCGTGTCCGTTCCGTCGCTTACGACGACGACGGCGTGCCAGGTGTCCCCNCGNGAGAGGTGAGCGGCGGGGAGACGATCTTCGTTGCCGACGTCGGTTTGTCGAACATCGTCGAGGAACCAACGGACCTCAACCAGCGATGCATCGTCCCCGTCGTCATCGCTCGCTGTGAAGTTGACCGCAAGGTCGTGCAGGGCGGAGAACGTTGGAGAGGACAGTTCGACCTTNGCGACGGTCGGTGGTGCGTTGGCNACGGTGATTTCGTCGCTGTTGGTCCAAGGCGACCACGCTTCACCGTCGGACACACGAACCTGCGCCACCCAGATTTCCCCTTTTGCCGTTAAGTCTCCGGGAAGTGGATTCAACCCCTCTGCNTCGGCAACGGTCTCACCGTTGCGGTACCACACAATTTCGTGGTCCACCAGTTCGTCGTCGTCCGGGTCGGATTCAACCCAAGTCGCAAGGATGTCGTCGTTGGTCGTCGGCGGAACGGCGGTCGAGAAGCCAACGTCGGCCACCGAGGGTGCCTGGTTGCTGGAGCCCACCAGGACGGCGGGTGATGTGAACCATGTCGACTGGTCGGTCCCGTCGGACACCCTCAGTTCAATTTCCCACACATCACCCGAGCGCGTGGCGACCGACGGCAAGGTGGTGGCGTTGTCCAGCGAGGAAACAACGGCACCGTCCAGTCGCCAGCGCACGTCGGTTTGGGAAACATCGTCGCCGTCGTCATCGTTGGTCTGGTAGGTGAAGGTGATGGCTTCGGAGGTGTCCGGTGTTTCGCTGCTCGGCGTGAGGGNGGTGATGGTTGGCGCAGAGTTCAGGATCGACACCGGGCTGGAGGCGACCGCATTTCCGGTGTTGGTACCGTCTGAAGGGGTNACGGCTGCGTGCCACGCATCGCCTTTTGCGGTTGCGGCAGCGGGAAGCGTGAGTCCGGTTCGGTCGGGTTGGTGAACGCCGTTGAGGTACCACGCGACCGTCGTTCCGCTTTCCGCATCACCGTCGTCGTCGCTGAAGGTGTAGGTGACCGACAGGTCGTCGGCGGTGTACGGGTTCGTCGGTGCGACCAAAACATCGGCCACGGTGGGAGCGACGTTCGAAGGGACGTCCTCCAACAGGCTGGTTGAGTACGTGCCGTAGCTGTCCCCGCTGGTGCGTCCGTTCCCGTTGGCCGAAAGAACGGCCAGGTCAAATTGGACGGTCCCTGAGCCGCTGGCCGGAGCGGTCCAGTCCATGGACCACGANGCGGTGCCGGGCGAGTAGCCGTGCGTGGCTTGGAAGCCGTTGCCCGAAACCTGGGTGTTGGCGTCCGGATTGGAGAGCGCCCCTCGATTCACTTCGAGGTTGAACCCACCGGTGTTGGGCGTCGTGCTCATGGAGACGGTCAACGTGTACGTCGTCGATGCCACGTAAGCAGAGGGCAATCCGGTGAGTTGCGCCGTGACACCGGTTCCGCCGTGGCAGCCGCAGCCGCCGGAGCTGTTCCACATCCCGTTGTCCCTGGCAACGACTTGGCCGAAGGGCGCCAGCGCCAGAAGGAAAACGATTGCGAGCAACGCCACACGCTTTCCCATGGGCCCTTTTTCGTACGGATTCCTTTTCATTCTTCGTCTTCATCTGTGGGTTCACGACACCGTTTCGTCCTCGCCACTGACCAATCGGTCGAGGTAGGTGATGATGGCCGAGATGAACAAGAACATCGGGATGCCCAGAACCAGGGCCCAGACCCCAATGGACAAGCCTGCCACGCGAACGTCGTCAAAGAGTTCGCCGA
>NZMN01000013.1 GCA_002694525.1 Methanobacteriota archaeon
TCTTCAGCGAGGCGTGCTTCCTCGGCCAGGCGAGCTTCTTCAGCGAGGCGTGCTTCCTCGGCCAGGCGAGCTTCTTCGGCAAGACGTGCCTCTTCCGCGAGGCGAGCTTCTTCGGCAAGACGTGCCTCCTCTGCAAGACGGGCCTCTTCGGCGATTCGGGCCTCTTCGGCGATTCGGGCCTCTTCGGCGAGACGTGCCTCTTCGGCGAGACGAGCTTCTTCGGCGATTCGGGCCTCTTCAGCGAGACGTTCTTCCTCCGCCAAGCGAGCTTCTTCAGCGAGACGCTCTTCTTCTTCTCGTTTGGCGCGTTCTGCCTCGGCCAGCGCCCGCTTGCGGGCCTCTTCCGCAGCGAGTGCACGTATCCGCTCGTTGATGGCGTCCTCGTTTTTGTTGCGATACCGTGTGAGAATGGCCTCGCCCATCTTGAAGAATTCCTCTTCGGTGAGATCGGGAACGTCGGCCTTTGCGGCCATGAGCAAGCGTTCAATGTCTTCCACCTTGAATTCGCCCTCGTGTTCGTTGAGGTGTTGTCTGAACACGGAATAGAATTCACGTTGCTCTTGAGAGATGGAGCCATCTGAAGTCATGAAATCCTGCAGAGCTGTGAGGATTTCAGTGAGGTTCAACTCTTTGACTTCGGTCAATCAACCACCGCTCCTCGAGAAGGGGTGGTCAAGCGCTTTTCATCAAGTTTTTCTCGCACTCGCTGAGGCGAGTTTTGGCCAGTTGATGGTCCGGGTCAACCGTCAAAATGGCTTTCCAAGCCGTCTCAGCAGCCTCCATCTGACCCAAACCGTGGTGATGTGCAGCGATTTGCAACCGGGCATCAAGATGGTGTCCGTCGCATCGAACTGCGGCTTCAAAGTCCGAAAGGGCGTGATCGAGGTTGTCGAAGTGCATGTAGTAGAGACCACGCTGGTACCACGCTGCGGCGTGATCAGGAGACTGCCGAAGGGCTTCGTTGAGGGGGGCCTCGGCTCGTTCGGCTCGGTCCATGCTCATGTAGCACGCCGCCAACTGCGTCAGTGCGTGCGTGTGGTGCGGTGCGGATTCCAGAACGTGCTTGAATTCCTTCGAGGCGGCGTCCCACTCGGCAAGATGCATGTGAGCGTCGCCCTTCCTGATGCGCGCCACGGCGAGTTGGGGTGCGAGGTCGAGGAGTGCCTCTGCGTCGTCCAGCGCTTTTTGCGCGTCGCCCAGACCCATGTGCACCGACGAGCGATTCAAACGAGCTCGAATGTGAGCGGGGTCCAAGGTGAGGCAGTCGCTGTAATGGTACAGCGCTTGTTTCAGTTGACCTTTGCCTGCTGAGATGTTGCCTCGGATGTAGGCCGTGGTGGCGTTCTGTCCGTGGACTTCAGCCGCGTCGACGTAAATGAGGGAGGCTTGCACGTCCCCGTTGTCGAGCGCCAAAAGAGCCGATTCACAGGCAATGGACGGGTCGTTGTCCGAGCCCAAGCGCTGGGCTCGGCTCAGCGATTCACCGGCCGTTTCGAGCTCGCCCAACATGCGCTGGGTTCGGGCCAACCCCAGCCACGCGACGTTGAGTTCTCTGTCAAGCGCCAAGGCGCCGTTGAACGCCGTAAGTGCCGCCTCCAAAAGCGCTCGATCCGTGACCCCGGTCCCGTCCCGAAGACGGTCAGCATGGGCGAGATGAAGGCGCCCTTCGACGGTGTGAAGAAGGGCGTGATCGATTCCGTCGGGCGTTGAAGACAACAGCGCCGATGCGTCGTCAACACGGTGCTGGATCAAGCATCGGCTCGCCATGCGGGCCCGGAGTTCACCGTTGTAGGGCTGTGCATCCAAGGCTTTGAGAAGCGTCTCCTCGGCTGCGACCAGCGAACCTTCCAATTCCAAAAGCTCGGCTTTGAGGAAGACGGCATCAACGCCGCCTGCGTCGAGTGCAACGGCGTGCGTTGCTGCTTTCAGAGCGTCTCGATCATGGCCTTGTTTCTCAGCGAGCAATCGGGCTTTGAGGGCCCATGCCTCTCCGCACTGACGGTCGAGCGTCAGGCACCGCTCGTTGGCCTCAAGCGCCAGTTCCTTCTCGCCCTCCGCTTCCAAAAGTTGAGCGTACTGAAGCCAATCGGCCGAACGACTCGGATCTTCCTCGAGCGCNTGGAGGATGGCTTCNATGGCTTCCGTGCGCGCCCCTGCACGGGCGCGAAGGCCCGCCAACAGCGANCGATCCGCAGCGGTGTCAACCCCCAGCGCTTCAAGTCGGCGAACGGCTCGCTCAGCGTCCTGGTCGCCCATGTTCACCAGGAGGTGGGCGTGGGCGCGAAGCAGTTCTGGATCGTCGGGGGTGAGTTTCATCCTTGCCTCNAGCCAGTGGCGGTGAAGAGCGTCGTCGCCCCGGAGTCGAGCGATGTGTTCCAACCCCTCGAGCACGCTTTGGTGACCCGGAGAGAGCTGGTAGGCAACCCCCAGAGCGCCNTCGGCCCACTCGTATCGCTGAAGGTGNGATGCGGCCAAACCCAATCGATGTGCGGTGTCGCCATCGAGATGAAGCGCCGTCATGGTGAGGCGATGATGATCCAACACGTCCAACAGCCGACGAAGCAGTCCTGAATGATTCACCGAGGGCCCCACGTTGGTGCCGTTCTCGACGGGTTGATGTTGCACCAACGATTGAAGGACGGTACAAACCTCCCCTACGTCCAGTGGTCGCGTGGTGTCGGCCTCGTGTTTCAAAAGAAACTGATGGGCCGTGACGGATGCATCGATGTTTGGTCGGACGGCCCGAAGCGCATTGAGCGTTGATTGAAGCGTGGAGATGTCCGACATCATGCCTTCCGTGGCTTTGTTGAGATGGTGAAAATGAGCGGACTGAGATTCCCTCAGCAGCGTTTGCATGTCGAGGAGCGTCACCATCTTCTGATTCGCACGGTGGACGGCGTATCCAAACAACCCCGCTGCACCTGCGGAAAGCAACCCAAGACCGACGACGAACAGACTCATTGCACCCCAGCGGTCCGTTGCGGCTTTATGGTCTGCGGAAGAATTTGGCCTTTGGACGGCCGTTTTGACCCCCCGATGATGCAGCCGAAACCGTNGTGTCCGCAAGAAGTAGCCGTTATGCTCGCTTCTGTACCAAGCATATTGAAAGCCCTCCATGCGCCGTGGCTCTGTTGAGGAGAAATGAGCGACGAACGGCCCGAAGATGATGCCGACGATGCTCGTTTGGCTTCACTGGTCCAATTCGGGTTTCCTGAAGACAGCATGAGGGCGTTCCTCGAAGAACATGAAGGCGGGCGGTCGGAGCGATTGACCTGGCTCGAAGACCGACGTGAAACGGCAGCGGAACTCAGGGAACGAATCGATGAGCTGTCTCCGTTTGTCTCTCGGGCCGGCCAGGCAACCCTCGATGCGTACGTTGGCCGCCTTGGTGATCCGTTTTCCGTTGAAGAGGTCCACGCTTCCTTCGACCGAGACGTGCGCACGCTTGCATCATGGGAACCGGAGATGAGTCGAGCGAAGTCTGCGTGGATTCAAGCCGGCGANGCAGAGGTGTGGCAATCGATCTTTNGACGTCTCGGGCGCCTGGATGTTTCGAGCCATGCTGCCCTGTCNCCGCTTCACCGNCTGTTCGCCTTCCCAGAACGTGTTGATGAACTCATGCGNCATCTCGAGATGGTCGAAGAGGACGAGCGTCGGCAAATCGACATGATTGAAGCGAGCGCCCAGCGTCTTCGCGAGTCGGGCTATCCCGTCGAGGATCTGACGAATCAATCCATNCTCGATGCGCTTCAGACGCTGGAATCGTGGCAAGCGTTCCATGCAAACAAGGAACACGTCCGCCTGGGCGCCGTTCAGTTGATTGGACCGTTTGACGAAGGATTGGCCACTGAATTTGAACGGCGATGCCACGCCATGCAGCGACTCGATGAACGTGANGACCTGGAGGCGCTNGAGCGCGAAATCAACGAGCTCGCCCAGACGCTGGAGCAGCGACGGCGCGTCTTGTCCGANNCCGTGCAGACGTGGAGGGACCTCGGCATCGTGTTCCCGCACGANGGTGAACTTCGTCCCAGCGATTTGATGGAGTGGGAGGCCAATCACGACAACGTGTCGGCCTCCGTGGCGTCTCACCTTGAAGTGGTTGAGCGATGGAAGAAATTTGCAAAGCACTGGCCGGCAAACGCCGAAGGTTCCNGGNATCTCATCGGNCATCTCGACCGGACGCAAGAACTCCGCAACATCGTCGANGANATGGACGGGTTGTGGAAACAACTTGAGCTCGACGGGTTGGACCTGGTTCAATCCTACGAGCATGCAGGTNTGANCGTTGGANCGTGGCGTCAGCGTGTCTTTGACGATCCGAAGAACGCCATGGAACGAATGACGATTGANCGGGAACGNTGGGATGCTCGNGTGCGCATCCTCGGTCAGTTGGATGGGCTCGANGTCTCCTTCGAGGGTGCGGATGAGGTCGAAGTGCGACGTGAACTGCTCGGNAGCGAAGATGTGGATGCGNATGTCATCGAAGAAATGGAGGGATTTGTCGNNCGCATGANGCGTCGCAANGAACGTCATCGTGTGATGNTGGAGGANGANTTGGCCGCCATGCGCCGAACGGGNGGTTTGGAACGCGAATCGTCAACGACCGACATGACGCTGCGTGANTTGGAGCATCATGTCGCAGCNTTGATGCGGTCCAACGGNGCTGNGGNACGTTCNNAAANANGCAGCGTCGCAGCATCGCGAATGCTCGCACCGCTCATGCGGGAACTGAACGAACTTGAGCTCGTTGGGTGGATGGTAAAGCCGTGGATTGACGCAGCGCCGCACGACACGCTTCGTGTCGCCCGAGCGTTGAGTGAGGCTCGACCTCACCTCAACCACCACGATGCGTTGCGTCGCAGACTTCGAGCCCTCCCTTGGGAGCGCGATGTNGCGTTGGGGTTGGAGGTTGAGTTGCTCTGCAGGCAGCCGCACAGCCTTGAGCGCTTGACGCAACACATTCCCCACTACACCGCTCACTTGGCAAAACGTCCCGTTGAAGACGAAGCTTACGTCATTCAATTGTGGCAACCACAAGCCACCCGTCCCACGCTGGTTCCCCGTCCTGAACAACCCGAACGCCCTGTTCTCCAGCCATCCTCGGCTCTTGAGGAGGCTCATGAAGCGATGCTGGAGGCCATGGACGCCACGGACGGTGNTCCNGCATTGGAAACGNTGGNCTCGCCGAGANCNCCAGAACNGCCCCANCCAACGCCGATTGAATCGAACNATCCCNTGGAGCCCGGCGTGGATGAGAATTNCGAACCTGCCCCGCAGGAGANCAGCGTGATGGCCGNAGAACCACCACCAAGGGATGAACACGACGATGAAACCGTNGCGAAAGAGCCCCCTCTTGTTGAGGTCGTCGAAACCGAACCTCCTGCGCCCGTTCAACCATCCGGTCTTGCTTCCAAAGATGCGACCGAAAAGGCGNTCANGGCGCTCGCCGAACTCACCACGCTGTTGGGCATGAACGAGCTCGCTGAATCCATCAACGCCCGTGGCCAGGAAGCACTTGCGGACGTCCGCCGAAGCATCGCATCGGAGGTCAACGTGGCCCCGAGGGATGTTCGCATCGGGCGAATGCTCCGGCTGGTGTTGCGATTGCTGCCGGCTGGAGATGGACAGGACGACCATCGAGCGAAACTGCTCGCCGAGATGGTGGACATGATCCCCGTCCTCAAACGCTGGATGCGTCGNCGACTGGAAGCCCGACATTCCGGTGCAAAAGGAAATTTCCTGAACGANGCTGCTGAACTTGGAGAGGCGCTGGAACGCATTCCGGGNCTTGGCCGACGCGTTCCGCTGGAGGTGGACGAACNGCCGTTGCCCACGGACATGGCCGGNTTGGCATCNGAGGTGCAAAATCTCGCAAGGAGCGTTCACCTGCCCTCCGCTGGCGGCGTGAAGGCCTGATCAGTTCAGGTCGCCCCAAAGGGCATCCTCGTCCATCTGAGATTTTGATGGAGGGGGCGGAGGCAAAGGNGCCGGNGGCAGCGGAGCGGGTGGCAGCTGCACGGGTGGTGCTGATGCAGGCATTGANGCNGGCGCCATCGTAGGAGNTGGAGGTNNCACCTGTGGATTCACGGGCGGTGGAAGCGGTGCCGAGGGAGGAGGTGGGAGCGGTGATGACGGTGCGGTTTGGTCAACGGAAATCGGAGGACCTGCTGAAGCGGCTGGNACAGAGGCGGGGGCGACGATCACCGACGGCGGGGGTAGCGGTAGCTGCGGTGTTGNTGGCGCTGACGGAGGCGGCGAAGAAAGGACCGGAGCGGGTTGTGGAGGTGCAGCCATGGCGTCAATGACCGCATCGATGTGCTTGGTTTCAAGTTCAGACGTTCGAAGGAAGTCAACAAAAGCGGGGCCCAAAAGCGCCGTGCTGTTGTGGATGAGGTACGGCTCCTGACGCCACCCGGACAGGTAGAAATCATGGCGTCCACCGTGATCGGAGAACGAAATTCGATGAAGATCGAGTTGCGCCATCAAGAGGCCGGCCACTCCGGTGAGGACAAACGCTCCTCCACCCAACGCCAAGAGGCTTTGAGCAAAACCGGTGGCCATCAACAGGCCAAACCCAATCGCTCCCCACCACACGGGCTGCAGTTTTTGAAACAGNTCCAGNTGGGTGTGCGAGTACCCCGAAATGTGTTCTTTCACCAGCGCCATGCGAACGTTGAGTCGACGAACGCCGTCGGAATCGTACCGCGCCTCAACAATGCGCATCAAACGGTCGTCCATCACCAGTGAAGTCGATTCGGTTCCGTTTCGATGTTGGCTCAGCGGGAACTCAACGACNTCCTCGCCTTGTAGAGCCAAAATGGGTGCGGCTCGGACAGGGAACGTCCACTGTTCGTTCGAGGATGGNTCTGCGACGGGGTCCACGGTCTCCGCGNCGGCCAGCGAATCTGCGGACGATTCAACCGGTGCGGCATCGTCGGTTTCATCCACNTTGCCGCNTTCTGAANGTGTGGTGTCGTCGACCGATTCTGCGCTGGGCGCCGTTGGTTCNGCTTCAGCGTTCGTGTCCGCCTGCGCTTCCTGCTCGTCGGCGGGCCATGCAAACGAGTCGTCATCGTCCATGAAGAGGCCTTGGCCCTACAGCCCCATTAAGTGAACCGTGAGGGGTTCAGCGATGAACGTCTGCAAACCACACGGTCAGTTCCTCGGAGGCTTCGAATCCTTTGCCCTCTTTGGTCCCGACCACGGTGCTGGCCGAGGATTGGTTGACGTAGTTCATGACCTTCTCCGATACCGAGCCGTTGATGAGCACGGTTTCCGCCTCTTCTGCTTCGCTCAATGCATCACCGAGCTTTGAAGGACCGATTTCGTCGGAAAACGTACCGTCTGCGAATCGGATCATGGCCTTGTTTTTGCCCATCTCGTCGACCTTGTCAAACAGCTCTTGAATGTCCGCTGGGGCCGATTCTTGGACAAATTCTTCGTCCATGTCTTTGTCCCAATCTTTGTCGCCGCCAAATTTAGAATCGTCTTCGGCGATCTTCTTGTCGAGCTGATGTTTGAATTTGGCTGCNTCCGCTTTCTTCTGGAGGCACATCGTCACGGTTTTCTGAGGAAGAAGTTCCCATTCTTGACCGACCGGTGCCTGAGCGACGTGGTCGACCTTCATCATGTCGTAAAGTTGCATGAACAACATTTCGCCGCCTCGGTCACCATCGATGGCAACGGTGACGCTCTCCTTGCCGTTGGCGAGATCGATGAGCTCTTGCTTGATGTTTCCAGCGCCGTCCGCACTGATGGCGTTCTTTACGCCGCAGTTCAGCAGGTTGCGCACGTCGTTGCGACCCTCGACGATGATGAGCGAGGACGAGGATTCGACGTTCGGACCGCAGGTCAATCCGTGGAAGGATTTGGCCGTTCCAACGGTCAGCACCGAACGGACCTCTTCGATGACGGTTTTGGACGCCGCTTCGCCGGTGTTGACCAGGGTGAGCAAGAGTTCCTTGGCTCGGTCAACCACGGCGGTTCGCTTTGTGGCTCGAATGTCGCTGATCTGCGTGACCTTGATGATCGCATTGCAGGGACCGATTCGGTCGATCGTTTCCAGCGAACTGGCGATGATCGCCGTCTCAACGTTGTCCATGCTGCTCGGGATGATGATGGTCCCGTGGACCTTCCCGTTCTTGGTTTCCATCTCAACGTCAACGTGCCCAACACGAGCGGTTCGCTGCAGCTTCCTCAGCTCGAGTTCGTCGCCNAGAAGTCCCTCGGTTTGGCCCATNATGGCCCCGATGATGTCCTTTCGCTGGACGGTTCCGTTCACTTTGATATCGGCCCGAATTTCGTACTTCATGGCCTTGCCTTTTCCGCCGCCACCGCGGCCTTGATTTCCGCTTCCGCGGTTTGAGTTGTTTCGTCCCATGTGGTTCTCTCTCCTTGTTTGCACACAACCACTTGCGGTGGGNCGACAACCGTGTTGTCGACGTCCGGTGCAACCACCTGCAGAGCAGGGGAAGTGAATGTGAACGGTNTCTTCCACAGGCCAAGCCCTTTTCAATGCTGTGTTGGTGAAGCGGGTGGAAAACGATGTTTACTCTACCAACGGTTTCTTCAAATGGATGAAAGGTTTCGGTGTAGTGTGTCGTCGCAACACCTTGGTTCCTTGGACGTCTTCCGGTCCACGGTTGAAGTGATGCTGGGCGACGGTGTCTTGACACGAGAAGAAAAACGGCTGATCATCAAACTTGGGAGCGTGCTCAAGCTTGCACCTGAGGAACCAGCGTACATCTACAGTTGCATCCAGTCGGGAGAAGCCTCCCGAAGCGGCGAGCCGGTTTCGCCGNAGGACATGCGCGACATCTACACCAAAGTGTTCGAGGTGGCCATCGTCAACGCATCGCTTTCCCGTGACGAATTCCGTGTGCTGGCCAATCTCCGAGATCAATTCGACATCGGCGACGACCTTCACGAAGAAATCGAGCACGAACTGCGGGAAATGATGAAGGAAAAGTACGGCGACAAAGCCATGCTCGACACGCTGATGGACACGCTCAAAGATTCCGTAGGACTGGTGGGTGATTTGTTCGACACCTTCCGAAAAAAGCCAATTGAAGGTGACAAGCGGTGAACCCGCTTCTTGACGACTGGTTGGACGGTCAGTCAACCGACGTGCTCAAATCAAAGCGACGTTGTTTGAAATTTCTCAAGCAGGCGTACGCAGTGTGCGTCGGTGATTTTGCCAACAAACCACGGGCGGATGTTCTCATGACCGACGGCGGGTTCCGCTTTCATGTTGGTACGCCGCTGCCCGATCTTCGCCACATCGCATCTTGGATGATCACNCGTGCGCCCCGGCAGCGCACCCTTGCACGAACCATCCCGGCGCTTTGGAAGCGACACGGAAGGGAAGACGTCAGCGTTGCTGGCCTCCTTCTGGCCAACCTCGATCCGGCTGAACTGGGACAAGACCCGTGGATGGCGTTCATCCACCTATTACAACGAAAGGAGCCGCTTTTGGTCGTGCTGGAGGTTGCTGAAGAGCTTGTTCGAGGAGGGCACAGCGTGCCCGACGATGCGTGGCTAAGGGCTGCAGCCGGTCAGAGCCCCCACTGGCATCAATACTGTGTCCTGTTCCTTTCGTTGCGTCGCACCGAGGTGACGTGCCGAGACCTTGTTGAACAAGCCCCGCAAGGCGGAGAGATGTTTGAACGGATCCGAAGTCGCCTTCTTCAATCGGAGAGTTGATGGGTGTCCTTCACCGGTGGATTGGCATGGTCGAACGCCTTTTGCCCGCTGAAGACCCTGTCCTGGAGAACGTCCTGAAATGGACCGTGGAACGAGATGCGAAAGATGTCCGCCGGCTCCTTGAATGGCTTCCNGAAGCCCGATCGAGTCGTGAACGGAANGCGCTGTTGAATCGGGTGCGAGGGTTGTTGGCCGAACTGGAAGCTGCCCTCGACGAACTCGACGCCATGCATTGAGGTGAATCGAGTGGTCGTTGGTGCAATCCTCGCAGGAGGTCTCAGCCGCCGCATGGGGGAGGACAAAGCAACACTCTACGGTGGCGTGACGCGACTGCAGAGATGTTTCGAAGCCGCTGGCATCAACACCACGGTCGTGATGTGCGGAACAGCAGCGCGTAAATCGCTCTTCGAGGGAGAGGTGTGGACGGACCCGCCCGGGGCAAACGGCCTCCACGAGGTCATTCCGTGGTTGTTGAACCGGGTCAACGACGATCTTGTCTTGATGCCGTGCGATGCCTACCTGATGAGCGAACGTGCGCTTTCGCACTACCTCCAGCGGGCCAAACGAGGTGGTGTTCCGATGGACAAGAGCGGCCGGAGACAGCCNTTGTTTGCCTTTATTCCAAAAGGNGCCGACCTACCCTCGANCTCCGACAGTGTTTCGNACCTTCTCGACAACCTACCAAGCGTTGACGTAGCGCCGCACGGCGAAGCGTTCACAAATTTCAATCGACCAAGCGATCTTCAACACCCGCAACTTCAACGCCGTCGCCGGTGAGGTGAACCCGTCCCTGTGCAATCCATGTGAGCACCTCCGGATAGAGGCGGTGTTCTTCGACCTTGATGCGGGCGGCGAGTGACGCTTCGGTGTCGTCGGGAAAGACGGGGACTGGACGTTGGGCCAAACGGGCTCCAGTGTCCATGCCTTCGTCCACCATGTGAACCGTGCATCCCGATACGGACACGCCGGCGGCCAAAACGTCCCTGTGCGCGTGAGCACCGGGGAAATGAGGGAGGAGGGAAGGGTGGATGTTGACAACGCGATGCGGCCAGCGCTCGAGGAAGGTCGATGAAAGCAACCGCATGTAGCCGGAGAGAACGATCAATTCAACGTCAAAGGGTTCCAGCGCAGCGAGGACGTTGGTTTCATGCTCGTTTCGCGTGAGACGTTGCCCCCCAACCTCGTGCTCGACCACCACGGTGGGAACGTCCAACCGCTTGGCTCGCTCCAACCCGTGAGCGTCGGACCGATTCGAAACAACGACCACCGTCTCGTGCGGGAGGCGGNGNCCTCGTTGGGCTTCGACAAGCGCTTGCATCCCGCTGCCGGAACCGGAAACNAACACAGCGCATCGCAGCGGAACATCGGCCGACGCCGTGCGGCCACCCACTNGAGCGAAGGACATGAACCGCCCAAGAAACGCGGGGCTTCAACCCTTTCCTCGGATGCCGATGTGGCATGCGCCACCTGCCCGTGAGGAGCATGATGACCGTGAACTTCAATGTCGGAACAAGCGATGGCCGGTGAACAGCATGGCGATGCCGCGAGCGTTGGCTTCGTCGATGACCTCTTGATCCCGAATGGAACCCCCGGGTTGAACGATGGCGGAAGCTCCGGCTTCTGCGGCTTGTTCGAGACCGTCTTTGAACGGGAAGAAGGCATCCGAAGCAAGCACGCAGTTCTCNGCGCGATCGCCCGCTCGCCGTGCGGCAATTTTCACCGCCTCGACGCGGCTGGTNTGACCGGGGCCAATGCCNACCGTTGCGGTTCCTTGCACCATCACNATCGCGTTGGATTTGACCTGTTCGCACACGCGAACGGCGAACTTCATGCTGTCGATTTGCGCGTCCGTGGGTGCCGTTTNCGTGACGGTACGCGCTTTGTCCCAATCGATGATCGGTGGCTCCTCGGTTTGGACCAGGACGCCGCCTTCGATCGGCTTGCGNACCACCTGCCGTTGGAGCGGCTCCAAGCGATCGTCCGGGGAATCAATGGTCAGCAAACGTCGATTCTTCTTCTCCATCAGCACGGANTTCGCCTCNTCGGTGTAGCCCGGTGCCATCATCACCTCAACAAACAGATTTCCAACCGCCTTGGCGGTTGANGTTTCCACAATCTCGTTGAAACAGATGATGGACCCAAAGGCGGACTCTGGGTCGCTNGCAAGCGCCATCTCAAAGGCTTCACGCTGGGTTGATGCGAGCGCCGCACCGCACGGATTGTTGTGCTTTACGATGACGCAGGCATGAGGGGTGTTCGGCCACTCGTCGGTCGACAACGAGCGGCAGAGGCGGAGCGTGGCGTCNGCGTCGCTGTAGTTGTTGTACGACATGGCTTTCCCGCCCTCAACACGAGCGGTCACCAAGGTTGAATGGGTCTCGGGTGCGTCGTGGTTGACGTACAAGGCAGCCGCCTGNTGGCCGTTCTCACCGTAGCGNAGCGTGTCCACTCGATGGCTGGCAGCAAGCATGCTGTCCGGAAGCCGTTNGCGTTGTTCTTCCATGGATGAGAACAACGCTGGATCGCCTACGACGCGACGGTGAAGTTCCTGCGAAATGGCCACGTCGTAAGCGGCTGTGTGTTCAAACGCTTCCAACGCCAACGCTTGCCGAAGTTGCATGTCAACGTCTTGAGCGCCCCCGGCGTTCTTGATCGCCGAAAGAACGTCGCCGTACCGAGAAGGATTGGTGGCGATGAGGACGTGTTGGTGGTTTTTGGCCGATGCCCGAACCATGGTCGGGCCGCCAATGTCAATCATTTCGAGCAGTTGATTGTCGTCGAGCGGTGGTGTGGTCGATGCTGCATCGCCAAAAGGGTAGAGATTGCAGGCCACGACACGAATGGGGGAATAGCCCAGTCGAGCGAGTTCTTCGGCGTCGCTCTCCTGATGCAGGCGCGCCAGCAGTGGCCCGTGAATCGCCGGGTGGAGCGATTTGACACGGCCGTTGAAAATTTCCGGGTGTTCGGTCACTTCTGAAACGAGGCGCACGTCCAGACCGGCATCGATCAGGGTGCGTGCCGTGCCCCCGGTTGAGAGCAGTTCAAAGCCGAGGTCGGCAAGGCCGCTCGCAAATTCGACGATTCCGGTTTTGTCCCAGACGCTGAGGAGGGCACGCGGTGGCGAGGTAACGGCGGTCATGGATTGAACCCGTTATCGCATTTGCCCCGTCCGATGCACTTGAACATAGCGACGAGCGAGATTCAATCGCCTCNCGCCGAAATGACCTGGTCGACGCGCAAGAGGCCACACGCCGTCTCCGTTGCGGATTCNAGCGCGTGGTGGATGGTCTTCAGGGGAAGCCACGTCGATTGAATCTCAGCAACCTTGCCCTCGGCATCGATTCCAGCGGTTGCGGTGCCGTTGCGGTGTTCAGCACGAAGCGCAAGTAACGTGTTGAGTCGGTCCACGCCAGCGTTTTGTGCAAGCGTTGATGGAATGTTTTCAAGCGCACGGGCGAACGCTTCCATGGCCAAACGCTCCCGTCCCGCTTGACCTTCTGCGGCTTCCTTCACGGCCAGNGAAGCACCCATNTGGAAACTTCCGCCNCCTCGAACGACCGTCTGGGTTTTGATGGCCAGGGATGTTGANCGGAGGGCGTCGTACAGACCACGAATGGTTTCCTCAACGGCAGCACCATCGCCGCCGCCTACATCGAGCGTGACCAGNCCGGCGGCAGAACCAAACCGAAGGCAGAGTCGTTCTCGGCGTCCGTCCAGACCTTCGCTGGTTTCAATTTCAAGCGACGTAAACGCACCGAGCATNGAGGCATCAGCGTCGTCGAGNTGATCGCACATCGAGGCTCCTGATGCTCGGGCGATGTCCTCAATCCCGGACCGTTCCAAGCCGCCCAGAACGAAGCACCCTGCGTCGGTCAGGGTGTGAAAGATGCTTGGCTCAATGGTTTCAGCGCTGAAGACCGCCGTAGCGCCCGTGGCCAGCACGGCTTCTGCTTTCTGTTTGAGTAAGGCGTCTTTCGCATCGATGAAGGCCATCCACTGTTCGGCTTTTTCAACCTCGATTTCGGTGTCTCGGGAGGCTTCCTCGTGGTCCAGTGGACACGTCAAGGTCAGAACGCTGCCCCCGTCAAGTCGTCGAGGGAGGCGGTCCAGCGTTAACGCTGCGTCCAGAATCAATCCGTCAACAAGACGTGTGTCGAAGATGTTTCCTTGCGTGCGCTTGGCCATGCGGACGTCTTCATGATCAACGTTCTCAGAGGATGAAACGGTCTGAAGTGCTTGGACAACGAGCGAGGAAAGCGTGGCATCGCCGGTGTCGGCGGAGGTCCCCGTCATCGATGTTTGAGCAACTGCAAGAAGTCTCGAATCGTCCTCCTCGAGCGTTTCNCCGACGCTTTCGAGATGGNCGAGAGCGACGTCGAGTGCCGTCTGGTAGCCTTGAATGCAAACGAGTGGATGCAAGCCTCGCTCCAACAACCGTCCGGCTTCGCGCATGAGTTCGCTTGCGAACANAAGGCATCCCGTNACGCCGTCCCCGCACGCTTGCTCTTGAGCNTCAGCCAGTTGGACGAAGGCCTTTGCAGCCGGGTGCTTGACGAGGAGTTCAGCGACGATTTTTGCACCGTCGTTGGTGACGGCGGTTTCCCCGTTGGTTTTGTACAACATTTTGTCCAGGCCTTGCGGGCCNAACGTCCCCTGCATCAGGTCACCGAAGGCGACCGCCGCAGTGACGAGTTTTTGGGTNACACCGACGCCGCTNGTGACGGACGTCGTTGGTCGAACAATGGCAACAGGAGCNCGCCCGCTGCCGTCGTTACCGCCCGCCATGAACAAAGAGGCGGGGCCTCTTGTTTTTCAACCCTTATCAGGGCAGAATCACTTCTTCTTGGCGGGNGACTTCTTTGCAGCCGGCTTCTTGGCGTGCTTCCCNATCTTGTGCTCCTTCTGAGCCTCGTTGTTGGACCAGTGGTACGCCATCTTCAANAGGTTGAGGTAGTGTTCGTTGCCGTCTTTCTTCATNTTGTCNTGAAGNACTTCGTTGGTCATGAACACGTCGCCCCAGAGTTGGGCTGCGGTGCCTTTGTCGCCCTTGGGCATGTCAAAGACTTCCTTGGTGGTTGGCTCAAGGTAGGAGCGCCACACGCGACCGGGGTTGACGGCCATGGTCACCTCGACCACGATTTCGTTTTCATTGATGCCGGTGCCCGTCTGCCAGGTGTCTTCGCCCAAGTCGGCCAGGAACGGCAGACACAGGTCTTGAATCGACAAGCTGGTCATGGGGTCGGCTGCGGTCAACCCTGCGTAGGCTTCACGCATTCGGCCACGGTCTGCACCGCGAGCTGCGGTTTGGAACCGCAGTTTGTCGATGGAGGTTGGGACCAAGAAACGGACGTCCGTGTAGTAGACGAGCGGGTTGTCGTCGGGCGAGTTGAAGATGTGCTCAAACGGAGCAGGTCCTGCAGATTCGCCGAGNAGGTCAACGGGGTACACGGTCTTCAAGGCGTTGGTGGCGACCGTCTGAATGATGCGACGCATCAATCGCTCAGGTGCTGCTGAGACGTCGTTGAAGGTGTTGAGGTATTCTTGCATGTTGAGGATGTCGTACCCTCGCACGGACAAGATGGAGTGGACGTTTGGTCCAATCATCTTCTCGCCGTCGACCTCGGCCTGGCTGATCCAACGAGCGCCGCGGGCAACGTCGGAGGCTGCGACCAAATCGGCGTAGGCCTTGAATCGGCGGGTCACTCGGTTCATGAAGTCGGCCTGGTCGAGCTTGGTGAACACGGTGGAGTCGTAGTTTGACTTCAGAGCGTGGTCGGCCACCTGACTGGCGTTGGCGCAGGTCAGGAGGTTGCCTTGATCGGCAGGGTACATGATGAGGCGACGGCGCTTTGCGGCCCCACCGAGGGTCCCNATCTGGGGGTCGGTGAGAACGTAGCCGAGCGTGGCGCACACTTCGAACAGGCGACTGTACTTGTCTTCATCGCTGGAGTTGCCGATCCACTCGTCAAGTCCNGGCTCGATGCAGTGGAACTCAAGAGGGACCATTTCAGAACCCGCACCGAAGGCTTGGCGCACCGTGGAGGATTGCATCATGCCCATCATGGTGTANAGCGAGGTTTTTCCGGTCGTCATGAAGACGTCAGAAATCCCTTCTTCTCCGAACGATGAGCTTCGGTCGGGGAGGTTCACGAGGAGGTTGAACGCTGTGGCCGTCTCACGGTTTCCGTTGACGGCTGGCCAAATCCACGTGTTGGGTCGAGTCATCAGGTAGCCGGACGCGTCCTTACCGAAGCCGGCAGGAGAGTATCGGGTCCAGCCCAAGCGGTTGTTGAAGGACACGTTTCGGTGCATCAACGACGGGTAGTACACTCGGTCGAGCGGGTCAGAATCCGGGACGACCCCGCGGTGGCCAAGACCCCAAAGGATGACTTCCCACTCGGGGAATTCTTTGCCCTCCGTTCCGAGGAACAGGTGGTCGTCGTTTCGAGTGTCGCCTTCCAAGATGGCGCCACCCATGCGCTCTTCGTCGCCGGTTGAACAGAAGAAGAACGTCTGTGTGGTGAACAGTTGTTTGGGCGTCCACATGTTGGCGTTGATGATGGTCTTCTGCTTCAGGTAATCCGAGAGGTTGGTGATGCGTCGCTCGTACTTGAAACGGTCCGAGTCAATCCACGACGAGCCGAGCACCAGGTTGGTGTTCAGCAGTTTGGCGGTTGCCGGACCGATGTAGCGAGTGCGGGCGTCGGCACGAGAGTGGTCCGATGAAGGAATTTCTTCCCAAGGACCCTTTCGGGGGATGTAGGTCATGAACGTCTCGGCGTCGAACCTGTCGTCCTGAGCTCGTGTGACCACGGCTTCAACTTCGTCCATCAACTTGACGTAGGTCTCGTTGGGCAGAATTCGGCCGGTTTCTTTGAATGATTTGTCTGATACGCTGCGATGTTCCCACATTTTTTTTCACCTCAAAATTTCTTCATGTCTTCGGGAGGGGTGTCCTCCTCTTCTTCCTCGGCCTCGGCTTCTTCAGCCTCTTCCTCAGTGGAGTCGTCGTCATCGTCGTCGTCGTCATCGTCGTCGTCGTCGTCGTCATCGTCGTCATCGTCGTCATCGTCGTCATCGTCGTCGTCATCGTCGTCATCGTCGTCATCGGACGTTGCGTCGGGATCGAGCATCTCGATGACCGTGTCTTCAGCCGTTTCCTTGGCCACTTCTGCAGCGGCTGCGGTGGCGGCTTCCTCAGCCTTGGAGATGATTTCGTCCTCGGAAACTCGGTCGGCAGTGGCCTGGTCGAGGATCATGGCGGCGGCGGCGGCCATGGACGAGTCGACCATGGGCGCACCACGGTAAACGTACTGTGCGAAGAGACCGAACAAGCCGAACACAGCGCCAGAGGCGATGACCCAGCTGCTGTTGTTGCGCTGCAGGTCGTCGGGGTTGACGTTGGTTTCAACGCCCGTTTCAAAGATCGTGAGGCCCTGCAGGCCGTGGAAGTACGTGTTTGAAAACACTTCAACAACCGCCCAAACGGCGTAAAGAATCATGATGATCGACAGGGGATGCATCAACGAACGGTTCTCAAGAACAAAGCCGGCCAATCCGGAGGATTGCGGCGCAGGGGCGGTAGCTTCGTCAGACATGGTCATACCTCGCTGGCGCGACCTTTGCTGATTTGTATTTAAGTGATGCGCCAGTAATTCTGTCACTTCAACCAATTGGACCAACGAACAGCGTTCACCTCTTTCGTTGCTGTCGTCGAGCAGATTTGCCCTTTCGACGGGGGTTTTCCCACGCATTCCCCTTCTTTCGGCCGTCGTTCCAGAAGCGATTGGGCTGCTCCATTCCATCCGGCATGTCGTCGAAGGACTCGATGGAGAGGCGCAATCCTCCGAGTTCGTTTTGGAGTTGCTTCACGTTCTCGCCCCCTCGTCCAACAAGCGTGGAAATCATGTTCTTCGGGGCATAAATGGTGGCCGAGTTGTCGCTCGAGAATCGTACTTGGCATTCAACGCCAACCCACTGTCGGACCGTTTCAACGATCCGATCTTTCGCCATTGATTTGACCGGTGAAAGCTCAGTCGCTGCTGCCCTGCCCTCCAGCGGGACGACGGCGATTTCAGAACCAAACGCAAACATCTCATGGGTTAGCTTGCCGCTCGGAAACTCAACCACCTCTATGACGGGTCGGGCGAGTTCCTCTTGCATGCCGGTGGGGGGTTTCACCGTCATTCGCAACTCGAGCACCTGCTGGATTTTCCCAGATTCGACGTGAAGA
>NZMN01000014.1 GCA_002694525.1 Methanobacteriota archaeon
CTGATGCGCCACGGCCAATCGATGTGGAACGCTGCGGGCCTCTTCACGGGCTGGGTCGACGTTCCTTTGACCCCCAACGGCATTGACGAAGCCCGAGACGGCGGTCGTGCCATTGCCCATCTTCCGATCGACGAAGTGCATGTCTCCACCCTCATTCGGGCGCAGATGACGGCAATGATCGCTCTGTCCGAACACGGCAGCGGCAAGACCCCGGTGTTCCAGTACCCCACCGAGGTGGAGGACGGCATGTCGGAGAACGAAACCCGCATGCGAGAATGGGCTCAAATCCGCGGTGAAGCCGGCCAGGACGGCGTGCTACCGGTCCACGTGGCGTGGCAGCTCAACGAGCGCATGTACGGCGACCTTCAGGGCCTCAACAAGCAGGCGACCCGCGACCAGTACGGCGACGAACAGGTCCGCATTTGGCGACGCTCCTACGACGTGCCTCCACCGAACGGCGAATCCCTCGAACTGACGGCGGCCCGCACGATTCCCTACCTCAAATCCACGCTCATTCCTGCCATCGACGCCGGCAAGAACGTCTTCGTGGCGGCCCACGGCAACTCGCTGCGCAGCATCATCATGCATCTGGACGGGCTCTCGAACGAGGAGGTCCTCGGCTTGGAAGTCCCGACGGGCGTGCCCATCGTCTACGAGCGGGTCGAGGTCGGTTGGCAGCAAAAGGGCGACTTCTGAGGCAGGTGGGGCCGCCAAGCCCATAACCGGTCCGTGCAGAACGGTGGTCATGGACGGGATGCGGATCGGAAGAATCGCCGTGCAGGTGAACCTCTGGGCATCGCTGGGCTACGGCGCATTGCTTCTGTTCGCCCCCGATGTTTTCTGCGACCTGATCGATGCCGAGGCGATCAACACGGCGTGGCTGCGCACCATCGGGGCGGCCCTCATCGGCACCAACGTGGTGGGCTCGGCGCTCTGGCTCAGGTCCCCAAACGTCGACATGGGCAAGGTGTTGTTCACGACCGCAGCCCTTGAGGGCGCGGCCATGGCGACCTCGCTGATGGCCGATGAATTCACGGCTCAAAACATCTGGATGATTCAGGCGTCGGTGGTTCTGGCGGCCGTCGTTGCGGCCGGTCTTTACCCGACCGCACACCCGAACATGTACGAAACGACGTGAACCTGCGGTGGCTTTTTCGTGGTCCTCACCAACGGGCCGTCATGACCCACCCGTGGCGCTTTGACGGCTTTCCCGGCCGTGTATTGTGGGTCGATTTGACCGCAGGAACCTGCGAGGCGCGAGACATCCCACACGAGTGGTGTTTGAACCACATGGGCGGCAAGGCCCTCGCCACCAAACTGCTCGTGGAGTGGGACACCACGGATTACGAACAGGCGACTGCGAACCAGCACCCCATCACGGGGCGCATGGACACGGCTTCGCACCCCACCGCTCCGCTGNTGTTCATGACCGGCCCNTATCAGGGCACNAANGTNGGCTCNTCGGGNCGCGCCGTNGTGGTGACNCGCTCNCCGCTCACCGAGTGCTACATCGACACCTACATCGGTGGCAACATCGGCCACGACCTGCGAAAAGCGGGCTGGGACGGCTTGTTCATCACCGGTGCCAGCGAGTCCTGGGTGCGTCTGGAAATCAGCGACCACGTCGCCACCCTNCACCCGGCCGACGACCTNCTNGGGAAAACCACCTGGGAGACCGAGCAAGCCCTCGCAGCGTTGGGTGAATGCCTCTCCATCGGNCCNGCTGGGGAGAACGGCGTGCGCATCGCTTCTCCGCTGACCGCGGGTCGTCGAGCAGCCGGACGAGGCGGTACCGGAGCGTCGTTTGGCTTCAANCGCCTCAAGGCCTTCACCGTCAGGGCGAGCAAGGANGCCGCNGCTCAGCAACGNCACGCCGAAGACTTCTCGTTGACCGAGGCCATCAAAGAACAACGCAAGGAGATGGGAACACGTCGGAAGTACGGCGACCCGTTCTACGCCTTCGGCACCAGNCGAGGTCCGATTTACGCCGCCGAAAACGGCCGCATGCCAACGGCNAACTACACCTCCACCGACGCACAGATNCCCGAACTTTCCGCCCTGAAGGTCGGCGGTGGCCAGGGCGGTCAGACCGCAAAAGCGGTCCGCGCCGGGGCGCAAGCCGTCCCGGTCGTGTCGGCCATGGACACCCACGAACTCTCGGGTGAACACTGGCACGANTCGCTGCCCGACGCCAAACAGTCGGGGTGCTGCGCTCCCTGNCCGATCGCCTGCGAGGCGGCCGACCGNCCCACCGTGGACGGCGTGAAGATGCGGGGCCGNCCCGTCCACGTNAACCGNGTTGACCGTCCCGAATACGAGACGCTCGCCATGATGGGNGCCAACCTCGGCATCGGNTCGAGCCTCGACGTGATGGACGGCAACGACGCTGCCAATCGCATGGGCATCGACACCATTTCGGGCGGTGCTGCGCTTTCCTTCATGTGCGAAGTCGCTCTGCGAGGGTGGCTGCCCGACGGCTGGTCCGACCGATTTGANGCACCCTTTGCCTTCGGNTCGTTCGCCAAGGGCGACCNCGTTCCGTGGGCTTTTGGCGTGCCCGAACTCCCACCCCTCGCCCTTCACCTCCTCGCTCACGCCACGCCCGGCGACGGGACGCTGTTTGGCACGCTGGCCGGTGGCGCCGTGGCGGCCAGCGAACACATCGAAGCGGTCACCGGGCATCCAACGACCCGTCTGACNGCGCACTGCAAGGGGCTCGATTTGCCGGCGTGGGACCCTCGCGGCAAGCGTGGCAACGCCATGGCCTACATGACGGCGAACGTCGGCGCATCCCACATGCGAGCGGGCTACAAAGCACCCACCGGTCTGCCCAACCGTTCGGCGGTCGATCTGATGGAGGAGTTGGTGGACAGCCAGCACGGCATCGTGATTCGCGATTCAATGATCCTTTGCGCTTTTGCCAAGGGCGCCACGCCCGACCACGTCATGGTCCAGGCGTGGAANGCCACCACCGGTGAAGACTGCACGTGGGAGGACCTGAAGGACCGAGCNAGGGTGCAGTGGGACCAAGCGCGCCNGTGGAACGTGGAACACTGGGAGCGNCANGGGAAGTCNGCNGCNGAGGAGGACCTTCTTTCGTGGCGTCTGCGACGAGAACCCATCCCCAGCGGCGTGGCGGCCGGCATGGTGTCCTTTGTGGACGACGATGACGAGGCAGCCTGCATGGCGGCGTACTACGAGCATCGAGGATGGACCNCAGCGGGCGTTCCGGTCAACTGAAACAAAACCGCATCCGAAACGAGCAACAAGCCTTTACTCACCGAGGNCTTAGGCTCCCTCATGAAAACACAGCGGGCCGTCCTTCTCGCAGCGTTGATGGTCTCCGTATCGCTTGCCGGCTGTTTTGGTGAGGCCGAGGTGGAGGACGAGGTCGTCGACCTTGGCGTGTGGACCTTTGAGCGTCCCGAACTCACCTGGTACCATTTCCCCGATGCCGTGGATGCATGGGGCAACACCAGCTTCCCGTTTGAGGGCCGCAACGTGCCCTACCCCGCCGTGGGAACCTACTACGGCATCGGCATGTCGACCTTCGAGCCCACGATGGGNATCACCGAAAGCGACACGCTGTTCATGTCGTCCTACGGCAACGGACCGGCCGGTTCAACCGCTGTGGTGGCGTGCGACCTCATCGGCATGACCGAGGCTTTGGATTACTCCTGCGAGAACGTCTACGACCCGCTTCTGCCCATCGCCAATTCCAACGACCCCTACATCTACGTCGACCAGTGGACCAGTCGCATCATGAAGTTCGACATGCACGCCCTCATGGGCATGACCGTGGAGTGGTCCGACGACGACGGAGCGTCNTGGAACGGACCCAGCGTGGCGACGCAAATCTACTCCGTTCAGGACCACCAAACCATCGCCAGCAGCAACCTNCCGGCCATCGCTCATCCGACGACGTGGATGTTCTGCATCAACGGNAACGCGCCTCACCCCTTGTGCTCTTCAAGCCANGACGGCGGTGCAACCTGGGGGCCNGAAACCTCCGGGGCGCCCATCACGTGTTCCTCAGGTGGCTTGTCAGCGCACCTCGTGGGCAGCATCGACGGCAACTTCTACCGAGGCAACAAGGGGTGCACGGGCGAAGGCTACTCGGTCTTCCGCACCACCAACGCCGGCATCAGCTGGACCGAACACCCGCTCCCGACCGAAATCACCGGAACCGCCGACACCTGGAACGCTGAAGAGGCCCAGGTTGAGGTCGACTCCGCCGGNAACATNCACGCCATGTGGAACGGACTGGACAACAAGCCCTACTGGTCCTATTCACGCGACCAAGGCGACACGTGGTCCAACGCCACGATGATCGCNCCACCCATCAACCTCTCCGGAACGGGCTTCCCCGTCGTGGTGGCCGGCGACGAGGGAACCGTGGCCTTCGGCTACGTTGGCGAGGCCGACGGCGAAAGCGAGACCTGGAACGCCTACCTCACCTACACCACCGACGCCTTCAACGAAACGCCGCTNTTGACGACGGTCCAACTCAACGGTCTGGACGACCCTCTCGACACGGAACCCGACTGCGGCTACAACCGATGCGGCGGACTGGGCGACTTCCTCGACATTCGCGTCGACGCCTACGGACGCACCTGGTTTTCGCTCTCGCACAACATCGCCGACATCGGCATCTTTGGCACCTTCCAATCGGGNCCGAGCCTGCGAGGCGAAGCGATCACCATGCTCGATGAAATGCCTGCGGGCGGACCGGTCACCCTCTGACGGGGCCGCATCCTCAAGAAGCAGAAGCCGCCCATCGCANCCATGGAGGCGGAGCAGCGACGGCGCAGCGTGCTGCTCACGGTCCTGCTCATCGCNTCACCTTGGCTTGCGGTTCAGGGCTGGATCGTCGCCGCCGCCCACGACCCCGAGCACACCACGATGCCGACCTGCCCGGACCCCACCGCCAACTGCGCGTCGCTCTCGTCCGCAGTCCGTCGTGCGCATGGACACCGGGTTGACCACCGTGATTCAAGCCAACGTCAGCGAGGTCTGGGAGGCTTGGGTCGAGTGGTCGGACGAGAACGGCTTGCGAAAGGGACACACGGCCTTGGGCGANGGGGGCGAACGATTCGCTCACGGCGTCGCCATNACNCCGTTCTGGCGATTTCCCGACGACGTTGTGGTTCAGTTCACGCCTCANGGCGAGGACACCGCCATNTCGCTCTATTCCGCTTCCCGATTGGGNGTCGGCGACCTNGGCGTGAACCCCAATCGGCTTGGGAGTTTGCACGACGCACTCGTCGCCGTTCAGACCGCCAGTTGAGCCGTCTGTTGGTCCCATCCGTAGGGAAATCCGGCCTCGTCAACAAACACGATGTTGACGCCCACGCCTGACTTGTGGAACCCGATGAGTTGGATTTCATGAATGGCATGCCCGCTCGGGGCGCGGCCGAGCACGGGCAGCGAGTGCCGGGCGAAGAACGAGCGCTTCCTCGGCTTCTTTTGGCTGGATTTGAGGGTCCTGCGGGTGCCCTCAACGTCGTCAAACCACGGCAGCGGTCCTTCGGGTGAGAAGCGCAACCCGAGGATCATGTCGATGCCCGATGTTTCCTGAGCAGCATCGGCGTCAGCACCGCTGGGTATGGCCGGCGCGTTGGGGTGCGTGTGAAGCCAGTGCGTGAAGCGACCGGCTCGAGACCCACGGTCGGCGGAAAACATGTCGTCGGTCCAATCCTCGGGCAGGTGGTGCACGGAGTACGAATCGCCGCGGTTCACGATGTGGGCTTCTTTGATGACGTAACCTTGGCCTTGGAAAAGCCGAGTGTGGACGTCGTCGCCCTCAAAGTACGCTTCCACGTCTTCCCGGTGGGGACG
>NZMN01000015.1 GCA_002694525.1 Methanobacteriota archaeon
AGCGTGGCATTCAGCCATGTCCTGTCGAACAATTTCTACGTTGGTCGGGGACCACGGTGGCATGGCAAAACCGTATCGGCATCGTGCCTTGTAGTGCTTGAGGGTGATGCGCTTGACGTTGCCCACCTGAACCGGCGTGAGGTGGTGTCGCTCCGCCTCTGCCTTTCGGTTGATGGGACCGAGCAATCCAAAATCGTAGCCGAGTTCACGCACGGCGATGGCCATGAGCGTGAGCATGTCCTGCTCACCTCGGCCTCGCACGCTGGCATCGCTGTGCGAAATCACGTTCTTGGGAAGGTTGAGTGCCTCCATTTCACCGGTGTTCAAGCATCGGCGTGTCGCTTCTTGTTCATCGGTCAGTCGGCGCGTGATGGCGTCGATGAGAAACGCAAGGGTGTGGGCGACGTTTATGCCGTACAACTCCACCACTCGCTGGAAGAGAAGGTAATACATCGGTTCTCGACGACGTTGGTGTCCACGCTCTCGAGTTGCCCACCGGTGGAAGCGACGTTGCACCTCAGGGGAAAGTCGTCCTCCACGAGCATCGTGTGTGGAGGGCGTGGGGATCGTTCCGGGTGTCCGGCCTTGCGTTCGGTCGACTCGTTCACGAAATCGGTCTTCGCTCACCGTTTCCGAAGCGTCGTGCTCGTTGTCGGCTGGCTGGTGTTCTTCCGCTAAGCCGCACACGTTGCAGGTGATCTCCCCTCGGGTTGCATCTTCGGTCCATTCTTGTTCTTGTTCACAAATTTCACAGTACTTTTTCATTCCTTCTTTCCTCCTAACGGCGCTCGCCTTTTGCAAACATGATTTGTTCTTGTTGATATTGTCCTATATCAAGTCGTTTCCAAATCGCTGTTTCTGGTGCTCCAGGCGGCGCACCCCACTCCGTAGGCGGGCCGGTTCATAATCTATTTGGCCATCTTGTCGGTTTTTGCACCTCGAATGTGGACGCGACGTTCAACGCTTTCAAGGCACCTATGGAGAGAGAGTTAATGTGGGGTGAGCCGAGAGTTGTGGGCATGAAGATTCTGTTCGTGTGCGTCGGCAACTCGTGCCGTTCCCAAATGGCCGAAGGATTGGCCCGGTCAATGGGCCATGAAGCATCGTCGGCCGGCACTCACCCCGCTGCCTCGGTTGCGCCGCACGCCCTCACGTTGCTCGAGTCGAGGGGCATTGACACCAGCGATCTCCGGCCGCAATCCATCGACGAGTTCGAACCCGAGTCGTTCGACATGGTCGTTTCGATGGGGTGCGGTGTTCACTGTCCTGCAGTGAGACTGGATCAGGATTGGGCCTTGGAGGACCCTGTGGGTCAGGCCTACGAGGTCTACGAGCAAACGGCCAAGGAAATTGAACGCCGTTTGAAGCTGCTGGACGATCACGTTTCCTGAGCGGGAGGAACGTCCCCGATGCCTTGCAAATCAATGCGGAGGACGCTGACCGTTCGCATGCCGTTGTCGCCTTCAACCTCCTCGGATTCGCACGAGAGTGTTTCGATGTTCACGGTTTCAGGCAAACCCTGAGCGATGTGGCCGTTGCGCCGGCGGCACACTTCGGCCACGTCCACAGCTCGGGAGATGGTGGCACCACGAGCCACCAACTGAATCTCTCTGTCCCCGTCTTCCATGGCTTTGACCACGGCTCGAACGTACGCATGGAGAGGTTTTTTTCCGACGAAGATGATGCGGCGGTCGGTCATCGCTATCGGTGCTGGATGGCTTCGGACACCAAATAAACATTGACAGAAAGCATCCACCCTGTTGGCTCGCAGTGGTGCGAGCGCCGGGACTCGAACCCGGGTTCAGGCGTTGGCAACGCCCGGTGATAACCACTACACTACGCTCGCTGGTGGCCGTTCCAAATGGAACGAGTTTAAACCATTGTCGGCCAAGCGAAACGGGTGCGTCCGACCCCTTGATTCAGGCTCATTGCATGCCGAATCGGTCCCCGCCTTCGCCACCGCCTTGCCGCATCAACGACAGGACAGCAACGACCCCCACCAGCAACGCCACACCCACACCTCCGAGCACAGCAGCGCTGATTCCCCCGCCGCTGCCGGAAAGGTCGGTGTCCTCAACCAGCGTGATGGAGGACGACCCCGTGTTGAGTTCNCCGTAGGTATCAAAGGCGCGCAGACCCACCTCGTGCGTTCCCAGCGGCGTCCCCTCTCGAACGGAAAGAACGACGCTGTAGACGCCATCACCGGCCACGGTGTCACCACCGTTGAGACCGTCGTCGTGCATTGCGGCCCATTGNGGGCCGCCGATCGGTGTGTAGACGCCGAGGTTGATTTGAACGCGCTCGACACCGTCAGGGTCCGAAACNTCAACGGTGTAAACGTGGGTTTCATCGACGTTCTTGGCGANCGTGGCAGAGGTNAACGTCATTTGCGGTCGGTCGTTGAGAACATGAATCTCAACGGCGACTTCGNTCTCTGATGGGATGTGGTGAGGCCCGAACGTGGGGCTNCCGACCTCGTCGGACGGAGTGAAGATTCGCTGTTGGGCCGATGCACCCAGGGCATCGGTGGCCACGACCAACAAGGAGCGATGCCCTGGAGACATCCCCGTTGGCATCTGAACCATGGCCCCCCACGTGCGGCCATCGCCTTCGGTGGTGAAGTTGACGATCGCTCCTCCGTATTCTCTCAAGTCGACTTGAACGCTGGCAACACCGTGACCGTCGTACGCATCGATGTTGATGACGGCTGATTGTCCTCGCTCGAGTGAGGCAGGCACGATCTCCACCTCCGTGAGACGGGGTGGAAGGTTGGAAACCACAAGCGTTGCGTTGCGGTTTGTCTCAGCGCCAAAACTGTCGGCCGCGAGGACGCTCACCTCAACGTCTCCAACCTCAAGTCCGGCAACCACCACAGCTGCCGTGTAGACGTCGTCTCCCACGGACCGATCGCCGTTCAGNCCTCGGTCGTTCAAGGACACCGTGCCAAGACCGATGGACGTTAAGTCAGCATCGACNGAAACGATGTTCCATTCCGAATCCTCAACCACGACCTCGAGATGGGCAAAACCACCTCCTTCCCCAAACGCCAAACCGTCTCGCCATCCCACGCTGCCAATGGTGGGGGCGTGATTGTCATCCTCGCTCACGATTTCGGGGGACAGCACGCGCTCGAGAACTTGGGTTTCCTCAAACACCACGCTCTCGTTTTCCGAGCCGAAGGGAAGGGTCAGGGACCGTTCCACGCTTGACAAGAGCCCTCTGAGCGGACCGACCGAAACCATCGTGCCCGATGCCACTCCGGACTCGTCGTTCCCCTCGTAAACGCCGGTCCAAGCCACAACCGTTAGGTTGTGACCGTCTCGCACATCCACGCCGGTTCCTCCAACCGTGACGGTGAGCGTAAGGCCTTCTTGGTCCGCCAGACGAAGGCGGTCGTTGGACACCATCGGAACGGGCATCAGGCCCGTCTCTCGTCCCACGGTCAAGTCCCCGAGTCCGTCCACGGATTCAGGTGGCGATGCGTTTCGTTGAATTGGACTGCGCTCCGGGAACTCTTCACCTTCAGAGACTTGCGCCCCGGTTTCTCGCCAAACCATGCGAACGGTTCGGTTGTCCCAGTCGGATTGGACAACTTGGTAGTCCCACGTCTCGTTGTGATTGGCGCCGACCGTCGCCCCGTCGAACAGGTTGCCACCGTTCATACCGGTGNTGTNGAACNACGTTTCCTGATGNATGACGTTGACGAGGAACACGTCNCCGGATGCGTTGGCCTGGTCGCCGCTGGTCTCAATGCCCCGGACGATGCCAAACGTGCCCTGCACGTCGCCGGTCAACGTCCCGTCAACGTGCAAATCGTCGATCAGTGTCGTGCCGTTCTCCAACTTTTGGTGGAAATCGTAAATCGTGCCGTTCACCCGTGCCGTGGCGTTTTCGTCCTGCTCCGTGTAGCCGAAGGTCCCACCGCCGTANAGCTCGTTGAGGTGGACAACACGGACGCCGTCCACCCACCGTTCATNGGATGAAAAGCCGTCCAAAGAAATGTCCAATCGGGCGCCGTCGTCGATTTGAACAAGGTCGGCCATCGCTTCAAACTGCGTGTTCTGAAGGACCCGCTCACCGTCGACGTCCACGTACTCAAACAAGAACACCGCAAGTTCACCATCGATGTTGAGCGATGCATCCTCGGTCTCTTCCGAGACGTTCAGCAAGCCGGTGGCTTCCAAGGAAAGATGTTCNCCAACCACACCGTTAACGACCGAGCGGTTGAGGTAGGCGCTCGACACGTTGGCGGTGATGCTCGATACGGTGTCNCCGTCGACCAGCGTGGTTTTGAGGTCGCCGAAGCCGCGAGCGTCGAAGACCTGACTGGTCATCACACCGCCCACAACGGTCTCGTTTTTCCAAAGCTGGGTGAGGACAAGATCGAGTTCAGTCGTGCCTTCCTCGGTGCTTTCGACCGTGCGGTACGCTCCGCTCCCCAACTCCCACGAGGAGAGGGTCTCACCCGTGCGTTCCTGCCAGCCTTGACCGGTGAACGCCAANGAGAAGTTTTGCTCACCTGCCTCCGTGGCNTAGGCTTGGTCAAGTCCCCACGTCGTGGAAAGAAGGACCTCGTGNTCGTCCATCGGTTGGTTCCACTGCCCCACCGTCAGTGCTCGGGAGGATTCAATCTGAAGTCCCGTGGCGTCGTTGTGACCCGTNATGGTGATGGACAGGTCGACGGTATCGCCCCAAGCAAGCGAGGTGTTGAACGTNAGCAACGCTGTGCGCACACCGTTGTCGCTGCCCCAAGCGATCGTGTGAGCAGTGGCNAGCACCGCTCCTTGCCGCTCGTGATGCATGTCAACCTCGATGACGAAGGTGCCGTTNTCGGAAAACGTGAGNGTGTANGCNTGCGCTGNNTCGGTCGCACCTTCACCNACCCAGTGCGTNGAAATGGANACNGACGGTGNTTCGGTGGCCTTCACGGAAAGCGGAACGAAGGACGAAAGCAGAACGACGACCAGGCACAGCGACAGGCTTCGTTGACGGCCGTTCATGCATCGCTTGGGGCGCGGCTCCCCTTCAAGACTTTGGGAAGGCTGTGCCGTTCACAGGTCAAGAACGTAGCCAAACATCAACGGCAGCACGATGCTGGCGTCGCTTTGGATGTTGAATTTGGGCGTGTCGACACCCAACTTTCCCCACGTGATTTTCTCGTTGGGTGGAGCGCCCGAGTAGCCTCCGTANGATGCTGNNGCGTCCGTGATTTGGCANAACCACGACCAGAGCGGNACGTCACTCTCCCCCAGGTCTTGATGGAGAAGCGGAACGACGCAGATTGGAAAATCTCCGGCAATGCCCCCACCGGATTGGAGAAACGCAAGCGGAACGTCCGTTGAACGATAGAAGGTCATCAGGTCCGTCATGTAGTGGGTGCCGCTCAGCACGACGTCGGGTGAAAGAACGCCCTGCGAGCACCGAGCAGCGAAGATGTTGCCGAGCGTTGAGTCTTCCCAGCCGGGGACGTAGAGCGGGAGGNTTCGTTCCGCTGCGGCGAGCAGCCACGAGTGCTTCGGATCGGACTGGAACGACGTTGCAAGCGACCCANANGTGAGCAAGCGGTAGAGGTGGAGGTGAGGCAGGAGGCTTTCATCNGCCGCTTGTGCGTCCGTCCAGAGCTTCATGAGTTCCTGTTCAATGACCCGAATGGCCTCTTCCTCGGGGATGCAAACATCCGTCACCCTGTTCAATCGNCGTTCAAACAGGTTCGCTTCGTCCTCCGGCGAAAGGTNCTCCGGAGAAGGAATTGAAACATAAGCGTCGTGAGCAACGAGGTTGAACAGGTCCTCCTCGAGGTTTGCACCGGTGCACGAGATGGCCGCAACGTGCCCTGCACGAATCATCTCGGCGAGCGTGCGTCCNATTTCTGCCGTGCTCATGGCTCCGGCCAAGGTGACAAAAACTTGGCCGCCTTCCTCCAAGAATCCANTCAGAGACCGAGCGGCGCGCCCAAGTGTCCCGGCATTGAAGTGCCGGTAGTGCTCGTCGACGAAGGTTCTCACCGACACGTTCAGGCCTCCGAAACAAAGCGCTCCACTCGCTGCTTTCGCACGCAGGTCAACCCGGGCATTCGTTCGATNAGACGGTTGTGGAGGTGGGTTGCGATGCGGTCCGGGTCCGTTTGCCCGCAGGTGAANCAATCAACGGCAAGCAGCCCTTGGTCGGCGTAGCAGTGCGCTGTNATGTGGCTCTCATCGATGAGCACCACCGCNGCAAAACCGGGCGGGGAAGTGGAGCCGTCNAAGGGAACCATGTGAGCATGAACCTCGGTGGCCGAACTTTCCGCAACGGCCTCTCGCATCAATTCGAACATCCAAGANTACGACGANTCATCCTNGAAATCCGCATGGACGTANTCGAGCAGGATGTGGGCGCCACGAGAGGGTCTGTCNGTCATGAACCCACCCCTCGTTCGCCCGTCCGATGCANGTTGTTCGTTGNGAAAGGCGTCGGTTGAAAGTTCTCAAAGTACGTCGACGGCGTCGCTGAAGCGGACGTTTNGTGAGCGACCCACCGCCCCTCTTTCCGAGCNAGNACGTGGTTGGCCACGATCTTGCTGGCAAGGCAGGCCGCCGTGAATTGGGTCAGCGGCGTGTCTTTTTGNGCCACGATTTCGTTGATGTCTGCACTGACCACGACAACGTCAGGGTTGGCGAACAGCGCTTCGATGGTTTCAACGGCCTGCCAGTAGTTCAAACCGCCCGGGACAGGTGTGCCGGTCGCAGGAACCAACGCNCCGTCGAGCCCGTCGATGTCCAAGGTGAAGTGGACGGGGCCCGAGAGTTCGCTGATGGTCTCAAGCCACCGATTCCANACGGACGCACCGGTGTGGGGGTGTTGGGTGTCTCGAGCGAAAAAGGTGGTCAGACGGTCGTCGTCACGAATTCGCAAAGCTTCGTCCATGCTGTAGGCGCGCACGCCCGCTTGAAGGACACGCCCAACTCCCACGTCGAGGGATCGACTCGCAGCGCATGCATGAGAAAACACCTCGCCATCAAGTTCCTCACGGAGGTCGGCGNGGGCGTCGAGTTGAACAACGGTCAGCGACCTCAGGTCGCCGTTGACCGCAGGGTGATGGCGAGCGGCGTGCATGAGGGGTGGGAGAATGCCGTGTTCACCGCCCAAAAACAACGGGAACAGATGGCCCGTGTAGAATCCGGACGCGTGGTTGGCGAGTTCATCGAGTTGCCCGCGCANCGTTGGAGCGGTGCCTTCCCAAACCGGTTCTGTGGCCACGTTAACCCCGGCGGGAAGGTCCGTGCCCAATCGGTCGTCGTAGAGTTCAACCTGACCACTGGCCTCGATGCAGGCTTGAGGTCCATCGCACGCACCGGTTCCGTAGGANGTCGTCAACTCGTACGCCAGCGGCACAATCGCAACGTCGACCGGCCCATCCTTGGCGGCCAGCCCAAGAAAAGCCCCCTCAACGAAGTCCTCCGACATGCAGGCCGTCGGAGGTCGTGGCCTTCATCATCCTACCGATGGAAAACAACTCCCGATTTCCGGTCTCAAACCGCTGATTTCATGAAATTGGATGCAACAGTTAATATGGGTCGGTGACCAATAAATAACAACAGCGAGGGNNAAAAACACCCCGCTGACCGCCACACGGAGGGAAGAAGATGGGAATGACGCTTGCAGAACTCACCAANGCCATTCAGCAGCACATCGACCTCGACATGGATGCGGAGGTTGCCCAGGGCATGGCCGAACACGCCCTCGGTTTTTTTGGATTTTACAATCGCATCATCGACAATGCGCTGGAACCCACCGACCGAAACCTGTTCTACATGTTCCAGGATTACGANCTTCTGACCACGGAGTCCGAAGAAACNACGCTGTGGGACGGACGCGAATGGCGCATCCACTACTGGAAGTTCAAACCAGACCTTCGGGAGCGAGTTGAGGCCTACATGCAGCGAAACCTGCAGGAAGACGAAATCGACCCGTTTGCCGACATTTACTCNACCGACGGGCCGAGCATCTGGACNCGCGANGGAGAAAAGGTCGCCAACCCNAACGCCTTCACCTCGGACTGGTGAACACAATCCATGCAAGNGTTTTTNATTCGCGAGCCGAAGGGCGCNTCATGCGAGTAGCCATCGGTCTGGTTGTTTGCNTGCTGTTGGCTGCGGTTCCNACCGCNGCTGCGCAGTACGACCCAACCCAAACGCCCATGTGGCCGGGTGAACCCNTCGACAGCCACGTCCACATGACGTGGGCTGCNCTGACCCTTGAAGTGAACGAATGGGCCGATGAAAACCCGGACATCGTTGACTTGACCAGCGCAGGAAAGTCCGAACTCGGCCGAGACCTGTGGGTTGTTCGGCTGTCGGATTGGTCCATGGAGACCAAGGCGAACGGATCGGCGAAGGAAATCATCTACATCGACGGAGGCCATCACGGCAACGAGTACCTCGGTACGGCGCTCGCATGGCTTTCTGCNAAGTGGTACATCAACGGATGGAACGACGGCAACGAAGAAGCGATTCAAGTTCTGCAGAACAACGAAGTTCACGTCCTCATCATGCTCAACCCCGACGGCAACGACATCGACACGCGCTGGAACATCAATCAGGTCGATCTGAACCGAAACTACGACCACTATTGGAACACGTGCCCCACCACGCAACCCGGCAGCAGCGCATTCAGCGAGGCGGAAACCGCTGCAAACGCAGCCTACATCGATGCCAACGTGGTGGACGCCGACCTTTACGTGACCATGCANACGGGCGTGTGGATCATTCTCTACCCCTGGGGCAAGTGGCCTGAACAACCGCCCGACTGGGAACTTTTCTGGACCATCCGAGACACCGTTAACGCCGGTATTTCCGACATTCCAATTCAAAACGCAAACCAAGGGCTGTANCCGAACTGCGGCACCAGCCGAGACTACGGGTACGGNCACATGGGCTTCCCAACCTTCACCTTTGAGACGGACGACGAGCAATTCATCCCCGGGAGTTTTGAGAACATCAACGACCGACTGGANGANGAAATGGANGTNATGCGCTACCTCATCAACAACGTGTGGTATTGGCGAGCACGTTTGACGGTCCAGTCCATCNCCGTCGCCGACGATCAGCTCACCGTGGACGTTGCCAACGAAGGCCAAGCCTCGACGGCCAACGCCAGCCTGGAGTACCGGGCGCCGTCCGGTGAGGTGCTGTGGGCCTCACCGATGTTCGGCGTGAACGCGACCAACACCTCGGTCGTGTCGTTTTCGGCNGACAAAGNAACGTTCAACGNCGACGGNTACTGGAACCTGAACTACCAAAAACGCGTCATCAACGCNGCAATCTGGGTGAACGAGACCGTGGACAACAGCACCTCCGTGGTCGTGCTNGAGGCCGAGGACGGAGGCTTCCTCATCGGCTTNGGGCTGTTCAACCCGGTGGCCGTCATGCTGGGCATCATCGGCGTTGGCGTGCTCGTACGCCGGGACGAAGAGGCGTGGTNAATCCGCCTCAACCCTGCNCCGATCAACACCGCCNGGCGCGCTGTGCTCGTGCAGACGGAAACCTGCGAGGGTTGAAGAAGAGGACATCGCTNGCAACATCGGTGAACCCATGCAAGTGACCATNAGTTCAGGAAACAACATCAACGGAACCCTCATTCTACCGCTCTTCCAAGGNGAAGAAACGCTCCCGGAAATCGTCGAGGGAATCCCGACCTCGCTCAAGAGCCAAGTCAACCGTGTGCTGGCCGATGGAGACTTCAAAGCCAAGGCCAACGCAACNATGACCCTTGTGGGCACCGAAGGCGGCAAAGCCATGCTGGTNGGTCTCGGAAAAGCCGACAAGGCCGATGCCCACGCCTACCGCGANGCCGGTGCAACGGTCGTTGCNTCCTTCAAGAAAGTCCACGGNAGCGAAATGACGGTCCTGTTCCACGATGCCGACCTCGACTGCATGACCTCCTTTGCTGAAGGCATGATGCTGCGNGACTACTCCTACGACCTCTACAAGAANACCGACGACGATGAGAAGACCGCCTTGTCCGCTCGAATCAACTGCAACGAAGGCGACGCAACGGCGTTGTCAGCGGCCATCGACCGAGCCGCCTCCATCGTCAGCGGCGTCCACCTGTCCCGGGACCTCGGAAACTGCCCGCCCAACGACATGTACCCCATGGCTTTTGCACACAAAGCAGAGCTCTGGGCGGAACAATACGAAAACGTCACCGTGCAGGTCATCGATTACGAAGAGGCCAAGCGAAAGGGCATGGGTGGCCTCGTGGCCGTCGGCATGGGCTCCTCACGCAAACCCTGCATGGTCATCTTCACCCTCAACGGCGATCAGAAAGGTCAACACCCCATGCTGGTCGGCAAAGGCATCACCTTTGACACCGGAGGNATTTCACTCAAACCGGGGGCCAACATGGACGAAATGAAGTACGACATGGGCGGCTCGGCCACCGTCTTCGGTACCATGGAAGCCNTGGCATCCAGCGGCTACCCCAACAAGGTGGTCGGCATCACCTGCATGGCCGAAAACATGCCTGCGGCCAACGCACAACGACCCGGCGACGTCATCACCACCCTCTCTGGGAAGACCATTGAGGTGCTGAACACCGACGCTGAAGGGCGCTTGGTGCTCTCGGACGGATTGTGGAAGGCAGGAACCGACTACGACCCNGAATACATCGTTGACTTCGCAACCCTCACGGGTGCTTGCGTTGTTGCACTCGGCCACGAAGCCACCGGTCTTTGGTCCAACGACGACGATTTCCGAACCCGAATTCACGAGGCTGGAAACGATGTGGGCGAACTTGCATGGCCCATGCCGCTTCTGCCCGCCTTCGAAAAGGANATGACNGACTCGAAGATCGCCGANACGCGCAACCTTGGAGCGGGTCGATGGGGTGGTGCCAACACCGCCGCTGCGTTCCTGAAGCAGTTTGTACCCAACCGCAGCGACGACGAAGATGCAGAACAAATCACGTGGGCACACATGGACATCGCCGGTACGTACTGGGGCGCCAAGACCAACAAAATGGTNGGCTACGGTGCAACGGGCATCCACGTTCGAACCATGGTTCGACTCATCACCGGCGAGTGAACAAGCCCGNCCGGCAGGCGGCCCTGATGGGCCCGTACGGTAGCGTTCACCAACCTCCACCGAGAGCGGTAGCGTTCATCCTCAGGTCAATTGATTAGATTTATATGGTGTTGCGCTTTGGCAACTACATAACCGATGGTTTAGTAGTGATGNACGATGGCCGACGACTGGGAAGAAGACCTGTTGAACAAGCTGGAAGAAATGCTCCGNAACATGGGCATGCCCATCAGCCGAGAACAACTCAAGGGCTTCATGAATCAGTTCAAAGATCAGTTCGACGCTTTGGGCATCAACCCGGAAAAAATCGCCAAGGGCGAGGTGAATTTCAACTTCGACATCTCCGACCTGTCAAAACTCTTCAACGCAGGCAGCTCCATGGAAGACGTGCTGAAAAACCTCGGCATGGACATCCGTGTGGACGCAGCCCCGGTTGAAATTGACCCGTCTGCGTTGGAAGAAAGCGACGATCCGACGCTCAAACTCCCTGCCGAGGACGTCTACCTCAACGGGTGGAACATGTCGGTGACGCTTGATTTCGCTCTCAAAGGCGACATCGAAACCGAACAGCTTGAGATTGAACTCGTNAAAAACGGTTCACAGATTGAGATTCTNCGCACGACTCAACCCAAACCCTTGGCGCTGGTTGAGTTGCCCCATCCCTGCGACGACGTGGTGGACTGGACATTGAACAACGGCATTCTCGACATCACCCTGAAACTGACGCCGCAAGGAAAGGCGCTGGAGACGGGCGATGACGACACCCTCCCTGCCCCCGGGGAGGTCAGCATCGACCTCGGAGACGACGACGATGAAGAAGACGACGGTGGCATCCCTATATTTTGAAGGACGTGAAAACTATGAGCAAAGTGATTGGAATTGACCTTGGAACAACAAACAGCTGCGTGGCCACCATCGAAAACGGTGAACCCGTGGTGATCCCGAACGCCGAAGGCGCGCGAACCACGCCCTCCGTGGTAGCGTTCGCCAAAGACGGCGGGGAACGATTGATCGGTGTCACGGCCAAGCGACAGGCCGTCACAAACGCTGACCGAACCATGATCTCGGTCAAGCGCCACATGGGTACCAAGTGGACCACGGACGTGGACGACACCACCTACACGCCCCAGGAAGTCTCNGCGTTCGTCCTCCAGAAGTTGAAGGCGGATGCTGAGGCGTACCTTGGACACGAGGTCAAGCAAGCCGTCATCACCTGTCCTGCGTACTTTACGGACGCTCAGCGCAAGGCCACCAAGGACGCTGGCCGAATCGCCGGTTTGGACGTGCTGCGAATCATCAACGAACCGACCGCTGCGGCGCTCGCCTACGGCGTTGACAAAACGCAGGACCAGACCATCCTCGTTTACGATTTGGGCGGCGGGACGTTCGACGTTTCCGTGCTCGAGATTTACGAAGTGGACGGCCAGCCTCAAATCGAAGTGAAGGCCACGGCNGGGAACAACAAACTCGGTGGCGATGATTTCGACGACAAGGTCATCGATTGGATGGTGAGCGAATTCAAGAAGGAAACCGGCATTGACCTGTCCAAGGACAAGCAAGCCATGTCTCGGTTGAAGGAAGCGGCCGAGAAAGCCAAAATNGAGTTGTCGGGAACCCAACAGACCCAAGTCAACCTCCCGTTCATTTCCATGGCCGACGGTCAGCCCGTGCACATGGACCTCTCCCTCACCAGAGCGAAGTTTGAGGACCTCATCGCCAAACTGATCGAGAAAACGATGGTGCCCACCCGACAAGCGATGAAGGACGCCGGCCTGAAGAAGGGCGACGTTGACAANGTGATTCTGGTCGGCGGNTCNACACGAGTTCCGGCGGTCCAGGAAGCCGTTGAGAAGGAAGCCGGCAAGCCACCCTACAAAGGCATCAACCCCGACGAAGCCGTCGCNATGGGTGCGGCACTCCAGGCCGGCATCATNGCCGGTGATGAGGGCGTATCCGATGTTCTTCTGCTCGACGTGACCCCGCTCACCCTCGGCATCGAAACCCTGGGCGGCGTGATGACCACCATGATTGAGCGAAACACCACCATTCCCGCNCGACGCTCGGAGATTTACTCCACCGCTTCCGACAACCAACCCGCTGTGGAAATCCACGTGTTGCAGGGCGAACGTGAATTTGCCAAAGACAACGTGACCCTCGGACAGTTCCAGCTCGTCGGNATCCCGCCAGCACCTCGCGGTGTTCCTCAAATCGAGGTGACCTTCGACATCGACGCCAACGGCATCGTTGACGTGAGCGCAAAAGACATGGGCACAGGGAAGGAACAATCCATCAAGATCGAATCCGCAACCTCGTTGAGCGAAGACGAAATTCAAGAGAAAATCGCCGAAGCAGAGAAGTTCGCTGAGGAAGATCAGCGACGCAAAGCAAAGGTTGAGCTNCGAAACATGGCCGACCANGTCGTCTACCAGACCCGTCGCACGCTTGAAGAGTCGGCTGACAAGTTGGACGACAGCGATGTCGACCCCGTGAAGGCCCACCTTGACGACCTTGAGAAAATGGTTCAGGACGATGACGGTAAACCCATTGACATCGACGCCATGGACGACGCCGCCATCCAGGCCAAGGTCAAGGAAATCGANGAGGCCATGCACGGCGTGTCCACCAAACTNTACGAGGCTGCAGCCGCCGAAATGGCTCAGCAAGAAGGCAGCGAAGACGGCGAGATCAGCGTCGAGGACGATGTTGTNGATGCTGACTTCGAAGTTGTGGAAGACGAGGACTGAGTNCGAGGCTGAACCCCGCTGAGCGCTTGGCTTATTGGGAAGCGTTCGGTGGCACGGTCATGAGCGAAGTCCCCATCCTCAAGGAGACGACGCGAACGACGGGGCGTGAAGCGCTTCGCAACAACATCACGGCCGCGATGGCGCTCGCCGGCGCCGTCAGGACCACCCTCGGTCCTTTGGGCCAGGACAAGCTGCTGATCGACGACGAAGGACGAACGATGGTCACCAACGACGGCGTCACCGTCCTCGAGTCNGCAAAGGTCGAGCACCCNGTGGCAAGGATGCTCATCAACGCCTCAACGACNCAGGACCGGATTGCACGGGACGGCACCACGAGTGCGGTTTTGCTGGCCGCTGAACTGTTGCAGAACGCTTGGGAACTGGTGCTTCAAGGGATTCACCCTTCCGCCATCGCACGTGGTTACCGNCACGCTGAAGAGGCGTGCCGAGACCATTTCAAGGTCCTGACCGTTCAAGCCACGGACGCTCAGATGCATGCCGCAGCCACCACCTCGCTGTCCGGAAAAATTCACACCGCGATGCAGACCCATCTTGCCGAACTGGCGATACGTGCAGCCCAAGCCGTTGTCCACGACGGACCCGACGGGCCACAGGCCGACCCGACCCGAGTGAAAACACTGACACAGACCGGTGGGAGCATGACCGATTCCTCGTTGGTGACCGGTCTGGTTCTCGGAAAAAAGCGCGTGTCCGACCGGATGCCAAAGCACATTGGGTCAGGAAAAGTTGCGCTGGTTGACGGNGGNTTGGAGCGCCGTGAGATGATGAGCAACCTCAAACTCAACCTGACCGACCCCAGCGTTTTGGAAAGTTTTCGTCAGCGAGAAAAGACGATGCTGCTGGACCAAATTGAGCACCTCAAAGCGCTGGGCGTCACCCTGTTGGCGTGCAANGAGGGCATCGACGACGACGTGCATTCGGCCCTCACGGATGCTGGCATTCAGGCCTATCGACGCGTTGCACGCTCCGATCTTGACTTGCTGGCACGAGGCACGAGCGCGACGCTGAACAACGACATCAAAAGCCTCACGTCCAACGATTTGGGGGTGTTNATCAGCAGCACCAACGAGCGGTGGAACGGCGTCATGCACTGGATTGTGGAAACCGAGGAAGGTGGAGCCACGTTCATTGCGAAAGGTTCCACCAACGAAACNGTTGGGGAGGTGGAGCGATGCTTTGCCGACGCCCTCGGCGTGGCGTGCCAACTTCTTGAAGAACCCCTCTTGCTGGCCGGTGGNGGAGCGACACAAATCGCCCTTGCACGACACCTTCGTCGCTTCGCAGAACGATTCGCCGGGCGTGAACANCTGGCGATCGAAGCCTTNGCAGATGCGTTGGAAATCATTCCCCGCACCCTCGCTCANAACGCTGGCCTCGACCCGCTCGATTCCCTGCTGCAAACGGTGGCCAAGCAGACCACCACCGGCGGTAGCGTCGGCCATCGCATCGGCCTCAACGTGGACAAAAAAGCACCCTCCGACATGGTGGACGACGGCGTTGTGGAACCGCTTCGAATCACTCGCCAGGTTCTTGCAGGGGCNACAGAGGCGGCGTTGTCCGTTTTACGCATTGACGATGTNTTGTGGGCGAAGCAAGACCCGACGGAACCCGACCTACCCGACGAAGATTGAAAACGCCCGCAGCCCAAAACCTGTGTTATAAATACAGGTGGACAGAGGGAGGATGGTGCCCGAAGCATCTGAAACACCGGTCGGCATCGACGACATCGCCATTCATTTTCCTCGTCTCTACATGGACATGAAGGACTTCGCAGACCTCCGCGGTGCGGATTACGGAAAACTCAGCAAAGGCCTCGGACTCGAGGCCATGGCCATNCCNGATGTCCACGAAGACACGGCAACCATGGGCGCCATGGCGGTCATGCAACTGATCGACCGAAACGGCATCGACCCGAGAACCATCGGGCGAATGTACCTCGGCACCGAGTCCGCCCTCGANGGNGCCAAACCGACGGCCACCTACATCGTTGACATGTTGACCCAACGGTACGCTGAACGATTTGGCGAAGACTGCTTCCAAACGTGCGACGTGGTCGACATGACGTTTGCGTGCATCGGTGCCGTTGACGCCCTTCACACCACGCTGGATTGGGTCGCACGCTCCAACGCAAACGATGAACGGCTCGGCATCGTCATTTTTTCGGACAACGCCAAGTACGCTCTGGAATCCTCTGGAGAATACACGCAAGGTGCCGGTGGCGGTGCCCTCCTGATTCGCCGCAATCCTCGGTTGCTGGAAATCCCCGACTGCATTGGTGTTTCGACGACGCCGGTCCATGACTTCTTCAAACCGCGCCGAGAAGTCTCCATTCGNTCGGTGATCTCCAACGTGATGCAGCTGGCTCAAGAAGCCGGCCAGACGCTGAAGAAAGGCCTCGTTGAACGCATGATTCGACACCTTCCCAAATCAACGGTGCGGAAACTCGGAATCTTTGCCCACGGTGAGGAAAAAGTCAGCGTCCACCGNGACGATCCCGTGTTCGACGGGCAATTCTCAAACCTGTGCTATCAGAACGCCGTNCGTCAAGCCTTCTTTGATTTCTCNAACAAGGCTGAACGAGCAGGGCGAATCAAACCGGGAACGGACAAACCGTTCACCGAACAGTGGTCTCGCATCATCATGCACTTGCCNTACGCCTACCAAGCCAAGCGCATGTTCCCNGATGTGTTCCGCCACGACCGTGAGCACACCGACATGTGGAACGACGTTGTCGAAGCCATCGGTCCAATGCCATCGCAACCCGAAAGCACGGACGCCGATGCTCTCAATGCGTGGGAACGNGAGAAGGACGCCTACCGCCGACTCATTTCGAAGACCCCGCAGTACACCGAGTTCCACGCCAGCCGCATCGAAAAGGGACAGCGTGCNAGCAGCCTGATCGGAAACCAATACACCGGTTCCATCTTCCTTGCCCTGATGTCCACGTTCGAGTCCGACCTGGAAGACAACAGCAACCTCGACAACGCCATGTTCGGCATGTGCGGCTACGGCTCGGGAGCGAAAGCAAAGGTGTTCGAAGGGAAGGTCAGTCCGCGATGGCGAGAGGTCGTTGCTTCCTGGCATCTGTTTGAACGCCTCGCAGGTCGCATGGCCATCGACCACATCACCTACGAAAACCTCCACAAGGGCACGCAGGACAACAGCGTGATCGAGCCCAAAGGAGANTTCGCACTCGTCGACATTGGCGAAGAGGGCGTGGATGAGGGTGCTCGACGCTACCGTTGGATCAAGGCTTGAACCTCAAAAGTCCAAGACGACTTTNCCGCAGTTGCCTTCCATNGCGAGGGGCACCGCCCGGTNGAACGCATCGATTCCCATGCGGTGGGTGATGATTTTGTCCACCGCAATGGCGCCCGCCTCCAACAGTTCATGCATGGTGTCCCATGTTGACCACATTTTACGGCCGTTGATTCCTTTGACGTGCAGGTATCGGAAAACGACCTCGTTCATCGGCACCTCCGCCGTCCCCTCGCCGTACACGGAGAGCACGTTCACGTANCCNCCCATGCGGGTTGAGTGAATCGCGTTGGACAGGGCGGACGCCGCCCCTGAAAATTCGCAACTGTTGTCAACGCCACGTCCCTCGGTTGCAGCCAAAATACACGCGACCACATCGTCGTCTTTCCCCAGAACGAGGTCGGCGCCGAGGTCCTTTGCAAGGTCCATTCTGTAGGTGTTGTCCCAGTCCACAGCAACGACCATGCTGGCGCCCATGGCTTTGGCCGCGTTCACGGCGAACAAGCCGATCGGTCCCAGCCCGTGAACGGCCACCGTGGCTCCGTCCACGGGACCACCGGTNAGGGTGTGAATGGCGTTGCCCAACGGGTCCTGAATGCANGCATGNTTCGGNTCAACGCCTGCTGGTACGTGCCGAGCGTTGGTGGCGGGCACCACGAAATACGGCGCGAAGGCACCGTGGCTGTGAACCCCAAAAATGGAGCCGTTTTCGCAAACGTGCGCATTGCCTTCATCGCACCGAGGACAGGNCCAACACGCCAGGTGGCATTCGACGGCGATGAAGTCGCCCACGGCATGGGAATCAACACCCTCACCCAACGCCACCACGTGCCCGCTGGTTTCATGACCCGTGACGGTGCCNAAGGGCACGTTTTCACGACTCCAAGCGTCCCANTTCCAGATGTGGATGTCCGTGCCGCAAACGGACGTGGATTTGGTTCGAATGAGCACCTCTCCCGGGCCCGGGGACGGGACCGAGTGCTCCTCTTGCGTGAATCCTCCAACCTCGCTGCGAGTTTTGGTCCACGCCGTCATGCTNGTTGGTATGGATGACACGGTCCGCCCTCGAATGAATGTCCGTGAGGCACCTTTTCATCCTTCGCTCACAACGATTTGCCGAGGGATTCGGTGCATCTTCGGTAGGTTGATTAGGTAGGCGCGACGGCCTCAAAGCCCGTTGATGGTGCAATGAAGTACGTCGTGGTCAGCGGGGGGGTCCTCTCAGGACTCGGAAAAGGCGTGACGGCCAGCAGCATCGGCGTCCTGCTCAAAGCCGCCGGACTGNGGGTAACCTCGATCAAAATTGACCCCTACCTCAACAGCGACGCCGGCACCATGTCCCCGTTTGAGCACGGCGAGGTGTTTGTGCTCGACGACGGCGGTGAGGTTGACCTCGACCTTGGAAATTACGAGCGTTTCCTCGANATCAACCTCTCAAAGGACAACAACCTCACGACGGGCAAAGTCTACTCGAAGGTCCTGGAAGCCGAACGTCGCGGCGACTACCTCGGAAAAACCGTNCAGGTCATCCCNCACATCACGGACGCTGTNCAAGATTGGATCGAAGACGTGGCCGCTCGTCCAGCCGACGGCAGCGGCGATACGCCTGACGCCTGCATCATCGAACTTGGTGGAACGGTCGGCGACATTGAATCGGCACCCTACGTGGAAGCCTTGCGTCAATTCCAATTNAGGGTCGGCCGAGAGAACGTCACCTTCGTTCANGTGTCCCTCGTGCCCGTGCTCGGTCCGGTTGGTGAACAAAAGACGAAGCCAACCCAGCANACCGTGAANGAACTACGCGGCNTGGGCATCACGCCGGACATCNTGGTCTGCCGCTCTTCAGCACCGCTNAACGACGAAACTCGAAACAAGCTCGCAGCCTTCTGCCACGTCCAGCCTGAAGCGGTGATGTCAACGCACGACGTGCCCAACATCTACCACGTGCCCCTCATGCTTCAGAAACAGGGCCTTTGCGAAATCCTCGGGGTTGACTGTTCGGCCACCAACCTTCTGGAAGAATGGCGAGCAATGGCCCACCACCTNGACACGCTCACCGAGGAAGTGCACATCGCCATGGTGGGGAAGTACACGGACCTCTCCGATGCCTACCTTTCGGTCATCAAGAGCCTTCAACACGCAGCGATGGCCGTTGACCGGAAGCTGGTGATNGATTGGATTGAAGCCAGCCACCTCGAGCACGGATGGGATTCGGAGGAACACACCGCTGCTTGGACCATGCTCAAGGCTGCCGACGGCGTGCTGGTCCCCGGAGGTTTTGGCGACCGAGGCATCGAAGGGAAGATNCTCGCTGCGCAACACGCCAGAACCAACAAGGTTCCTTACCTCGGGATTTGCCTCGGCTTGCAGATTGCCACCATTGAGTTTTGTCGCAACGTGTTGGGGATGGAAGGCGCCAACTCCACGGAGTTCGAAGACAACCCCGAGCACGCCGCCGTCGTGTTCATGCCGGAGATTTCCAAAACACANCTGGGCGGCACGATGCGTTTGGGCAGCAGACCCACGCTTTGGCAACACGAGGGTTCAACGATCCGTGAACTCTACGGCCCGGGCGACNCGGTCGATGAGCGCCATCGCCACCGATACGAGGTCAATCCGGACCTNATNCACAGCATCGAGTCGGAAGGGCTCGTGTTCGTNGGCAAAGACGAGTCCGGCCAGCGCTGTGAAATCTTCGAGCTNAACGACCACCCGTACTACGTCGGCGTNCAGTTCCACCCGGAATTCAAATCCCGTCCNGGCAGGCCCAGCCCTCCATTTTTGGGGTTGCTCAAGGCAGCCTCAGGTCAACTCAACCGNTGAGCCAACACCGGTTNGATCAAATCACGACCGGCTTGGTCCCCAACGGGTCAAANTTCAAAGCACGCCNGACAAGNACGANGCATGGGCATTTCATCCAGGGTTGTGAGCGGNGCNTCCGTGGTGCTCGCTGGGTTGTGGTTCCTCGCCATACCGAGCATGGTGGCCTGTGAAGACATGCAAACGGGTGANGTCCTCTCCGGCTGTGTGGAGGTCGTGACGCCGCTGGTGACGTATTTTTGTGCCACGCCCCCGCTGGTCTTGGCCGTTCTTCTTCACACGATGAGGTACGGTGAACAATCGGCCGTTAACNTCCTCCCGATTCCCAACGATGAGGAGGGGCGTGCGGTGCTCTCTGCGGACGCACCTGCGACAAAGGAGCAGATGCCTCCCGTGGCCTACGCCAAGTGGGGGATGGTTATCGGTGGGGTATCAATGGCCGGTGCCTACGCCATCACGTTCGTTGTCGGGGTTTTTGCTGCCGTCCCGCTGCTCATCATGGCCGCATTGTCGTTTGGTTCGACCGGCGATCCCGATGTTGATTGGCTTGTGAACATCTTCGACGTGTCGTTTCTGGTGATGCGAATNGGGTTTTGGCTGTTCGCAGCATCGGCCATCACCNCGTTCGTTCTNGAGCGGAACGATACNGAACCAAGCGGTGGGCGCAAATCGAAGAAAATCGTNGCGCCTTGCCCGTCGTGTGGNTCAAAACTCAAGTTTCCTTCCAACTACAGCGGGCAGATTCAGTGCCCGAGTTGCGAGCATGTGTTTGTTGTGAGCGAAGGCTGAACATCTCAGATNNGTTCGCCCAGCCAAGCCTCAACCAGGCCCGGCAAAANCGCGCCGGCGTTCCCGAGNTGAACCTCATCAAAAGCGTCGACGTTCACGGGGGCATCGGCGTTCACCAGCACCGTGTGCGCTCCGTTTGCTCGAGCGATGCGNACCAAATCCGCCGCAGGGTAAACGTGGCCTGANCTTCCGACGACGACGAACACATCGCATGCATCCACCGNGCGGTAAATCGTGTCCATGTGCAGGGGTGTTTCACCGAACCAAACGATGTCAGGTCGAAGACGCNGGGGGGTTGCGCAACACGAGCAGGTCAGGAAGGCGTCCTCGAGGTCGCTGGNCTNCATTCGATGTTCGCTCCGTCCGCTGGACTCGCAGCGCANCGTGACCAGTTGTCCGTGCATGTGAATCACCTGCGCGCTCCCACCTCGCTCGTGCAGGTCGTCCACGTTCTGAGTGATGAGCGTCAANTCCTCCATTCCTTCTGCCAATCGAGCCAAAGCCCGGTGTGCTGGATTTGGCTCGACCTCGAGGAGTTGTCGCCTTCGAGCCTGATAGAAACGCCAAACGACATCGGGATTTTGCTGCCACGCGTGAGGCGTNGCCACGTCCTCAACGCGGTGNTTTTCCCACAAACCGTCGTTGTCTCGGAAGGTTCGAATGCCCGATTCAGCGGAGGCCCCTGCACCGGTCAAGACAACCACAGCGCTGCCCTTCATGGCGCGTGAGTAGATTGACGCTTTATGAATCAACAAGACACGATCATGCTGCTGTTTTTTCACACAATCGGCGCGTCAANGACCGGTGATGGTCAGAGCTCCGCCACGCGAATCAGGCGTGTGGTTCGAAAGCCTTGAAGGATTTTGATGAATCGTTTTTTCTGAAATTCAGCGTCNAGGTCGTCGTCGCCGGTGTCGATACGAACCGCCTCNAGGCCGATGAGTTTTGACGGCGTGGCGATTCCGAGAATGTTACCGTGGCCGATCAGGCGTAAAACATCGGGTGAAAGTTGCAGGTTGCCGCGACCGATGAGGAAGCCTTGACCTCCCATTGGGGAAAGCAACAGAAGGAGAGGGCGTTGTTCACCGTCGTCAAGATGAGCACCGATCACGTCGAGGAGGCGGGCTTCGTTGAGGTCGGTGTGAACCGTCTGCCCGTGCTGGACATCAATGCCCAGCAGGGTGAGGTCAAGGTTGAGGTGCTCGCCCATTCGTCGCAATGTGCCTCCGCTTCCCCAAACGACCATCANGTCGGGCTCGTCCTCCAACAACGTGGCCACGTGATGCGCNAGCCCCTCGATGGTGTCCTCTTCGCTGACCCGCTCGACCTGCTCCTTCGCACCCTGCATGAATCGGGGCGACGACGGGGTCCATGCCTCGCCGTACATGCGGACCTTCCATTCCCCTTTNGCGTAGACCGTCTCGTCCAAGTCCATCACCTCGGTGATCGCCGTGCGAAGGTCCCCGATGGCAAAGGACAGGACCACCTCAGCGGCTGCTTTGGGCGTCGTTGCGAAGCAACCAGAGTGCATTTTCACACCGCCCGGAACACCGATGACAGCGGTCTTCTTTGCCTCCGTTCCTGCAGCCTCAAGAGCGTTCACGATGTCGCGAGTGGTGCCGTCACCCCCTGCGTAAACGATGGCNTCAACCCCTGATTCGAGAAGATCGCCCACCAGTCGTGTCGTGTCCTCGGGCGTCGTGGTCGNCGGCGTCGACCCTACAGATCGAACGGACACGGGTGAATCTGCATCGAGTTCAGGCACCCATGCGCCGCCCATCCTGCCNTCCCAAACGACGAGTTCAAGACGAACGTTGGTACGATTTAACGAGGAAGCGACCAAGGTAANGAGGTGGGAAAGGCACTGTGCCATGCGAGGGCCTGCACGGTCTTCTGCTCCAGCAGCTCGGGCTTCCGCTGCCCGTCCATCGCTGCCTTTGAANCCCAATTTCCCACCCAATCCTGCGTCGGGGTTGACAACGAGGCCGAGGCGCATGGCCGATGCTGTGGTTTCTCCCTCAAATAGGCCTGCTTCTCCGATGCTCCGGATNNGGAGACACCGACGGACCCCAGCGTTGATGAGGCGTTGCGCTCAGTGGGCCACCATGCGGGGGCCACCTACCGACAAGCCAAACCTCGACGACGTGCTCGCACGGGATTTTGCAGAATTAAAAATCGGCGAAGAGAACATNAACGTNGAGNCAACGAAAACACCCGCCACCCAACCGACGCAANGGTCAACCGTTCCCCAAGTCTACAACCAGCGAATTGACGCCATNGAAGATCGAACATCCATCAAGGTCAGGGCNCCCNAAGCGAAGTCTGTTAAGGTCGACGATGCGGAAAATCAACCCAAACCNNCGGTGTTGAAATCCCCCCCCGCCGAACCCGGTGACGATTTCGATGTTGAATGGTAGAACCAGCACGATGTTGACGGGTNAAACCACGGGATTCATAGCGATGGTTCAACCCCGANTGCATTGAGGAGGTGCGCCGCCATGAGCATGATTCACGTCACANTGCCCGATGGNACGGTCAACGAATACGCTGCCGGCATCACTTGCAGCGAGGTCGTCACCGACGCCTTGGGAAAAAAACACGGCTGCATTGCGGCAAAGGTCAACGGTGNTGAACGGGACCTGATGACCGTTCTCGATGGACCCTGCNACGTCGAAGGCATCCCTGCAGCGTCCGACGAAGGGATGCACATTCTTCGCCACTCAGCAGCGCACCTGCTGGCTCAGGCCGTGACGGAACTCTACCCCGGTGCGCTGCCNACCATCGGTCCAGCCATCGACCGAGGATTCTACTACGACTTTGCCATGGAACCCATCGCACAGAGCGACCTGAAAGCCATCGAAAAGAAAATGCACGAACTGGCTCGTCGAAATNTGNCNGTCGAACGCGTTGAACTTGACCCAACCTCGCTGAGGGAACACTTCGAGTCAAATCCGTACAAATTGGAAATCATNGACGACAAGCTGGAAGCGGGNGACGGTTCGACCATCTACAAGCAAGGCGACTGGTACGACCTGTGCCTCGGACCGCACGTTCCCAGCACGTCCAAACTCATGTTCGTGCGCCTGACGTCGGTGTCAACCGCTTACTGGCGAGGAGATCAGGACAGGGAACAACTGGTTCGCATCTACGGTCTGGTTGAACCGACAAAGGAGGCGCTCAAGGCAACACTGACCCGTCTCGAGGAAGCCAAAAAGCGAGATCATCGAAAGCTCGGCAAGGATTTGCAACTGTTCCACATCGACGAGGAAGTGGGTCAGGGGCTTATTTTGTGGACGCCTCGAGGCGCCATCCTGCGCCAGGAACTGCAAGATTTCATTTCNCACCACCTCCGCAGGCAAGGGTATTCTCAAGTNTTCACACCGCACATTGGGAAGTTGGACCTCTACCGAACCTCAGGTCACTTCCCCTACTACCAAGACTCGCAGTANCCGCCGCTGGTCGAGCGCGACCTGATGAACAAACTGGCCGACGAAGGGTGCAGTTGCGGTGATCTTTCGAACATGATGAAATCGGGAGAAATCGATGGGTACATGCTCAAGCCGATGAATTGCCCGCACCACGTCAAAATCTACGCAAGCCAAGCGCGCTCCTATCGAAACCTACCGCTTCGACTGGCNGAGTTCGGNACCGTCTACCGATGGGAACAATCCGGCGAAATCTCAGGGTTGACTCGCGTCCGTGGATTCACCCAAGACGATGCTCACCTCTTCGTGACCGAAGACCAGTTGGCGGANGAGGTGTTGGGCTGCATCGAACTTGTGCAAATCATCTTCGACAAACTCGGAATGGAGGAGTACCGTGTTCGCGTNGGATTGAGAGACCCCGACTCAACGAAGTACGTGGGNGACCCGAAACGCTGGGACAAGGCCGAAGACGCTTGCCGTGCGGCCGCAGAGTCTCTGGGTGTCCCGTGGTCCGAAGAGGAGGGNGAAGCGGCGTTTTACGGGCCGAAAATTGACTTTGTTGTCAAAGACGTCATCGGGCGAGAGTGGCAGCTCGGNACCGTCCAGGTGGACTACAATCTGCCCGAACGTTTTGACCTAACCTACAAGGGCAGCGACGGTGAACTCCACCGGCCNGNNATGATTCATCGCGCCCCGTTTGGTTCCATGGAACGCTTTTGCGGCGTGCTCATCGAACATTTCGCCGGTCGATTCCCCACCTGGCTGACGCCCACGCAGTGCCACGTCATCACGATCCGAGAAGAGCACAAGGCCTACGCAGCCAAGGTGGCCGAGGCTCTTCGNGCCGCCGGTGTACGAGTNGATGTTGACGACTCGGACAACAACATCATGAAGAAAATTCGAAACCACCGAAAACTGCAACCGGCTTACCTCGTGATTCTGGGCGACGAAGAGAGTCAAAACAACACGGTCAGCCTCCGAGCGAGAAACGGAGACCAAGTCGCCGGCGTTCCACTGGACGATTTTGTAGCAAACCTCGTGAACGAAATCAGCGAGAAAATCAGTCAGCCTGCGTTGGTCCCGCCCTCCGCTGAGTGATGAACATGGCCCCCCAACCAATCATCATCCACGAGTATTCTCTGGACATGGTCGGTCCGCTTTTCTTGGCGTTTTTGGCGGCTGCCTTTTTTTGGAGAAACGTCGTACCANGNCAACTCCGAGGTCTTCAGGTCGCCTTCCCGACCGGGTCGAAGACCTACGAAGTCCACCGAGTGACGACGACGATCGAAGACGTGCGTCAACTGCTTGCCCGAAAAGGAACACGATTCGGCGTCGTATCGTATCTGATGGCGCTCACGGGGAGTCTGATTCTTCTGTTTGAGTTCNTGAACTATCGAGGTGGAGGGTCCGCAGGCTATCACGCTGCATCGGTCCAGTTCGCNCTCGTGCTCATCGTCCTGCCCGCCGTCGTATCAAGCGGGACCTCCTTGGGGGCGCAAGCCATNCGCCCGCTCGGTGTCGACCGTGCTTCGCTTCAAAGCAATTCAGCACTCCGAAACGCTTCCTACGTTGCGCTAACGATTGCGTGGCTCCTGCTGGCTCTTGGCGTGGGCGGTATGCTCGTTGCACGGGACGTCTCAACAACCACGCTGTACAGCACGGTCGCCCTTGTCGCGTTCAGTCCNGCCATTTTGGCCTACGGACGCNTCCTCGGCTCCTCGTGGCATGCTCTGAANCAATCCTCGGAAAAAATCGCCAAAGGCCANGCATCGCCCTTTCACAATCACACNCCCAACGCACGGCAGCAATTTGTCGCTCAAGTCGTCCATTTCAACCTCATCGCCATGCCGTTTGTTGCTGCGAACACGTTGATTTCGCTNGTGTTNCTTGCCTACAACCCCGAGATGTTCGTCCATTCCGAACGCGTTCTGAATCTCCCCGAGTATCGGGTTCAGTCCACCTACATGGAGGAGGGCGGCTTGCTGGGTTTTGGTTTGATTGAACTTTTCTCACACATCCCGCAATCGGGCATTCGGGTGCCCATCGTTACCACCCTGCTGCTGTTTCTGCTCCTCAACGTCGCCGCCATCGGCTTCTTGTTCGTGTACGAGGTTGCTCGCATCCTGTTCCTTGATATCCAAGACGTGTCGGGGTGGGGNGGCATTCGCCTCGCAGACAGCCGACTGCTTCGTGCCGAACCCATCCAGCAGGCCAACGTGCTGAACTTTTGCTTCACGGGCTTTGCGGGTCAATCCATGTTGCTCCTNGCGCTGGCCATGATCACGTTTTGGGACTCAAGCTTCCTGCCCCAAGGTGCGCAGTGCGGTGAATGGGAGGCCGATGTTTGCGCTGTTTTGGAAAAAGACATGCTGGAGCAANTGACGTGGATGTTGGCCTCCGGCGGCCAGGTGGCGTTCCTCATCGTCTGGGCGTTCTCAAGGTCGAGGTCGGCACAACTGGACGAAATCACGTTCGATGCTTCGATGGACGAGGATCGGACTCGCTTGCGCGGCTTGAGCGACATGATCTACCTCAAGCAACGATCCACGTCCAACCTGCTGAGCACTGACGATTGGGACACCGCCATCGATCGATTTGAGACCGCAACGCTCGGCCGTGAGGCCACGCTGGTTGGACTTGACATGATNCGCTCAACNCAAGCGAAAATGATGTTCCATGTTGCTTTGGGTCGATGGGACGAAGCGGAAGAACTTGCGGTGGATTTGCTGGCCCTGCAGGGCGGTCGAGATGCNCAAACGGCTCGCCTGGTGTTGTGCGCAGCAAGTCTGGCGCAACGGGACCATCGCGAAGCCGTTCCTCGACTGGCACTGCTGAACAACAGCGACATCGAGGCCGTGCGGTTGAGGTGGGCNGCAAGCGTGCTNAGCGGGCGTGTCCACCTCGATCAGGAAGCCAGGTCGATGCTGAGCGTGGACCCGCTGAGAAAGGACAACATCCGAATGNTGCAGCAGTTCATCAACGCAGAAACCACGCTTCGACAAACGCCCATCGCACAGCCTGCTCAACGAACCATGTACCTCGGGGAAATCGCCCGCTTGCGGATGATGGGAAGGAGCGAGGAGGCCCTCAACCACCTTGAACGCACCATGGAGGCCATGGANGACGACGTCTGGGTGCAGGGTTCGTTGGTCGCAGCGCTGTTGAACCACGACGAGGGTCGCNACCTCACGGCCATCAACGCCGTGAACCANCTCGCCAAAGACAACCCTCGACACCCGCACGTTCGAGCAGTGGTGCATCATGCTNTCGCTGGAAGGGAAAGCAAAACGACTCACNTCNGANCCGNCCAAACTTCACTGGTTGGTGGAAAACGAAACCGATTGGGCAGCCACCTGGGCTCTCCACAACGTCGCTGTACCACCGTCGTTGCACTCGAGCGCCCTCAAAAACCACGCCGTCAAGGCAAACGCTTGGGTGCTGCTCACGACCGAAAAGGGGGTGGCCAATCACGCCTCAAAGAAGCCGCAAGCCGCCTTGCCAGAGACGCTCCCCTTGGGCATGTTCACGCACCTGTCGGGCCTCACCATCACCATCGGAGGGATGCCCGTCGATTTGGGNTTGCCTGCTGGCCTCAACCTTGTCGCTTCTGAAAANCAAGGTCTGCTCGACCTTTGATCAAATTCGGCGACGCAGACGTTCCATGGCCGCATCGGCTTTTCCAAGTTCATCGAGACCTTCCTGCAGACGTCCAACGTTCAGGTGGTCATCGGCCGTTGCGATGGCTTCCTCGCACGCCCGGCGATCCTCGTCAACGGGTTTGATGCTGGCAGCTTCGCACTGATTTCGAAGAACGCTCCACTGATCAACAACAAAGGCNTGAAGTTCCTTCGCTTCGCTCATGGCGTGCCCNTCGCGATCCAAATCCGCCNTCATCTGCTCGAGCAGCATGCCTGCATGGGACCAAACACGATCGTCGGCCGCTTTGACGATGGCCTGCATTCTTGCCGCCCAGTCGTCTTGATCGTCTCGACCTTCNAAACGCTTGATCAGTTTCTTTTTCTGCTTCAGGGCACGAAGCACATCGTCCATCGCCGCCCGTTCACGTTCGACGGTCCGCACCACACCGTCTGCGAGACCGATGGCTTGACTGGCGTTGCCCGAAGCCAACGCTTCAGTCGCCTGTTCCAAACGGGCCTCCATTTCGGACGTATCCAAGCCGTCACTTTGGGTGACGGTACGACGTGCCTCTTCCAGGGCCGTCGAAGCACGACCAAGGGCATCCTCATCGGCTTCGATTTGCTGTGGAATGACGGAAGCAAAGTCGTACGCCTCCTTGGGTCGTTCTTGCTGAAGGTTGGTGTTGGCATCGGCCAAAAGTTCTCGCAAATGCTTGACGCCTGCGCCCTGCTTCCCGTCGAGTGCACGCGTGGCTTCAAGAACGGCCGTCTCGGCTTTTTCCCACCACAGAACGATTTCAGAGGCTCGTTTTTTGGCCTGACGGAAAAGGAGTTCGCCCTCCCTCAGCGAGCCCAACGAGACCTCCCGCTCACCCATGTTGAAGGCTTTTCGGGGACGCTTGGCAATCGGGGCGATGGATTCGGCAGCCTCAACGGCCTCGAGTGCATCCTTGCGAACGATTTCAACATCGCCGGCAAACGAAAGCGCTCGCTCCATGTCTTCCTCGCTTTCATCGAGCAACCGCATGCCGTACACGGGATCCACGTGCCCTTCCTCNTTGGCCGTCGTCAGCAGACTGGCAGCCTGGGCAACGGCAGCGCCTTGCGCTTTCAGCTCCAAAAGGCGGACCTCCAACAGGTCCAGACGCTTCTTGAACCGCTTTCGCTCGGCTTTTTGATCGTCGCCCACGGTCCACGAATGCATCGTGTCGCCCAAGGCAAGCACGCACACGACGACGGCCAACAACCCGGAGGTTGTTCCCAAACCATCCGACTGTGTGGATGCGAGTGCGACAGCGGACAGAGAACCAATGCCGGTCAGAATCGCCCGGTAGCGGAGGACGCCGAAGTGGCCGCGCATGGTTCGGTGAGAAAGTTGGCGGCAGGCAACGCCCACTGCGAGAATGAGCACGCTGCCGGCGGTCTGTGCTGAGACACCGCTGAGACCGAGTGCTCCCAAACAAAGCAGCGGAGGCCAAGCCACCGTGGTGGCGGAGGCAACTCTTGAACGTGCAACGCCGTCGTCAAGGGCCAAATCCTGAACGAAAATGCCCCAGANGATGAGCAAGAGGGGAGCACCAAAAGCGGCGAGGACGACNCCGTCCCCGTTCAACAGTCCGCGCACGGAAGGCCAAGCCAACCAAACAGCGCACGACAGAAGGAGCAGGGCCGTTGCGAGTGTGGCGTTCTCTACCCGCTTGATGCGAGCCGCACGCTCGGCTTCCACGGCTGCGTCCGCATCCGCCCAAGTGACCATGGGCTCTTCTCAACATCGTTCCCCCATAATCACTCCGATGAATTGTATCCGCNNTGCGAGGTACCGACCGGCCANAGCGGCAAGGTTCAAGGGTGGTATCGGCCNGTNANGGCTTACGAGGGAAGACCATGCCCGGACTCATCACGATGGACGATTTATCCAACGACGAAATTCTAAGCATCCTTGACGACGCTGAGCGCCTTCTCCCGGTGGCGAAAGGCGACGTGTATTTCCCGCTGCTGCAGGGTAAAATTCTGGGAAATCTGTTTTTTGAGCCCAGCACCAGAACGCGCATGTCCTTNGAAACAGCGATGAAACGCCTCGGCGGCGATGTGGTCAACCTTGGAGACGTCAAAACCTCCTCCGTGGTCAAGGGCGAGACCCTGTTTGACACCATCCAAATGGTTGANGGATACACCGACATCATCGCCATGCGCCACCCACGCCAAGGCGCNGCGCAGTACGCACAAGACGCNGCCCGAGTTCCCATTCTCAACGGCGGAGACGGTGCTGGNCATCACCCAACGCAGACCATGCTCGACCTGTTCACAATACGACAGGCGCACGGACGCCTTGACGGCCTGAAGGTCATCCTCGCNGGCGACCTNCGCTACGGCCGAACCGTTCACTCCCTCAGCCACGCCCTGACACGATTTGGATGCGAACTCGTCTTTGCGAGTCCCGAACTGCTGAAGATGCCAAAAGAGATCGTGGCGGATTTGACCGCCCATGGAGCCAACGTGACGGAAACCGAGGACCTGTTGGGCTCCATCAGCGATGCTGATGTGGTCTACATGACGCGCATCCAAAAAGAACGATTTGCCGACGAAGACGAGTACGCNAAGGTAGCCGGAGCGTACAAACTCCACGCCTCCAACCTCGAAGGCTCAAAAGAAGACATGATCATCATGCATCCTCTGCCCCGAGTGGATGAAATCCACCCGTCCGTCGACGCCACACGACACGCCCGCTACTTCGAACAGGCGTTCAACGGGGTGGTGGCGCGAATGGCGCTTTTGTGCAGGCTGCTCAACGTCGATGTGCCANCGACCGTGGGGGGTGAGGCCTGATGTCTCAAGAACACAACATGCGGNGGGTGACCGCCATTCGAAACGGCACCGTCATCGACCACATNCCCGCCGGNCAGGCCATGCGCGTGCTGAGCATGCTGGGGATCGACAAAGGCACGGCCGTTCCCGTCTCGCTGGTGATGAACGTGCCGTCAAAGAANATGGGCACCAAGGACATCATCAAGGTCGAGGATCGGGAATTAACCCAGTCGGAATTGAACCGGCTGGCTCTGGTCGCTCCCGATGCGCACGTCGCCATCATCCGGGCGTACAGTGTTGCGGAAAAACTCAACATTGAACTGGGCGATGAAATCGTGAACGTCGTTCGATGCACCTTNTCAAACTGCATCACCACCAACCCCCGTGAACCTTTGGCTCACCGATTGAAAATCGTGGCTCGAGCGCCGTTGGAGTTGCGATGCCACTACTGCGGCCGACCCCAAGATTTGGATGAGTTGGCGCAAAACGTCCTCTAAGACTGCTCGACACCCANGAGATCGCGCATGTCGCAGGCTTTGCACTGCACACCGGAGCTTGGGGCCCCGCACCGTGGACAGGGCGTGGGCGCTGCTGGTCGCTGGTTTTCCCCACCCAACCGCACAACTTGGTCCCTGAGGCTTTTGATCTGGTCGGCCATCCGAACCAAACCGTGGCGCGTCCCAGGAACATCGGCTTCCATGTGCGCCACCATTTCCCGATGACGCCAGCGCAGCGCCCCTCGCGCATTGGGGCATTCCTCGTGATGCATGGGCAGGTCACGGTGAAGAGCGTACAGATGAATCTCCTGCTCAGGAACCCATCGCAGCGGCACGATTCGCGGTGCCAAACCGTCCACAGGCGTCGCCGTGTGCGGCGCCAGACGGAGCGTTCGTTCGAGGTCGGCGTTCGCCATGTTCATCAGGACGGTTTGAGCCATGTCGTCGAGGTTGTGGCCCAGCGCAATGACGTCAGCNCCCACCCGCTCCGCCAGGTGATTGATGCCTTGGCGACGAAACACACCGCAGTAGGAACACGCCATTCTGGGCGCATCTTTGTCCTTTTCAACAACCGNTGGAAGGCGCTGCACCACCTCGTCCATTTCGAGAAACGACAGTTCAGGATAGGTGACAACGTGGTGCTCCACGCCCAAACGGTCGCACAGCGAAGCGGCGCATTCGATCGANGGNGGNCGGTAGCCCTCAATCCCCTCGTCCACCGTTCCCGCAACGATGGTGACGTCCNTGCGCTTACCGATGAGATCAACGATTGCATCGAGCAAGACAGCGGAGTCTTTTCCACCTGAAACCGCCACCAAGACCGTGGTGTGTTCTCCCTTCTTCAGAGGCAGCTGCATGCGTAGCTCCTTGCTGATTTTTTTCCGCACCGACTTCGCAAGGTGTTTTCCGCAGAGAACACGCCCCGANTACGCTTGCTCAACCAAGGCAGGTTTGTCGCACGAGTCACAGNCGGGAACCGTGAACGNTTGNTCNGCTCTGCTTCTCGCCATGAAGTNNGCTCGGTGGGCGTTCCGTTTCAAATCAGCGGCNGATGCGGGGGTTGGTTTGCTGTGTTGATGAAGTAATTCTCAATTGAAAAATTAAATTNNNTATTGGAAAATCNGNAATGAATTTGCGTAGCTCCTCGCCGGTGGTGCAACGGAAGCAACAATGATTCAGTGCACTGAAGGGGAGCAAGGGTCGTGTTTCAGGGNCNCAAAAGTTCCATTTCCAGTTGGAAAATAGGAAAAGGTGCACAAATCGCTGTTCTGGGCTCTTCAGGCGCAAAACTTCTTGAAGGCTACGACGGTGTCAAGGGACTTGAGCAGCCATGCTACAACGACTGTTGCTTGAATTTCTCAAGGTCGACGGTGTGAATCAGGCGACGNTCATCGACGACCGTGGCAAGCTGCTTTCCAGCGTCGGACCGGAAGGACAACTGCCACCGACTGAAAAGGTCGTGAACATGACCGTCGCAGCGCTTGATGCNACCCAAGGGCACCGATTCGGCGATCTGCAGGAGATTTGGGTGGAGGGNGGTGCTTACACCATGATCGACATCGTNACGCCCTATCGGATTGCCATGCTCTCCGGCGAGGAGGGCAACATCGCACGGTGGCGACACGCCATGGACCACCTGCGCCGCCAACTGGCCACGACGCAAGAACTCTAGGTGATGCACATTGTTTGAACTGCCCAACGGAACCCCTGTCAACGAACCCATTGGTGTGGAGGAAGGCTCGCTCCAACCTTTTGCACACGGATCAATCTCAACCTACGCCGGGCGACGAAAGAAACCGGTCGGGCATCGCATCGTCCGAGGTGGGCGCATCGTNGGATACCTCGTGGAATCCGACCAGAAGAACGTGCTCCTCGGGGGCACCGAAGCAAAAAACGCACTCGAAGCCCTTGAGGCCGAGCAAAAGGTCCGGTACATGGCAACCGCCTACACCATCTCGGAGCTGGGTGGACTTGCGGAGTTGATCCCCGAAGCCTTTGTTCACCAGGCCGACCGACAAGGACTGAAATCTCGAAACAACGCGGTCGAGCGATTGCTTGCTCGCGACCTGTCCGTCGTGATTCGAACGCTCTCGGAACACACAACCGTGCGAGGCGCCATGGCCATTGACAGCGGGATGCTCATCGATCATGTCGGCGACCTGCCGGGACTGGGNGAGGAAGAACGGCTGGCCAGCGAATTGCACGAACTCATCACCAACATGGGCGGCAGCAACCTCCACAGCGGCTGGGGAATGACCGGACAGAGTCACTGGACGCTTCACACGGAAAGCGGAGCGCTGTTGTTGGCCACGAGCGGTGAAATTTCGCTGGCGGTCTGGACCGAGCGCGACGCCAATCACGCTCGTCTCTTGTCGTCGGCCTCCATCGCATTGGAGGGAGAGATCGTTGCCGTTGGGGCTCACGGGGCGAAGATGCCGGAAGGGTTCNCCCTGCGGGACGGGCGCGGAGGGCCCGACGCAATCGTCTCCATGCTGAAGGCAGGGCTCGAAGAAGAAGTCACAGGCCACATTCAAGCCGGGTCCTCCAGCAAGGCGGTGTCCCTCGTTCTGTCNCGAGGTGTGCCCGTTGCTCTGTGGGCACCCGCCTTCGAAACAGAGGAAGAAGCNATGATGGCTTTAACNGAATCAAAGCGAAAGGTGAAGCTCATTCGATTCCCCGCAGGAACCATCGTTTCGGCCAAGTCAGGCACCGTTGAATCGTTCACCATCTCAAGTTTCATCGGCCATTTGTCGACCGTGCGAACACGGTCAGAGGCCAGACAGGCCTCGCTCAGGGCCATCCTTGANGATGCGCTTGGCTTCGAAGCCGGACTGGAGGTGCTGAAGAAGGCCCGCAGCAAGATGAAATTCAAATCCGATGAAGCAGACATTGCCGAACCGCTTCCGGTGATGAGGGANGAAGCGGTCAGTGCGGTCGATGCCGGTCTGCGCCGTAANTTGGAAAAGGCGGAACAAACCGTGGACGAACTCAACAAATCCAAGGCGGTTCTTGAAAGNCAAGTCAAGGCCCTGGAGAAGAAGAAAGACGCCGCTCAAATCGTNGCCNGAGAAGCCACTGAATCGAGAAGTGCAAACACGACGGCGCTGGAGGAAGCGCATGCACAACTCAACAGCATGCAGGTCGACATGGCGCAGGCTCGCAGCCAGTGGGAAGAAGCGGAGGCTCGAGCGGAACGTTTGGTTCGTCGTGTCAACGAACTTGAACATCAGGTCAGCCAGCGGGCTGCGGAACTCGCCAAAGCCGTGGGCGAAGCGGGAAGCAGTGCTGAACTGCAGGCGATGATCGAAGAACTCTCACTGAAGGAGGCGGAACTGAAAGCGAACCTTGCTGAAGGCAGTGAACGTTTGGGCTCCATTCGAAAGCAGAGCGAAGACGAAGAACGCCGCTTGAGGGTGCTCAGCGAGCAGGTCAACACGAGCCGCGAACGGCACGCACGCGCTCAGGCCGACCTCATCAGCGTTCAGGAGCAAGTCCACGTCAGCAACATGGAACTCGATGCGGCGCGAACCGAGGAAAAACACGTGCGCCAGCGTACCGAAGACGACCGTTTGCGCCGTTCGGAGGACGAAGCACGTCGAGCCAACGTCCAGGCAGAACTTCGGGAATTGATGGACGAACGAAGGCAGGTGCTCAGGGAACTGGGCGACCTTGGTGCTCGCAGAGGCCACGCTGAAGCCGAACTGGCCTCGCTGGTGGATAAAGCGACCTCACTGGCCGACGCCCACGAGGAAGCGCTCGCCGACATCCAAGAAGCGGAACGGCTTCGGGCTCGACTCGCTGAAGAACCCCTCGCACAAGCCCTGCTGGACGACAACACCACCTTCCAAGGCTTGGGCCCGGTGCTTGAACGCCTGGAGCACGCACGCGGTCTTGGCTATTCCGTGACCATGCTGGACCGAGCGGTTGAACGCGCACTGCAGGTCATCCAAGGGACGGTTGACCACGTGGCAGCGACACCACGTCATCTTCTTTCGTCCGAGGTCATGACCCTTCTCGAGCGGCAGGTCCCGCAAACAGCGGGCGCCGTGCGCGGCTTGGCTCGCTGGTCCGTTCAACAGCGACTGGAACAACAACTGGGCGAAACGGTGAATCACGTGGTGGTTGATCTCGAACACCTCCTCGAGGACTTCGACCGCTCGATCACCATGCTGCGACGTATTCGAAACGTCCTCGAGCAGGTTGAACGGTTGGGTGCTCCTCCTCATGAGGTGCAGGCCCTCCTGGCGAATTGTCAGCGACCCGAAGCCCTGCCAAGTCTCGCTCTGGGCACGCGGAAATTGATTCAGATCGCCCTCGACGACATCTATCTCGAAGCGGACCAGAGGGACGCTGGAGAAGCGATCGGTCTGGAAGAGACCGCACGGGTTCTTGAGGAACTCATCACGCAGTTGGATGCTTCGGGCCTTACGGACGGACGTCCGACCGGCATGATGTGGGACTTTCAGCGAGATGGCCTGTTGCCCTTTGAACGAGAGGCCATCCCCGCTCAGCAACGCATTCCGGTCAACGAAGCCATGCTCGGCGAAATGAAGCCGCACCTGATTCAGACGGAGGAGACGACGATCGAGGCGCCCAAGGCGGAAACGGTCGACGACGAAGGTTGGTCACCGCTGCCTCCGCCGGCGGAAGAAGAGCACGATGTGGACGTTGTCGTCGAACGGTCCGCCGAGCGAACGGCGCCGAACATCGAGGATGAACGAGCCCAGCTCGAGGCCGAACTGGCACGTCTCGATGCGGAACGTCATCATCGAGCGGCTCACGCTCCAACCGTTCCGGCGCCCAAGGCCGATTCCGCTCTGGCGGACCTTGAGTCCCGTTTGTCCGATGTTGAGTTCTGATGATGCGCATGTCAACCGACACGACCACACTGATGGGGCGATCGGAAGAACGAGGCAGGCCCTTCCCTTTGTGGGTTGAGCGTCTTCTCCTGGTGGGAGCAGCCGTGATTTTCGTACTGTATCGAGAACCGGTGAGCGGCATCGTGGACCATGCCGTGGTCGGCTCGCTGGTTGCTTATGCGGTCTTTCCACTCACGCTCTTGGCGTGTGTGGAGATCCTCGGCAGGGTCCTGCAAGGGTCCCTCCGATCATAGCTGGGCGAAATCCTTGGTTGGCTCCGATTCCACAGCGGTTCGGTTGGTTCGTGATTGAATGAAGCCGATGACGCGCTGCCACGGTATGAAGAATCGAAGCACGGCCATGATGCTCAGGAACAACAACGCAGAGATGACCAGACCGTAGGTCAGCGTCAGTTCAATCGATTCGGACACCTGACCCGCCCACTGGCTCCCCGTGGTGTCGGAAACGATGGTCAGCAGCACCTTGTGGAAGCCCAACGCCACCATGGTGGCCACCGCTGTGAGGCCGAGGAAGAGGAAGGTGTGTCGCAGATGGGTGTTGAGGACGTTGTCCATCTGGCGCACGTACTCGGGGTCGCGCTTGCACGACTCGGGAAGGCGGAATGCGTACTCGAGGTTGCGAATCACACCGTAGCTGGCCTCTTGGAACACCATGATGAGCACGGCAATGAGGATGAGGTTGAACTGTTCCTGCGTGACGAGTTTCAGGCCGAACAAGCCAATCGTGGGGTCGGATGTCTGACTTTCAAGCGTGGCCAACGTCCCACCGTAGGAACCCAACTGAGCTTTGATCAGGGGGAACGTTAGGATGGCGTGTATACCGAGGAAAAGGAGGGTGAAACCGATGGCCCAAGCGATGGAACGTCGAGAGAGACCCCATATCCCACGGGTCCCCATGATAACGGGGAGCAGGTACAAGAAGAGAATCATGAGCGACATGATCAGCAACAACGGCGTTTGCAGCGTCTCCAGTTCGGAGTCGTTCGGCAAACGAAGTTCGAACGAGAAAAGCATGCCAGCGAACCACGAGAGCATCAAGCGGCCAACGAGCAAGACGATGAGTCCGACGATGAAACCCAGCCGGATGCGCTGTTGAACCTTCGGAGATTGGAATGCGATGAACGCCATGATGCCACCCAAGCCCAAGCCAAGCACCAGCGGCACGAAGAATCGCCCAAGACCCGTTCGTCCTTCCCCCGTGAGCCAGTCGCCCAGCGGCAACTGGTCGGAGATCAACAACTCGATTGTGTCGAAGAGGATGGTGTGGTCGATGGAATTCACCACGTAGGTTGAAACCACCTCGAGATACATGCCGATGAGGGCCACGGTGGCGAGGATTTGCAGAGCGATGATTTGCCACTGCCGCCGAAGTGTTTTGAGATGGAGGGTGCGGGGTTTGGCGGTACCCTCGAGGTACACGTCCGACTGCAGTCCGACCTCACCCGCCATCTCAGTACCCCCTTACCTGCATCAGCGCCTGAGACAAATCCATGTCCGGCATCCAATCAATCACCTGCGCCCCCGACCCTGCCAGGGTGGTGAGGCGGTTCTGTCGTTCGAGTTTGAGAACCTCGTAGGACATGCGTGGAATGCGACTGACGAGTCGCTCGAAGTCCACACTGGACGGTGAGAGAACGGTCACCTCGTGACCCCGCCCAACAAGGTCGCGGACCGCTGCTGGTACCGTTCCATCGCCCTCGCACGAGGAGATGATGAAGACGGGGCTTCCCCGACTAAATCGGCCGCTCAACGAATTGGTGACCGCCTGCAGCGGCATCGCGCCCTTGGGACGCACGCCAGCAAGGGCGCTGAGGATTTTGAAATACTGCTTGTCGCCGGTGTCGGGGGGCAAGTACGAGAGTTTCTCGTCGTAGATGGCGAGCGCAACCGAGTCGCGACGCTTCAGGAAAAAGGCAGCAAGACTGGCAGCGGACACCGTACCCATCTCCAAGGGATTCTTCAGCACCGTTCCGATGCGGGCAAGGTCTCGGCTGTCAAGGATGAGATAGAGGTCGGTGACGGCGTCTCGACACTTCTCGTTGACCATCAGGTCGCCGGTGCGAGCGAACGCTTTCCAGTTGATGTTTTTGAACGGATCACCGGGGACGTACTCTCGAAGCGAATAAAATTCGGAGCCTTGGCCGGGCGTCCTCAACGTGGTGGCACCGGTGTACATCTTTGGTGTGCGACTGCGGAGAAAGGCTTCCTCGATGTCCTTGATTTGCGGGAAGATGACGATGTCGCTGTGGTGGTCAACGTACATTTCCTCCACGCCGAGATTGAAGGTGTTTCGAGCTCGGAGGGAAACGGGTCCGATGGAATAGTGGCCGCGAAGTGGGCAGCGTAGCACGTAGCGAATGCGAGCGCTTTCGCCGGGCTTGAGGTTGAGTTGCATCTGATTGAGTCCGCTTCGGAGCTTCATTTCGTGAGGGATGTTGTCGTAAATGTCGAGCATCTGCGTCTTTCGGTTGCTCCGATTCGTCACCAACAGTTCAACGTAGAGGTCGTCGCCTTTGTACAGGTTGTCGGCGGACAGGGTTCGTTGAACTTCAACGTCGCCGTGGCCTGAAATCCATGAGTTCACGACGATGAAAGCGATGAGGCTCAAGCCGAGAATCATCATCTGTTGATTGGAAATCATCATCCCGATGAGGACCAGCGCAATGCCGCCGGTGAAGGTGAAGGCTGCTTTTCGCGTCCACATGGTCTCACCTCACTGGCGCCCCCACGCCTTGATGCGTTTGACCAACGCAACGGTCTGCTCGAGGGTGTATCGGTTGCTCGATTCCACGGCGAACTTTGCGAGAACAGGGTCGTTGATCATGCTCACCAGTTCGTTGGCCTGCATCGCTTGGAATTCCTCGCGGTTCAATCCGTTTTGATTGCGCACCTTGGAGAGAAACACCTGTCGGATTTTCTCAACTTTGGAGTAGTATGCGTAGCGGTTGGCGTCTCCGAACCCGTAGTAAATGATGCTGAACACGTGCCGCCAGGGCTCTGGGTCCCGCTTCTTGATGAGGACCGCCTCGAAGGTGATGAACAGAATAAGGAACAAAAGCAACATCGCAAGCCCCTCACCCGTGAAATAGACCAGCAGGAAGTAAACCGTGTTGTAGGAATCGGCCGCAAGAGCGCTCTGTGGGTGGCGTGATTCATCGAAAATGACCATGGCGTTTTCAGCCGGCTGACCTGCCTCGTCAACCCGTTCGCTCATCAGCGCCTCTGCGATGAAATCCAACGCCCATTTCCGATTGTCGTTTTCGGGCATCAGGGTGTCGGTCGGGCCGTAGGCGCCGTCGTTGAACCCTTCGTAATCGTACATGGCGTTGATGAGGGCGGAGCCGTCCGCAACGAACAGAACCCGACCGCCGTCGGACGGTGAGCAACTCGCCCGAGCGCAGACTTCGATGCTGAGGTTGAATTGCCCCCAGCGGTCGGGTGTTTCGGGCGTGATTTCGTTGCCGACCCAGATTTCTCCATCGCCGTTCACGTCCACCGTGGCCTCGTTGCTGGTCAGCGCCCGCACGGCGACCTCGGACAGCGGGCCACGAACACCGGGAATCACTTCGAGGCCGGTGATGTTGTTGAGGAGAACCTGGTAGGTGCCGTTGTAGTCAATACGGCCGTCAATCATGTGTTGCTGGCAGAGCGTGGCCTCGCCCTCAGGGAAGGTCTGGCCGCTCAGCGCCGAGCAAGGGTGTTCTCCTGGACCGCCTTGCTCCGCCCAGCGGTCGTGCGACGAGAGCGTCGAAGGGTCAAGTTGCGTACCGTTCATCCCGCAGGGGTTGTTTTGAACGCACATCCAGACGTAGTTGAAATCCAGTTCGGTGGCGTAGGTGGTGTCGAACACTTGGTCGCCCGTGTAGCGAATACCGAACGCTTCAGCGATCGTGTTGGCATAGCCGTAATCCTCGAACACCATCGCCGTTCCACCGGCTTCAACGAATTCAACGATGGCGTTGATTTCGGACGGGGAATACCCGTTGCCTGAAGCGATGGTGATGAAACCGTCGTCGTCAAACTGCGGCAAGGACAGCGTGTCGCGCTCGACACCGGCCAGCACGTACGTGGTGTTGCGTGGGTCTTCAATGTCCGCCAAAAGAAGGGGGCTGCTGACCAATGAGCGGGTTTCGATGCCCATCGATTTGATGTCCTCGCGGAAGGCGGACATGTCGTTCCAATCGTCGTCGTAAGCGGACAGTTGGTCCGTCGCACTCAGATTGATGAAGTTGAGGAGGATGGTCATCAGCAAGATCAACATCACGGCCCAAAAGGACGCTTGGAGCGCAAGCCTCCGAGCGTTGAATTGAGCGGGGAGACCTAACATACGAATCACGTGGGAGGATTCCCAGCCTCAACACGCCCTCTACTGACTTTAGAAGGTTGTCCACTCGAGTTGGGAAAATGCTCACGCGTGCGTCGCTGTCAAACATTGAGGTGAATGTTTTCAGCGATGCGAGCAACGGCCGTGCCTGGAATCTTCACCGATTGCCCGGCGTGCTCAAACGGAAGGGCCGAAGGATCGAGTCCAGCCTCGACATCGACGAGAAGTTCACTGATCAACCCCGTGTTGAGGTCAAAGCTGATGTCGATGAGTGAACCCACGACGGCCCCGGTGCGGTCGACCACAACGTTTCCAAGAATTTCTCGACCGAAGATAGCCATGGACGTTCGCTCCTCGTCCGTCTTGGTGGACTGGAATCCCTTCAATGCGTCGGTGGTTGGCCATCACATGGTTTCGATGCCGCGACTAAAGTCTCGATTCCGCTTGATGTTGGTGAGACCTGAGGTGAGGCGAGTTTCCATCTTCTGGTAGTACTCCAGCATGTCGGGTGTGACGGTGGGTCGGACGCGTGAGATGGCTTCCTCGAAGTGGGATTTGGTCACCTTCTTTTTTCCGGCGCGCATGCAAATCAGTGCGGCTTCTCGGCACACGGCCTCAATGTCGGCTCCGGTGAATCCGTCCATGCCAGAAAGGATGTCTTTGAACGAGAATTTGCTGAGCGGCATGCCCTCGCTGTGGATGCCGAAGATGGCTTCTCGGGCCCCTGCGTCGGGTGGTGGAACGTGGAGGACACGCTCAAACCGACCGCTTCGAAGAAGGGCCGGGTCGATCATTTCGGGTCGGTTGGTCGCCGCCACAACGATGACACCGTCGAGGGATTCAACGCCGTCCATGCTCGCAAGCAACTGGTTGACCACCCGGTTTCCGACATCGCTGCCCTCGGATGCGCTTCCTCCGCTTCGCATGGACGCAATGGATTCGAACTCGTCGAGGAAAATGATGGAAGGCGACGACTGCTTGGCTTTCTTGAAGATTTCACGAATGGCTCGCTCGGATTCGCCGACCCACTTTGAAATCATTTCAGGGCCCTTGATGCTGATGAAGTTGGCCTGAGCCTCGTTCGCAATGGCCTTCGCCAGCAGGGTCTTGCCCGTACCGGGTGCGCCGAACAGCACGATGCCTCGAGGCGGTTTGATGCCAAAGTGCTCGAAGAGTTCAGGTTTGGTAAGCGGCCATTCCACCGATTCTTTGAGGCGATCTTTGACCTCCAGCAAGCCACCGACTTCGTCCCAACCGACCTCGGGAACCTCGACGTAAATTTCTCGCAGAGCGGACGGCTCGATGTCTCGGATGGCTTCCTTGAAGTCGTCCATGCAAACCTCCATTTTCTCAAGCACTTCGGGCGGTAGCGTCTCTTCGTCGAGGTCAATCTCGGGCAGGTAGCGGCGGAGCGCTCGCATGGCGGCCTCTCGAACCAGGGCTGCGAGGTCGGCGCCGACAAAACCGTAGGTGTTGTCGAGCACCCAGCCGATGTCAAAGTCTTCAGCAATGGGCATCTGACGGGTGTGAACATCCATGATTTCGCTGCGACCTTCTCGGTCGGGCACACCGATCTCAATCTCTCGATCAAAGCGGCCAGGTCGTCGCAGGGCAGGGTCGAGTGCATCCCGTCGGTTGGTGGCTCCAATGACCACGACGTTGTCCCGGCCCTGCATGCCGTCCATCAGGGTCAACATTTGAGCGACGACTCGACGTTCGACCTCTCCGGTGACGTCTTCACGCTTGGGGCATATGGAATCAATTTCATCGATGAACACGATGGCGGGGGCGTTGTCGGCGGCCTCATCAAAGATTTCGCGNAGCTGCTTTTCGGATTCACCGTAGTATTTCGAGATGATTTCCGGCCCGTTGATGCTCTTGAAGTGAGCGTTGGTTTCCGTGGCGACGGCTTTGGCAATCATGGTCTTCCCCGTCCCCGGCGGGCCGTGAAGAAGCACGCCTTTGGGCGGGTCGATTCCGAGACGGCGGAACAGTTCTGGGTGCTTGAGAGGCAGTTCGATCATCTCACGCACTTTGAGAAGTTGCTGACCGATGCCGCCCACGTCTTCGTAGGTGATGCCCTCNGCTTGGCCCATGTCCTCCTCGGCAACCGCTTCGTCCTTGATGACGATCTCGGTGTCCGTGGTGACCACGACGATGCCTTTGGGCACGGTCTGAACGACGGCGAAGGGAAGGGCTTCGGCGAACAGGGTCATGCCGGGNATGAAAATTCGGTCGCCGGCGACCACAGGGCGCTTNGCGAGGCCTCGCTTGGCGAAGCCTTCGATTCCGGGCCCAAACTTGACCTTCTGCTTGTTGGCCATGACGGGGGAGATGGTCAGTTTGGTGCAGGTTTTGGCGTCCACCTTTCGGACGGTCACACGGTCGCCNAGNCTNACACCGGCGTTCTTTCGGATGATCCCGTCCACTCGGATGATGTCCATCTTGGCGTCTTCGGGACGGCTGCGCCAGTAAATGGCGGCCGTGGAGCGCTCTTCACCGCTGATCTCAACAAAGTCGCCTGGCTTGAGGTCAAGGCCCATTTCCGATGAGATNCGCGCTCGTCCGAAACCAACGTCGGAAGGAATGGCCTTTGATACGCGCAGTTCGATGGTGTCTTCTTTGTCTGCCACGGTCTCTCGCCTCGTTTCTTTGAGCAATCTACGGTATATAATGAAACTCTACCGGGCGTTTCGCCNGCTCTCACCNGNTTTTACAGAAGGGCCACTATAAACCCAAGCCCGTGGGTCTTTGAAGGTGGACAGCGGGTTGACAGAGCCTCTCCATCACATTCAAGAGAGGCGTCAAATTCGGTAAAGCCATGGTTCACGTTCTCGAAACCGGCTTGGAATACATGGANATCGACAACCCCAACGGCAAACCGGCCGTCCGAGGCTACAACATCATCAACGGCCAGCTGACCTCGGCCAGCGACAAGGCAACGTTCCGGTCCTCCAACCCGGCGCTTCTTGCGGACTGTCTGGGCGAGTTCCCCCTGTCGACGCGGGACGACGTCCGNGACGCACTCANGGCTGCCCGGGAAGCGTTTCCAGCATGGGCTGCTACCCCNGCACCGACCCGCGGTCAAATCATTGGCAACATGGGCCGCTTGTTGATGGACCACAAAGATGCACTCGTGGCGCTCGAAACACGGGAGATCGGAAAAACCCTCAAGGAATCGGGCGGAGAAATTCAGGAAGCCATCGACACCTGCCTGTTCTTCCAATCCGAAGGGCGCCGACTGTACGGCCAGACCGTGAATTCCGAACTCCCCGACAAGGAACTGTTCACCTACCGACGTCCGCTTGGCGTCTGCGGCATCATCAACGCNTGCAACTTCCCGTCGGCGGTTCCGTTTTGGAAGATGATTCCTGCCATCATGTGCGGCAACACCTGCGTGTGGAAAAGTCCACAGGACGCACCGTTGCTGTCCTTTGCTCTGGCCCGAATCATGCACGAAGCAGGCNTCCCCGACGGCGTCATCAACCTCGTTCACGGNAAGGGCAGCGGAGCAGGTCAGTACCTCGTCGATGCCGTGGATGAGGGACTGGTCAACAAGATCTCCTTCACAGGTTCGACCGGCGTCGGCAAGATGATCGGTGAAGTCTGTGGCCGCAACCTCGTCTCCTGCTCGCTCGAGCTCGGCGGCAAAAATCCGCTGGTCGTGATGCCCTCGGCCGACCTCAACAACGCNGTTGANGGNGCGTACTGGGGCGCCTTCGGCACCGCAGGTCAGCGATGCACCAGTCTCGGCAACCTGATCGTGCACGAAGACATCTACGATGCGTTCATGGAGAAGTTCATGGAGAAGGTGAAGTCAACCCGAATCGGTGACTCGCTGGTGCACAAGGACGTNCTGTACGGNCCCATGCTTTCCGAGAAGTACGCTGAAGANTTCTTGNCCGGTCTTGAGATGGCCAAAAACAGCGGCGCAACGCACCTCTGGGGNGANGGCCCCATCACNGCCGAGAGTGCTCCCGAAAATTTCCTCGGCAACGCCAGCGATGGAGTCTTCATGTGGCCTCACGTCTTTGCCGACGTCACCGAGGACATGGAATGCTTCCACGAGGAATTGTTTGGCCCCGTGGTCACCGTCGTCAAAGCAAAAGACTTCGACCACGCNCTTCACCTGGCCAACGCCAGTCCGTACGGCCTCTCCTCCGCCATCTACACCAACGACCGATTGGAAGCCTACCGGTACAAGACCGGGATCAAGGCGGGCATGACGGGCATCAACAATTCCACCNCCGGGGCCGAGGCGCACCTGCCGTTTGGCGGGGTAAAAGGNTCNGGCAACGGCACNCGAGAATCCGGTATTTGGGTCATNGAATCCTACTCCTACTGGCACGCCGTGAACGACGAACTTTCGGGNAAACTCCAACTCGCCCAAATGGACGTGGACGAAATCGAAANGGTCGAAGCCGAAGTCAACTGGTCTGAATTGGCCTGAAAATGTTTCAAAAACGGGACACGGCTCAACGGTGAACCTCAAAGACCCTTACCCTCTGGGGTTACATGTTCCCATCGGGAACGGGGGTGAAATGNCGTGGGAGAAGGCATCAAACTCCCGGTCCTCAACGGGCTCGGACGCACCAATCGAATCGACAATTGGTGGAGCCAACCCGTGGCGATGGGTACGGGTCTNACCGCTGCCCTCGTCTACACCTTCTGGCGGTTGTTCCTCTACGACGCTGACATTTCCTACAAGCTCCACGGAAGCACCGTGATGTCGCCTATTTTCTCACCGAACGTCCTGGAATGGGACCTCTTCGGGCTCTCGGCGTGGAACCACCCCGAGTGGGTGAACGCCGCNATTCTCGTGCTCTGGATTCCGTTTGGATTCCGAGGCACCTGCTACTACATGCGCAGGGTCTACTACCGAACCTTCTTTGCAAGCCCAACGGCGTGCTGGGTGGACGAACCCGACATCAACAAATCCATCGGGTATCAGGGTGAGCGNAGAATGTTTCTGTTCAACAACCTTCACCGGTACTTCCTNTACGCCGCCATGATCATCATTCTNATCAAGTGGTGGGACGTNACGCACACCATGCACTTCCACTCCTCCGCACACAACGGCTACGGCGTGTCGATCGGCACCTTCGTGATGGGCATCGAGGCGTTCCTCCTCACCATGTACGTCACGTCCTGCCACGCTCTGCGCCATCTTGCTGGAGGCATGCTGGATCGCTGGACCACGAGCATCAGTCGAGTCCGAGGCGTGCTGTTTGGTAAAATCAGCATCGCCAACCGGTCCCACGGATTCTGGTTCTGGACTTCGCTAACCTTTGTATTCCTCGGCGATATCTGGGTCCTGCTGGTCGCAGAGGGGCGGCTGAACGACATGGTGCTCTTTGCCATTTGAGGTGAGACGGTGAACGAGAACATTACCAACCACGAATACGATGTGATCGTCATCGGTGCGGGTGGAGCCGGACTGCGTGCCGCCATCGAAGCCGCACGAAGCGGTGCGAAAACGGCCATCATCACCAAATCGTTGCTCGGGAAAGCACACACGGTCATGGCCGAGGGCGGTTGTGCCGCAGCACTCACCAACGCCGACCCTCGAGACGGCTGGAAGGTTCACTTCCACGACACCATGAAGGGCAGCAAGTGGCTCGCGAACTGGCGAATGGCAGAATACCACGCCAAAGAAGCCCCCGACCGAGTGCGTGAGCTCGAACAGTGGGGCGCCGTTTTCGACCGCACGCCAAAGAACCTGATCAACCAGCGGAACTTCGGCGGTCACACCTTCCCTCGTCTGGCTCACGTCGGCGACGCCACGGGGCTCGAAATCATCCGCACGCTGCAGGAACGCGGCATCCACGAAGGGATTGACATCTTCATGGAATACACCGTTCGAACCCTCCTCAAGGAAGGCGACCGGGTTACGGGTTGCGTTGCGTACACGCGGGTTGAAGGCGACTTCCACGCCTTCTCCGCTAAATCCGTGGTCCTCGCCACCGGCGGCATCACTCGATGCTGGTCGGTCTGCTCGGGCTCGTGGGAATACACCGGAGACGGACATGCCTTGGCCCTGTGGGCCGGTGCAGAGCTTCGCGACATGGAGTTCGTTCAGTTCCACCCGACCGGCATGGTTTGGCCTCCCTCTGTGCGGGGCATTCTTGTCACGGAAGGCGTTCGCGGCGAAGGTGGACGATTGACCAACAGCGACGGGACCCGCTTCATGTTTGACTACGTACCCGAGATGTTCGCCGGCGATCACGCCGATTCCATCGAAGAATCCGACCAGTGGGTTGAGGAAGTCGTGAGTGGAAAACTCGCCACGGTGCGCAGACCACCCGAACTTCTCACTCGAGACGTGGTGGCCAAAGCCATCAACTCCGAGGTCAAAGCGGGCAGAGGCTCGCCCCACGGCGGCGCATTCCTCGACATTTCCCACCGCGGAGAAGAAGCGATTCTGAAGAAACTTCCCTCGATGCATCACCAGTTCAAGGAACTCGCAGGCGTCGACATCAGCAAGGAACCCATGGAAGTTGGACCCACCGCACACTACGTGATGGGTGGGGTCTGCGTCGACGCCGAGTCTCAAGAGACCACCGTCCCCGGCCTCTTTGCATGCGGTGAGGTTGCCTCAGGGCTCCACGGTGCAAACCGCTTGGGCGGGAACTCGCTCTCCGACCTCATCGTGTTTGGGAAGCGAGCAGGTGAGTATGCGGCCAAGCGAGCAAAAGACCTCGCCCAGCCCACCATCGACGAGGCTCAGGTTGGACGAGCCATCGACGACATGATGGCCCCCTTGTTGCGAGAGGGCGGAGAGAACCCGGGCCTGATCTACGACGAGATGCGAGACATGATGCAATCCAAGGTTGGCATCATCCGAACGAAGAGCGAACTTGAAGAGGCGCTCGAGGACATCAAATCCTTCAAACAACGCGCTCTTGAATGCTCACCAGGGTCCGCTCGAAAGTACAACTCGGGATGGCACCAGGCTCTTGACCTGATCAACATGGCCGACGTCTCCCACGCAGCCACGCTGGCTGCGATCACCCGAGAGGAGAGTCGAGGTGGACACACTCGAGACGATTTCCCAACACCGGAAGACGATTACTGGGGCAAGACCCTGAACATCATCTGGATGGAGAACGGAGAAATGAAAATTCGACAAGAGCCCGTCGAGCCCATGCGCGACGACCTCAAGGACGCATTAACGGAAGTGAAAGCGATGATCGCCGAGCGAGCAGAAGAAGCAGGAGGTGGAAATTGATGTCCCTCAAAGGCACCACGCAGTCGTTCACCATCCTGCGAGGTGAAGGCGATGAGGCTGAACTTGAGGCCTACGAACTGGAACTCGACGAAGGCATGGTGGTCCTTGACTGCCTCCACCGAATTCAACACGAACAGGAACCCGACATGGCGGTGCGCTGGAACTGCAAAGCCGGAAAATGCGGCTCGTGTTCAGCAGAAATCAACGGGCGTCCTCGACTGATGTGCATGACCCGGATGAGTGACGTCGTTGCTGAAACCCCTGCCGGCCAACCCATTGAAATCCGTCCGATGAAGACCTTCCCGCACGTCAAAGACCTCGTGACCGACGTCAGCTGGAACTACGAGGTCGCCCAGCGCATCGCGCCCATCAACGGACCGGAAACCATGGACTGGGAATTCAATCAAATGGAAGCCGACCGAGTCCAACATTTTCGTGAGTGCATCGAATGTTTCCTCTGCGTGAACACCTGCCACGTCCTGCGCGACCACGAACTCTTTGACGACTTTGCAGGGCCTCGAAACCTCGTTCGTTTGGCACAGTACGAAATGCACCCCCTCGATGTTGAGGACCGGGTCCCGGAAATCAAGAAAGAGTTCGGCGTGGAATACTGCAACATCACCCGATGCTGCACCGAAGTCTGCCCTGCAGGNATNNANATCACNGACGANGCCATCATTCAGCTCAAGGAGCGCGTGGTGGACCGCTACTACGACCCGTTGCAACGCATTTGGCGTACCCTGACCCGTCANAAGGTACGCTANTGAGCNAGANATCAGCGTGCGTTGAGCCACGACTGNATCCANGACTCGGCCGTGCTGTCCGTTGCCAAGGTCGGATGAGCAAGTGGCCGTACAACAACCAACACGTCCAACTGTCCGCCCCACGATGCTTTCGCCACCGAAACGACCTCGCCCACTTTGGCACCGCCCACATCGGTTCCGAAGGCTGTGCTCTTGATGTCGTATCGGCGNTAGGCTACGGTTTCCTCCGCCTCAGCGTCCANACGAATNTCCAACGATGGCGGCGANGCTACCGGGTCGAGNACAATTTCATCGGGGTTCAAACGAACAAAAGCAACCTCGGCGTCGATGAGCTCAATGGCTTGATGCATGCGATCGTTTTCCATGCCCAAGATCGAAGCCAACGTCAGCGCAACTCCCTCGGCTCCGAGCGCACCGGGCTGGTGTGGCAACCTCATGGAAATGGATTGAAGAACGACGATGTCGCTGGTGACCCAGGTGTATTGCTGGCTCGCAGGGTACATCGGTGCGTGTGGGTTCTCCGTGAACAGGGGTTGACCCCACTCTTCGGGTTGGAGAGGCTCNGCNACCGGCAGGAAACCCGTCGCACCAAGACACACGACGGCGACACCAACGGCAAGGAGACGCGGCGTTCGGTGCTCGNCCCATTCCTCTCGAGCCGCTGGACTGAGAACGGAGAGNAGGAGCAAAACGGGCAGCGCCAACAAGGCNCCTCCGGGAACGCTCCACATCATGAGAGCGAACGCACCGACCACGATGACACCGTTCCTGCCCAAGGTGTGGGTCCACGGGACGTCTTCGGAGAGGTCCGTCCGCCGAGCNTGGTGAACGTACANTGCGAGCGCACCACCCGCAACGGGCGCCAAGGTCTGGAGCATGCCCTGCCACATCGTGGGTACCGATGCNCAATCTCAGCAAGCCCGACATAGAGGTTCGCCTTTCACCAAGGGTTGATGCAAGGGTTTCCCGTGGGTTTGCTCATGCCGGAGGCGATTCTTTCGTTTCAGTCGGTCCAACACCGGCACGCCGTTCCGGCCCCGAGGTTAACCCGCCCTTGGGGCAAGCGACCCGGTCCGGGCATCGTTGGCCTCTCGGTGAATCTCTACCAGGGGGCCGTTCTCGGCCTCGTTGGACCCAACGGTGCGGGGAAAACAACTCTGTTGAGGATGATGGCGGGGGTGTTGCCGGTTCAGCAAGGACGCGTTGAAGCCCGGTTTGAAGGAGATGAATGGAGCGAGGTGAGGGACCTGCGCGAATGGGTGGGCCACATGCCCGAACAGGTTCGCTGGCAGGGACGTGCCTCGGTGGTGGAAGCGCTGACTCAACTCGGGGACATGCGAGGTACCTCCACAACGAGGGTTGAGCGCTTGCTGAGTCTGGTCGGACTCAGCACCCGGCGCGACGACCCGCTGGACAATCTAAGCCAGGGCATGCGCCAGCGCCTGTCCATCGCAGCNGCCTTGTTGGGCTCCCCGAAGGTTCTGCTGCTGGACGAGCCGTTCAACGGGCTTGACCCCGTNGCTTCGCAAGCGTTCGCCCGTCTGATCCGCAAATTAGCAACGAAAGGCGTCAGCGTGGTTGTCTCCTCGCACATGGTGGCTCAACTCGAAGGGCTCATCGACCGCGTGGCGCTCATNCACCGAGGTCAACTNCTCGACGANGGGCCACTGGCGGATGTTGAACAGCGCTTGGGCCTCAACGGACGCTACGCCGTCAGCGGTGAAGGAGAGGTTGTCCCGACCGCTCTTGCCGACCCCGAGGACATCGTGTCCTTCGAATCGGACGACAGCGGGTGGACCCTCACGGTCAGGGCGCATCACGATGCGCTTCTCCAGAGGGCCCTCAAAGCCAACGTCGTGCTGAAGTCGTGGGCGCCGGTTCGCCCAAATCTCGTGGAGTGGTTGTGCGCAGCCACGGGCATGAGTGCAGAGGATGTATCGCTCGAGGTCGTCTCCTCGGCGATGCTCCCCATGCAGGTTGCGGGGGTGGNCGAGGATGAATGACGCACGTCGAATNCTCAACGTCGCAGCNCGTGTTCGCCGGGAACGATTGTCGGGTGTTCGAATCAAGATCATGCTGCCNATCCTCGTGTTGTTCCTCCCCGGCATGGCATGGGGTTTTTCGGACAGCAACATCGTTNTGCCCGGCGGCCACCAACCCGACACCGCCATGGAGGTGCTGTTCTATGCCTCGCTTGGCGTGGTGTTTGGCGCCACGATGTGCGCCGTTCTGATGGCTTTTGACGGGGTCAGCAAGGATCGAGCGAGCGGCATGTTGGAAGTTCGCCTCGCTCAGCCCATGCCCCGGAAGCACCAGGCAACGGCACTGATTCTCGGTCACGCACAGAGCATCCTCATCCCTGTGTACGCACTCTTGGCAGCCTCTGTACTCGTCGTTCGTCTTCGCATGGGCGCNTGGCCCAGCGCAGAAGAACTGCTGGTGTACGCNGTNTCCACGGGGCTGGTCGTTCTCTGGTACACGCTGTTTGCGTTGCTCGCGTCAACGTCGGCACGGGAGCAAGGNACGGCGGTCGCCTTCGGAATCGGCGTGTGGTTCTTNTTCACCTTNCTCTGGGCGTTGGTCACGACCATGGTCGCCTACGTGTCCGGTGTGGCCGTCGGAGAAGCAAACGACCCGGCATGGGTGGCCCTCGAAGGCATGCTCGACCTGCTTTCACCCAACGGGGTCTACCACCACCTGCTCGAAACCCAACTCCCAACCGTTGAACGNGGNGTTGCGGCGTGGCAATCNTGGGGAGCAGCCCTNNTGTGGACGGTTCTTCCTTGGTTGGCCCTGCATCGCCGAATGGAACGGCTTGTACCCTGAGGGAATCAACCAATGCTTCATGAAGGCGAAAGTCAACGGTCATCCATGACACGCCGTCTCTTCGCACCGATCCTCCCACTGCTCCTTGGGCTTGTTTTGCTCGGAGTGACGACCGGTCCTGTCCTCACATCGTACACCGATGCCCCCGTGGTGTCGCCCACTGAGGGCCGACAGGGCCTCGACGATCAGATCGCTGAAGAGTGCGGCGAACTCACCTTTGAGGATCTTTTTGTGTATGATTTNGCTTTGTTTGAACTCAAGGTTCACGACGATTGGTCAACGGGAGAAATGAACGCCAACGCNTGGGTCAACGGATCCAATGCTGCCACCGTTCGAGACAACCTTGACGGACTGTTCGATGGTACCCCCGGTGGTAACAACTCGTGGATCAGCACCGACGAACGGGAGGCCGTGCGAAACATTGGACCGAAATGCATCGGTGTTATGGACACACGACTCGGCATGCGGGAAGGCATACCTCACTCCGGAGGCGTTGACTGGAACGACTTTGAATTCGTCGANGAAGGCATCGGATTGGATGAGGTGAATCTGGTCCCAGAGGGNCACCCCGACGCCCGAACATGCCGCAGTGTCCGTGCTGGAGCNGACTGCAAAGAGGTCCCTACCTCAATCACCGACGACATGGAAATAAGCCTCTTTTTGGCCGGCGATGGCCCCGACAACAACGTTCGCTGGGACCAGCTCCCCAACAGCGGCACGTCCAACTTCACGNTGGCCATGAACATCAGCAACATGAGCGACGCTGCGTTGGTGGTCACCTTCCCCGTGCTGCAGGGGCTTCGGATGTACGATTTCCGAGTGATTGACAACCAACCCGAGAGCGGCGAAACCTGCGACCACATCGGCGAACCGTCCTTTGTTTACCTCCCCGACGGGGCGTTGCGAGTCACCCAACTCGTCAGTTTTGACCGAACCCAATGGGAACTCTACTGCAACATGTTCNTGGATTTCACCACGGAAGCGCCCGAGATGAACGTGCCTCCGGTGTGGGCAAACACCGCTCCGGACAACGGGACCGTNGTTGGAACACCGGGCGAGGGAACCTGGANCTTTGCTTCTGCCGACCTNGGCAACTCATGGGCCAGCGACGACAACGGGTGGTCGCTCAACTGCGAATTTGATGAGGAAGGGTGGAGCGTTTTCACCAACGTTCTCGGGNATTTCTTTGTCACCCAACCGGCCAACAGCGAGCAGTCAACNGCGACATGCACCGCCGTTGACCCNCTGGGAGCCGTGGANGNAAACGATACGAGNACCTGGACNTTNGGCACGCTNTACACGGCCACNGCAACCGTGGACGATGACGGACAGTTCGCTCGATTGACCATCGCTCCCAGCGGCCTCGTNGANGAATTCCTCCTNACGGCAAGTGCTGCACAGNACGCGNTCATGGGTGGTTCCAGTGTTCCGCTCACGGTCGCTTCAACCCCGACCACAACAGCGGTTCCTCTGCAGGCCCTCCGACCGGGCGCGTTCAATTTTGCCGTTTCTGCGAATGCGGCGAACATGCTGGATCACGATGTTGAGTTGTCGCTCGGTTTGAGCAAGCCAAATTCCCCACCCGTCGTGCAGGTCGCCGTGAACTTTGACGGTTTGANNAAGCCAAATTCNCCACCCGTCGTGCAGGTCGCCGTGAACTTTGACGGTGAAAACGNCACNTGGGACGAGAGTCAACTCAAGTTCTCNATGTACGGNTTGGTTTCTGACCCCGACTTGGAAACGGTCACGTTGAGCCTCACCATNTGCGGTGCTGACTATCAAGGCTTCAACATCGACGGCATCAACTGGGTGGTTGAAGTCTCAATCGCCATCTGTCTCGCCAACGGCCTGACAAATTACGATGTGGTCATCACTGCGGTCGATGATTCCGGTGCAAAGACCGAAATCTACGTGGCCATCCCGAGCCCTGTCCCCGACGAACCAACCCAAACCAGCCCAACGGTCACCGAGGACGAGACAGGATCGTTGCCGTCCATCTCGTTCATGGCCACCGCATCAATGCTCGGTGCAGCGCTGCTGCTTCAGCGACGTAGGACCGGCGAAAACCGACAACACCAAAAGGACTTGACCGCAGGAAAGCACAGGTCTTGAGATGTTCACGGGCACGGTGGAATCCAAAAGCCACGAGGGTGGCTTGCTCGTCAATTTTGAGGGTTCCTCACCGGCGTTGAACGCCATCATGGTCCGAGCCGACGATGGAACGTACATTGGAAAAGTGGACGGCGTCATTGGAAGCACCAACCGCCCCTTGGCCCATGTCGCTCATGTGGACCGGGCGTTGGACATGGATGCGCTCGTTGGTGTTGCGGTCACGGTCCGAGCAAAACAGAAGCCTCGAGAAGACCGTGATGGCCAACGCCGAGGNGACCGGAGGCAAGGCGGCCGAGACAGTCGAGGCCAGCGAAACGACCGAAGAGGCGGCGACCGTGGTGGACAGCGATGGGACGAACGTAGGCAGAGCGGTCGAGACAACCGAGGCCGCAGGGACGATCGAAGGGGCGGCGACCGTGGTGGACAGCGATGGGACGACCGAAGGCAGAGCGGTCGAGACGACCGAGGCCGCAGNGACGATCGAAGGGGCGGCGACCGCAGAGGTCGTCAACCCGGCGTCACCTTCAGCGACAACGATTGGACGTGCGGAAGCTGCAACAACGTCAATTTCTCATTCCGAACCGAATGCAACCGGTGTGGAGCACCCCGCCGGGGCGGGGGAGGTGGAGGAGGCCGCTCGAGCGGTCATCGAGACCGGCCACAACGTGGAAACGACCGCAGGCGCTCCTTNGCACCACGAGACCGACGCGATCATCGAAACCCCCGAGGCGGTGGACGCCCTCGAGACGACGAAGGTCGGAACAGAGGACGACCGCAGGGGGACCGAAACGATTGGCAACNGCGAGGCGACGGTAAGCGANAGGGACGTGGTGACGACCGACGAGGTGGTCGNCCGCAGCAGCGAAGAACGTCCGAAGGAAANTTCCGTCGCTCAAAGGGAAAACGACCGGGGCACGCACACAACCGCCCCCCGAGGGATTTCCGGACCCCCCGTCGGTTTGAGCGAAAAGACGAGTGAATGGACGTGATGAATTGAGCGCTGAGTCTCACTACCTGAACGCACTTGAAGCGCTTGACGGGGGCGACCGAGACCGCGCCATCAAGGAAGCGCAGAGAGCCACCAAACTTGACCCGGACCATCTTGAGGCCTGGTCGGTTTACGTCGATGCCTGCCTGCCAGCGGGCGTGGCGCCGAGCATGAAAGACGGCGCCAGAGCTCTCGCAGCCATCAAGAAAATTGTCGCTGCAGACCCGAGCAGAATGGACATGTGGGTCCGAGGCGGCCGTTTGATGGCCGACGAACTTGGCATGCTCCACGATGCCCTTCACTGGTGGCAGGCGTGCAGAGAGGTGGCCCCTGACGAGGTCACGCCCGTGGTCGAGATCGCTTCCATCCTGGCGGACATGGGTGAATATTCCGAAGCGCAGCTGCGCCTCCAGGCCATTCTGGACGACAACATGGACGTCGGCATGACCCAATTCCGTAAAATCAACGGGTTGCTCCAACTGGTCAAAGCAGCCGCTGTCCAACAACAGGATGTTTTCCGACCCAACGAGAAAAATCACAACGGCTGGCACGCCATTCGTCAAAAAATGGGAAAACCGCCCATTTCTGAAAACACCCTTTTNCTGATCACGGCGGTTCCGCTGCTTCTGATCATGATCGTCCTTCTTCAGAGGGTGCGAGGACCAAAACTCGACGTCTCGGTGCTGTGTTTCAATTCGCTGATGATTCTCATTGTGATACTGCTGTGCATNCGAAACGCGAAGCGTTGGTTTCAGCTCATCAACCGCCCTGCGTTCAACCTGCTACGAGCGATGAATTTTGAGGCGTCAACGGGNTACACCGTCATCGAGGAGGAAATCCGAACCTCCGTCCTCTACATGTACATCATGCAGCGAAAACCCGTTGCCTGGCAGGAGCGCATGTTGAAGATCATCGACAAGGGTACNCCGCTTCCAAAAAACTGGCGGATGCGAACGCCCGATTTTGATTCCCACCTTGATTCGGAAGGGTACATCCCCATCGAGGAAGAGCCGTCCCTCGACCCCTACGAAGAAGAGTGATTGACGGGCGGACGTTGCCCGCCGTCAANGGACAGAGAAGTGGTCCATGCGGTCAAGGAATCGCTTGAACACGGTGATTCCAACCGGACGTCTCGTCAAACACGGCGGTCTTCGTTTGATTCCAGACGTCNTGAATGTAGGTCTGATTGGACTGTTTACCAATTTCAACGTGGAATGCATAGCCTTGGGCGTTGATAAACACGGCATGAGGAATCGATGTCACTTCCACCTCGATGGCAAGGTCAGGGTGGAGAACAAACGGCCGATCAACGGTGCGGTTGAGATTTTGCTCAGTCGTGTTGTGCCAGGCGCTCATGTTCGCATAGCGTTCCCTCGCATCACGAGAGAACACAAGCACAAGGTCGGCGGGAATTACACGGTCGTACGCATCCAACGTTGACTCGCAATGGGCGCACCATGGAGCGGAGAAATAGGCAAGGTACGACGTGTTCCGGAAGGAGGCTCCAGANCGACTGACGTTGTTGTGATCGACGCCCTCCCAAGCGGGGAATTGTTGAGCGGTTGGCAACGCCACCTCAACAGGTTCCTCGATGGTGGACGGAGNTTCTGTGAGACAGCCNGCCAACACCACCGTGAGGGAAACCAAGACAATCAACGCGCTCCNCATGANCNTATCGAGGGTTCTCCAGCGACTCCCGTTGAAGAGACTTGCTCATNCGCGTGCANCGCGAGGGGGGGATCGAAANGGAACAACCACAACCGTCCAGAGCAGTCGATNCGACAAAGCCAGCGAAATCAAGTGGCAAAACGGAAGCAAGAGGGGCTCCGCTCGTCCGGTTCAGCCAGCCAGATGCTCAATCTCAACGGGTGCCGAGGCCACTCCAGGCCTCAAACCCTTACTGTTGCGATTGTGCGTACTGGACAGCGTACTGCTGGGCGTAGGCTGCAGCGGTGGCTGCATCGTAGCCTTGCGACATGAACTGCTGGTAGTACTGTTCGTACACCGCCTGATCGTAACCGGCCGCAGGTTGCGCCGCTGCCGGTTGGGCAGCAGCAGGCTGGGCAGCGGGNTGCGCAGCGCCACCTCCGACGTACTGAGCCGCAAAGGCACGAGCGGTCTCCTCAGGGTAACCCTGAGCGATGAGTTGCTGTACGTACTGCTCGGTTGGATCGAGGGCATCGGCACCAAAGGCGCCTTCCATGCCGGCAAAGGCATCGTCCTTCTCGTCGCCACGACGCATGAACATCANCGATGCGACGATGATGATNACGAGAACGGCGCCACCAATGATCAACATCATCGGGTCCAGNCCGCCAGCGGCTGNNTCGCCGCCCTCGGTGGATTGAGGTGCGGTCCACTCGCCGGTGATCGGGTCGTACGACCACGCACCGTTCCATTGACAATCGCCGTTTGAATCGATGACAAACTCACCGCCGGCTTCCAGCGCCTGCGGGTCCGCTTCCAAGCCCTGACAGGCGGGNAGGTCAAGTTCAATCCACTTGATCGTGACCCATCGCTCGTTGGGGAAAGTGCCCTCGTAGTACTTGATGTAGACCGATTGCTTGGTCGACGTGTTCGTGTAGAACCCGCTCATGTCGAGGGTCAACTCGAAGTTGTCCCCGTCACCGAGNTTGTCGCTCTTGGCCCAGAGTTGCTGGAGACCGAGCTGGTACTTGACGGCGGCCGATGCGCTGAGGTTGTCTTGGAAGAACGCAGCCTCGACGAACACCTCACCCGTTTCAGAGCCGGACAACACGGTGCCCGANATGGTGATCGTGTCGTCGACGAACTTGGTGTTGTTGAGGTTGGCGTTGTCCCACTGCACGTCAGGTGCCTCGTCGCCAAAGCCATCCGGCACGACGACGAAGTACATTCGNTGCTTTTCGGAGAACTTGCCTGCGCTGTCGTAAACCACGAGCTCAATGCGGATTTGGTTTTCCGTGGTGCCCGTCGAATCAACGGTGACGTTCTGGAACTTGTAGGACCACTGTCCGCCGCTGGCAGCGGTTTGGGTGAACGTGTGTCCGGTCAAATCGAAGGAATCGTCCCCGTACGGTGCGTCGAAGAGAACCTTCCACTCGTAGGTCTCAATGCCGTTGCCTTCCAAGGCGTCCAAGTCCATGGACCCGCTGGCGTCGAAGTGGACGACCAGTTCGCCNTCGTCGCCCTCACCCTGCAGGATGAGGCGATGGACGTCCCATTCGGCGTTGGAAACCGTCTTGGTTCCNACGAACTCGACGTTGTCCTCGTATTCCTGGCGGATGTCGATCACGGCGTCGGCATCGGGTCGGAACTCATCGGCCAGCACNTCGTTGGTTTCAACGGTCACGTCGATGATTCGGGCGTGACCGTTCTCGTCGTGCAGCATCAGGGTGATGTGCCATTGTTCGCCTTGNGCGCATCCGGTTTGCGAAGCCAGGTCTGCCTTGCAGAACATCATGCTGGGTTCCGATTCGGTCGTGTGGCCGGTGACACCACTGGCAAGGCTGCTGCCGTCCCAGTTGGTCGGGCCGTCGATGATCCAGTCGGTCTCAAGCGNGNCGGTTGTGTCGGTTTCGTAGCTGAAGGTCAACGTGGCCGAACTCTTCATGTGTTGGAGCTGGTATTTGCCGGTGCTCGGGTCAATCGTGAGTTCGTTGCCGTTGATCTTCAAATCCAGACCGTTGTTGAGGGTGCCAAAACCATCCGGGTAGGGGTTGACCTTGTACTTGAGCANGTTGCCCAGCATCGGGAAGGTCGTGCTGTCCGCTCGCTCGGAGTGGGTGGCCACGTCGATGGTCGAGATGATCATACCACCTGAGAAGTAGCTGCACACGCCCAAGACGGTGTCTTGGATGTCTTCAGAAGAGCGAATGAGNCGCTGGAAATAACCGCCGTCTTCCATGTAGCCGTCGCAGGTTTCGGGCACGTTGTTGGTGCTGACCGATTTGGTGTTCAACACCGCTTGTGCCACACCGGAGTTGGCGTCAAAGCCCTGGAANGCGTTGACGTCGATGTTGTCCATGACGGGGTGGTAAGGGTCGGCAAGATCCATCGTGTTGTAGGTGACCTGGGTGCTCGCTGTGTCTCGGCTTTGGATGTCCAAGCCAAACGGCAGTCGGCCTGCCAANCCTTGGTCGGTGCCGTAAATCTGACTTCCGAGTGGGCCCAGGTGAGCTTGGATTGTTCCACCTGCTGACATGAAGTTCTCAAGCACCGTTCGGCGAGCAGGCTCGCCGAGGTACTGATAGTAGCCGTCGCCGCCGAATTGGGTGTCCTTGGCCNCCAAGATGTCCTGCCACGGCAGCACGATCTTGTCGTANTGTGTGAACCAACTGGCGTCAAAGTAGGTGGGCCAGTCGTTGATTTCGAATTGGGTGTAGGACATGCCAAGAATCGCCAAATCTTGCTTGATGGCGGTGGTGCGCGAAGATGTATCCGAGAGGATGGCCACATCAACATGGTCAGCAAAGGTTGCGTGGAAGTAGCGTGTGTTGCCGGTTTCTGAGCCATCGGACAGACGGCCGTAGAAGCTGATGTTGTAGGTCGAACCGTCCANCCAGCCGTTCCACGGCGTGAAGGAAACGGTTGTCTTCTCCTGGCTTTGCAGCGTCACGGCCTGGCCGGAATCCACGAGGTGGGCCTGACTTCCGTCGGCCATGTCGGTGACCTCCATGTAGAACATGTAGTCCCCTGCAAGCACACCGTTGGTGGCTTGGAATTCCCACGAGTGCGTCANNGCNCTGTCGATGGGGAGGACACACTCGAGCGTTTGGTCGTCGTGNCATGCCAAAATGTTGGGCTTTCCGATGGAGATGTCCACCGATTCCACGTTGAAGATGACACGTTCGATGTTGTTGGCCTCCGAGATTTCGTTGTCGTTGAACCAAGGCTTGCCCACGGTCGTGTTGTCGAACACGGTCTTCACGTCCAGGCGATACACGCCCGCAAAGAACTCGTGGCTTGCAATGAGGTTGGTGGCCGCTTCTCCGGCGTCAACGTTGGTGCGGGAATCGGTGTAGACTGCGTCTTGAATGAAGGTGTATTCTTGAAGCGAGATGTTGTTGAAACCGATGCCCTTGAAGCCGTCGTTGATGCCGTTTCGCCCGTCGTCGTCGGATTGGAAGTCAAAGTGAACGTCCACCGTCGACCCCTGCAGGGACATGCACTCCGACCGCCACTGGGTTGAATCGGGCGAGGAACGGTTTTGAATGTACAAGTGCGTCAGGTCGATGCTTGCGGTCTTGACGAGTTCATCGGAGTTGAAGAACACGTTGTAGCCTCCGGTGCCGTCGCTGTTGGACGGGTCGCCGATCGGGGCGAGTTCGGTTTGGTCGAAGGATTCCGTCGCGTTGATGATCCCGTCACCGTTGTCGTCGTTTCGGCAAGTACCGTCCTCGTTGTAGTCGTTCCACTGTGCGAACACCAGACCGGTGTAGTTTGCACCGTCCTTGTTGTAGTCAACGCTCATCGAGGCGTAGTCGCTTGGGTCCAATTCACCGTCTTGATCGATGGTGTAGAAGGTGTCGGCGTAGTACTCGAAGTTGAGGGAAACGAAGTCACCGCTCATGCTTGTCAAATCGATGTTTGGAATCGTAAGCGTCTGGTTGGCCCAGGCGTCGTCGTAGCCAAGGGTTCCCGTGTCGCAGGGGTGGCCGAACCAGTAGGCGTTGCTGTCGAAGATCTTCGTCGAACACGAGTTTTCGTTGTAGATGGCACCCTTTGGTTGCTGGTTCTCCTCGTAGCGGTAGCCTTCACTGCCGCCCTCGAAGGTCTCATCGCAGACGGCGGTTGGTGTACCGCAGTACACGTCGGAGGGTGTCGCGGAATAAACCGTGGCTTCGATTCCGAAGTCCACCGGGGTGTTGCCGTAGTTGTTGGTGACCACACCGATGTCAAACGTGCCCTCGGCGTAGAGGCCACCGGGTCGGAAGTAATCGATCGATTCGACCGTCGGGTCGTAAACGTTGAACGGCGTCACGTAGGAGACGATGTCGTCGTTGATGTCCTGCTCGTCCCAGCCGTTGTTGGAAAGGACGGCGGAAATGCGATAGGTGGTGTCGTTGAGCAGGTCGGCTTGAATCGACGTGGTGTATTCCTGTCCGGGTTGGAGGTTTGTGAACGGCCCGATGGTGGTGGACTGTGTTTGTGGGGGCAGGAACGCCGTGCTCTGCTTCCAGATGGAAAGGTTGTCCACAGCAAAGCCGTCGCGCCCAGACCATCGGCTTTCGTTGTCGTCCGCAGTCGAGCCCGTGAAGCCGGTTCTGAATCGGAAACGGATGTCAACGTTCTCACCGGCCCAAGGCGAAAGGTCGAACAGCCCGAAGTCGTCTTCGGTGAAGTTGTCCCAGCCGTAAATGGTACCCGAGGCAAAGGACCCTTGCTGAACGAGGGTTTCTGCGTAGTAGCCATACCTGAGCTTGTCTGCGCGCTCTTCGTCAAAGCCGCCCCAGATGGATGCGCCGGAGTAACAGGCACCCTGAACGGCTGCCAGACCGGGGCATGCAATGAGGTTCCAGCCGGATTCCTCGCTGTAAACCTCGATGATGGCGAGGTCGTCCATGACGTCGGTGATGACGAGGAGGCCGGTTGTGGACGTTTGACCGAGGGCGCCGAATCCGAGATGTCGGAAGAGTTCGACGCTCATGAACGCACGATCTGCACCCGTCAGGTCAACGTCGTTGAGAACCATGCTGTCGTCCCAGTTCTTGCCGTAGCCGCTCCATTCAACGCCCGAGGAGTTGGTTTTCATGTTGCCGGCCCACATGAAATCGGTCGGGTTGAGGTAGTTGGCCGAGGAATTCGGCCCGTTGTTGCCTGTGGTCGCTCCGGTCGAGTGGTTGGTCTCCAGGTGCCAGTTGGTCGCACCGTCGACGTATTCCTCGAAGGTCCACGTACAGCCGGATCCGCAACCTGATGCGTCCTCAGGAGAATCCCAGTCGTTGGAGTACACCGATGTGTTGGTTGAGTTGGCCTCGTCGACGATCTTGAGCGTCAGGTCGAGGTCAGCGGTTTGGCCGTTGAGCGTGTCCATGCCCGTGTTGGTAACCGTGACGTTGATGTCACGTGTTCCCTCACCGACGAATCCGAAGAATCGGTCGGTGGGCGATATTTCAAGGTCGGAAACGGCCATGTCTTTGTTGTCCATTTCAATCACCGAAATGGTGTCGTACTGGCCTGCCCATCCGAGGTTGTCTCGCCAACCGCCAAAGGCGTAGTTGGTGTGGCCGACGGCAATGTCAGGTGCGGAGTTTGAACCGCCCTGGAGGTCGCCCACCACAACGGACGAGGGTCGACGGCTCGCAGGGTAGGAAAGCGGACTGACGTGGCCGCCGTTCCCGTCGGAAAGGGTGACCTGAATGGTGGTGGGGTAGTTGAGGTAGAACCCTGAATCGGTACCACCTGCTGAGTCGGTGGTGTTTTCCTGGAAGGCGATGGTGGGGTTCACGAAGTCTGCCTCTCCGTCACCGTTGAGGTCGTGCACGGCCATCGAGTACGAGATGTAGGGGCCGAAGTAGGCCGTCTGCGTGGCTCCGAAGGTGCCTTGGGCTGATGCGGACTTGTAGGTCACGTTTTCGGCGTTGCCGTCCATCATGGCGATGGTGTCGACGTAGCCGTTGCCGCCAACATCGGCGATGTCAAAGGCTCGGGAACCGACGACTCCAAACTGAATGACGGTGGGGTTCGATGATCCGGTTGTGATGTCAGCAGGGTAGGAACCTGGCGTGCTTGGAACACCGGTGCAGGAATACTCCACGATGGTGACGTTGTCGGTGTTTCCGGGGTTGGTGGTCGAGCCCGTGCTGTAGTCAACGCCGTACCCTCGCAGCAGGAAGATGTCGTCGTCGGTGCACGACCCGCCCAAGCCAACGGACTGGGTTTCCCCGAAGTCCCCGACTTCAAGCGTCTGGTAGTAGTGCTGCGTCGAAAGACCGAGGAAGGTTGGTGTGCCCTGTGTTGTGGACGTGATGGGGCTTCGGTACGTGACGACGTTCTGGCGAGTGATGTCCTCTTCCAGTTCGAGCACGTAGATGTCGTCGTTGCCGTCTTGGTCCGCATCGCCAACGGCCATGTCCCACACCCAAAAGTGGGTAAACCGGGCTCCGATGGTCCAATCTCGGTTGTTACATCCGTCGTTTTCGATGATGGTGACGTTACCGGGTTCACCGGCGGGTAGGTTTTGGTCGTTGGTCTTGAACGGGTTGTTCTTCTGGTAAATGACGATGTCAATGGCGTCGTCGCCCGTGAATTCACCCACTTCCACCTGCTCGACGTTGGCGTACTCGTCCCAGTCTGCGTTTCGGCTCTGGTTGCCCGCCACCCAAATGTCCTGGCGTTCGTTGAAGTTGCCGTTTCCGTCGTTGTACAGAATCGACATGGTGTGGGTTCCGTCGGTTGCAACCGCAAGGTCGTTGTGGCCGTCGCAATCGAAATCACCGATTGCGAGGTCCGTCGGATCGCGGTGAGTGGTGTACGAGCGGGCCACCGATGCACTGGCGGTCGTGGCCAGCGCTGCGGTGGTGCTGAGCACCATCAGCAGCGTCAGAAAAACGCTGCGTATTCGGGCTTTAGAGAGGTCATTTTGGGTTAGCATGGACATCACTTACCTGTGCGATGTCATGTTCGGATATAATGCCTTTGCACTCCAGTTCCGGCTGGGCATTGGCGCAAGCCCCCGTTTATGTTCAAAATTTGCGTCGTTTTATCGCTCATTTTTGCCCGGGTTCACCCGAGTCAAATTCGCCCGGACAGCCACTTTGGGGATGGACCCCATCCGGTGGCGTCTCCGCCGTGAATTTTGACGAGTTTGCCCGCAGAGAAAAGCGATTCCAGCCAAACCTCGAGGGTTGTTCCCTCACGGCCTCCCAGTTTGCTGCTGGCGATCTCCTCGATGTCCTCGGTCCTCAACCCCGTGATGCCGTGATCTCGAACCACGACCTGCAACAACTCCCGCAACCAGGCTTCAGCCATCGGGTCGACGCTGGTCGCACCCTGAACGGGTGTGGGAGGATCCGTGTCCTCAAGGATGTCCATCAGTTCAATCAAATCAGGTCGCTCGGCTGGCTCCAAACCTGCCTCGTTGAGTTTCGCTTGGAGATTGAGCTCACCGATGGGACGGCGCACGACCGGAATGCGGCTGGGATCGGGCGCTGGCCCCATGTCAGCGGGCCGCTGGTCTTCGGGAGCGTCGTCCATCTCAATGTCGATCCCGGCCTCTTGACGGGCTCGACTGACGCTGGAAAGGTTCGTCGCTTTGACGTCGGTTCCGGTGGGCATGGTCCAGCCGACGCCGGTTAGACCGAGCGCTTCAACGTGTTTTTGCACCCAACTTGATTCGCCTTCGATGACGACGTTAACATCGTGATCGTCGGAGCGAAACCGGTAACGAACGTTCCCACGGAGCTGAGCCATCGGTTCCCGCTGGGAATCGTTTGAACTTCAAGTTAATGGCGTCAAGCGTTGGGCTGAGCCATCTCGCGCAGAACCGTGTGAAGGATGCCGCCGTTGCGGTAGTATTCGACCTCCACGGGCGTGTCCAATCGCAGTTGGGCATCGAACGATGTCGTGGTCCCGTCTTCGGCTTCTGCGTGAACCGTCACCCACTGCAGCGGTTGAACGTCGTTGGTCAGCGGAATGGTGTAGGCTTCGTGACCGGTCAAGCCCAAGGTCTCGTGCGACTCGCCCGGCTTGAAGGTCAAGGGAAGGACCCCCATACCGACCAGATTTGAACGGTGAATGCGTTCGAACGACGTTGCGATCACAGCCTTAATGCCAAGCAGATAGGTGCCTTTTGCGGCCCAGTCTCGAGAGGAACCCGTTCCGTACTGACTGCCCGCAAGAACGATCTTGGGAGCATCGATTTGCGCAGCCTCGTACACCGACATGACCTCGCCTGTCTCGTGGTTGAGGGCGTAGCCTCCTTCGGTTCCGCGTGCCATTTGATTGCGGATTCGAACGTTGGCAAACGTTCCGCGCATCATGATTTCGTGGTTGCCGCGACGGCTGCCAAAGGAGTTGAAGTCCGCACGCTTCACGTTCCGCTCAACGAGCCATTGTCCGGCCGGTCCGTCGGTGGGGAAGGAACCTGCCGGCGAGATGTGATCGGTCGTGATGGAATCGCCAAGTTTCAGCAACACCTTTGCTCGTTCGATGGAAAGAATGGGGTCGGGCGTGGGCGAGAGACCGCTGAAGAAGGTGGGCAGGCGGATGTAGGTTGAGGCGTCTTCCCAAGGGTACAGCGGCGAGGGTTCAGCGGGGATGCTGTTCCAGCGAGGCTCGTTCATGGCGTCGGCGTATCGCTGACGGAACATCTCGGGCGTGATGACCTTCATGGCTTCAGCAACCTCTTCTTCGGAGGGCCACACGTCTTCGAGCATCACCGGTTGACCGTCCGAGCCATGGCCGATGGGTTCGCTCGTGAGGTCCATGTCCAGGTTTCCTGCGATGGCGTATGCGACCACAAGCGGGGGACTGGCCAAATAGGATGCCTTGACCTTCCCGTGGACGCGCCCCTCAAAGTTGCGGTTCCCAGAAAGCACCGAGCCAACGATGAGTCCTGCCTCGTCAATGGCGGCTTCGATTGGGTCGTCAAGCGGCCCCGAATTTCCGATGCAGGTCGTGCAACCGTAGCCAACGGTGTGAAAGCCCATGGCGTTCAAGTCGTCCTGAAGCCCGGTGGCTTCGTAATACTCCGTGACCACGCGACTGCCGGGGGCAAGGGAGGTCCTGACCCAGGGTTTCACCTTGAGTCCGAGCTGCCGAGCCTTGCGAGCGAGCAGCCCGGCCGCCATCATGACGCCTGGATTGGACGTGTTGGTGCACGAGGTGATGGCTGCGATGACGACATCGCCGTGATTCAGATCAAACATTTCCCCGTTCATTTCAACGATGGCGCTCTTCGAGAGATCGTCCTCGGTTAGCCCGTGGCCGTGGTGCCCAAGTTCGTGGGTCAAGCTCTCAACAAAATGGGACTTCATGTCCTTGAGGTCCACCCGGTCCTGCGGTCGCTTGGGTCCCGCAAGAGCGGGAACAACGCCGTCGAGGTTCAACTCCAACACCGCTGTGTAGGACTTTTCCTCCGCCCCTTCACCGCACCACAAGCCCTGCGCTTTGGCGTAGGCTTCGACACCGGCGACCGCAGCATCCTCTCTGCCGGTGAGGCGGAGGTACTCCAGCGTGCGCTCGTCAACGGGAAAGAATCCGCAGGTCGCTCCGTACTCCGGCGCCATGTTGGCGATGGTGGCTCGATCGGCCAGGGAAAGCGCTTTCATGCCGGGTCCGAAAAATTCGACAAACTTGCCCACCACGCCGTGCTCTCGCAGCATCTCCACGATGCGCAAGGTCATGTCGGTGGCGGTCACGCCAGGCTGCAGGCCTCCGGTCAATCGAACGCCAACGACGTCGGGTGCGAGCATGTAGATCGGTTGACCCAGCATGACGGCCTCGGCTTCGATGCCACCAACGCCCCATCCGAGCACGCCCAAACCGTTGACCATGGTGGTGTGTGAATCCGTACCGACCAGCGTGTCGGCAAGCCAAACACCCTTTTCCTGGCGCGCTACGCTGGCGAGGAATTCGAGGTTGACCTGATGGACGATGCCACGAGAGGGGGGAACGGCTTGGAAGTTGGCCAGCGACTGTTGGCCCCATTTGAGGAAGGTGTAGCGCTCCATGTTGCGGTGGTATTCGATGTCGAGGTTCATGTCGAGCGCATCGCTGTGCGCACCGGACACGTCCACCTGCACCGAATGGTCGATGACCAAATCCACCGGAACCTGCGGATTCACCTTCTCTGGATCGCCACCCATTTCCACCATGGCGTCGCGCAAAGCCGCCAAATCAACGACGGCAGGGACCCCCGTGAAGTCTTGAAGAATCACACGAGACGGGCGGAACGGAATCTCGCCTCGCTCGCCGTCCGGCGTCCACGCCGCAATCGTTCGGATGTCCTCTTCGGTGATGAGGAAACCGTCGTGACCACGCAGTGCGCCTTCGAGAAGGATGCGGACGGAATACGGGAGGTGACCCGTTGGCACACCGTTGGCGTCAAGCGCATCAAGCGAGTAGTAATCGCCGCCGACGCTGAGGGATTGCCGTGCGTTGAAGGGGTCCAGGGTCGCCATGTCCACCCTGAAAACTCGCACATCTATGAACACAACCCATCCACGCTCACGGTGGCCTCAACCGGCCTTGAGGTTGACCGCCCTTGAGCGATTCACCAGAACTGGTACCACGGAATCGTTTCTGAACCCACAAAGGTCGCCGAAACCAATTCGACGTCCTCAATCGGTCGGTCACTTTCTGCAGTTTCAACCCCCGAGATGGCGGTCACGTGCTGGCAGCCGCTCGTGATTTGACCGAACACCGTGTGCTGACCGTCAAGCCACGAGGGGGTGCTGTCGTTTGGAATGAGGAAGAACTGACTGCCGCCGGTGTGAGGGGCGCTGGTTTTGGCCATCGAAATCGTGCAGGGTTCGTGCATCAATCCGTTGTCGGCCTCGTCGGGTATGGTGTGGGACGTCCGCTGACAGTTGGACTCGGCAACACCGGGGTCGCCGTTGCAGTAGCCGAACCACTTCGCAGCATGACCGCCGGTCCCGTCTTGATTGGTGAAATCGCCGCCCTGAATCATGAAGTCGTCGATCACCCGATGGAAGATGGTACCGTCGTAGTCGCCGTTTTCAACGAGGAGTTTGAAATTTTCAACGTGGATGGGAGCGTCGTCCGGGTAAAGCTCGATGGTCACGATGCCGGAATTGGCACCGCTGTTCCACGTCAGTTCCAAATCCACAATGTCGGTGGTTGTGGCACCACGGTTGGCGACGTTGATGCCCGCCAGCACCACAACGACACCGAGAAAGATGGCGACAATGCCCGCCGGCGTGGGCGTCCCGTCGTTGATGAGGCGGGGGAAGGCGGTCTCGCTGATGCCTTTGTCTTGCATCTCGTTGAGCAGTTCGTTGTACGTGCGGTCGGCTTTCTTGTCCCGCGGGTTCTTTTTTGTGGCGTCGCGAAGGAGCGAGGCGGCGCGTCGGTAATCGGTCCGGTTGTTGCCGGATTTCGCCTCGAGCCAGGTGGCGTGGCCTGCGAGTCGAAGGGTGGTTTGCTCCGTGCCGTTGGGGTCAACGTCGCGCAGGATCTTCAGTGCCGATTCGCCTTTTCCTTTCGTGATGGCTTTCTCGGCTTTCTCCCAAGCGACCTTCACTTCATCGTCCGCCATGGTTTCCCGGAACGACCGGGTGGTTTTGAGTGTCACCCTTCACACGGCACGCATGCAGAACGAATTCTGCGTGGACGCAACATCAAATTGGTGCGATTTAAGCGACGAATAATAACCTCTGAAGGGACCGCTGCAAACGGATTTGCGGAATGCATTGGCAACATGTTGAAAGAGTGCACAGGGAACCCACCCGCAAGGACGGGAAATCCGCCACCCCCACGAGGGATGTTTCACATGGACAGCATCATCAACGACTTCACCATCAACATCGCCACCGCCAACGGAACCGGGTCGCAATCGGCCAACCTGATTCTCCTTCAGTCGCTCTTTGACATGGGCGTTCCCGTCAGCGGAAAAAACCTCTTTCCGTCCAACATTTCGGGACTGCCAACGTGGTACATTGTCCGCCTCTCCGACAAAGGATACCAAGCGCCCGGAGACCGCACCCACATTCAGGTGCTCGTGAATCCGGCCACGTGGGAAGACGACCTCGCTGCCCTCGAGCCCGGATCGGTCGTGATTTGGAACAGCGACACCAAGAAGAAGACCGTCGACCGGGATGACATCGTTTCCTATCCGGTACCGATGAGCTCGCTGGCCCGCAAGATCAACCCCAAAATCGCCAAGTTGGTCACGAACATCATCTACGTCGGCGTTCTTGCCGAACTTCTGGGCATTGACCAAGCCTGCCTCGAGTCCGCCGTCGCCAAGCAATTCAAGGGCAAAGCCACGGCCGTTGAACTCAACATCACCGCCCTGGGACTGGGCCGGGACTACTGCAAGGAGCACCTGACCAAATCCGACCCCTACGCTGTTGAACCTCGTGAGGTCACGACGCCGCAGTTCTTCATCGAAGGAAACGAAGCGGCAGCCCTCGGTTCCCACTACGGCGGCGTTCAACTCCTCGCCTGGTACCCAATCACGCCCTCTTCTTCGCTTGCGGAAGGCATCATCAGCTACATTCCAAGACTTCGAACGGACGACGAAGGAAACGCCAACGTGGCCGTGATTCAGGCCGAAGATGAATTGGCGGCAGCAGGCATGGTCTTGGGTGCCGGTTGGGCCGGTGGTCGAGGCATGACCGCCACCTCCGGGCCGGGCATTTCGTTGATGCAGGAATTCATCGGACTGGCCTACTTTGCAGAAATCCCCTCCGTGTTTTGGGACGTGGTCAGGGTTGGCCCTTCGACGGGTCTGCCGACACGGACGCAGCAGTCCGACATTTCCATGCTCTACGAGGGCAGCCACGGCGATACACAGCACATCGTGCTCATCCCGGGCACCGTCGAGGAGTGCTTCGAATACGGATGGCGCGCCTTCGACTACGCCGAGCGATTCCAGACGCCCGTCTTCGGTATGAGCGACCTCGACTTGGGGATGAACCGTTGGGCCTGCAGCGGATTCACCTACCCCGACCAGCCCATGGATCGCGGAAAGGTGGTTCGCGAGCAAGAGGTGTTCGACGCCTTTGAGAACTTTGGCCGCTATCTTGACGTGGACGGCGACGGCATCCCGTACCGAACCCTACCGGGGTCGGGCATGGACCCCATTCTCTACCGAGGAACGGGTCACAACCCTCAGGGCGTCTACTCGGAAAAACCGGAGGATTACTACAACCTGATGCAGCGACTGCGAACGAAGATCGACAACGCCCGCGACGAGCTCCCCGCCCCCGTCCTGCGAGAGGAGGAGGAGTGCGAGGTCGGCATCATCTTCCTGGGCAGCATGGAAAATTCCATCCAAGAAATTGATGACCTCCTCGAGGAAACGGGCTTGAAAGTCAGCCAGTGTCGCGTCCGCGCCCTGCCGTTCCATTCAGAGGTTGAAGACTTCATTCGCCGACACGAGGTGTCCATCGTTCTCGAAATCAACCGAGACGGACAACTCTACGGCATTTTGCGCAGAGAACTCCCCAACGATCTGGTGACCAAAGTCCACTCGGTCGCATACAGCGACGGCATGCCCCCACGGGCGAGAATCTACGCCGAACGCATCCAAGCCACCCTCAAGGAGATGAGCCAATGAGCGACAGACCAGCACGAGCCGTGAAACTGAACGTCCTGAACGAACCCAAGGAGAGCTACACCGGCGGGCCGTCCTCGTTGTGCCCCGGTTGCGGACACGACCAAATCTCCAACGTGATCATCACGGCGGCGTGGGAAAACGGCATCGAACCCCATCGAATCGCAAAGATGTCGGGCATCGGATGCTCTTCGAAAACCCCCGCGTATTACCTCGGGCAGTCGCATGGATTCAACACCGTTCACGGTCGAATGCCCTCGGTCACCACCGGTGCCTATGCCATCAACAAAGAACTCCTCTACCTTGGTGTGTCCGGCGACGGCGACTCAGCGTCCATCGGCATCGGGCAACTCATTCACGCCATCCGTCGAAACATGGACATGGTGTACATTGTTGAAAACAACGGTGTTTACGGCCTGACGAAGGGGCAGTATTCCGCCACGGCCGACGTTGGCTCAAAGAAAAAGAAAGGCCCGGCCAACGAAACGCAACCCATCGACTTGTGCGCACTCGCCATCAACCTCGGTTGCACCTTCGTCGCACGCTCGTTCTCGGGTTCAAAGAAACAATTGACCTCCATCCTCAAGGCCGCCATGTCGCACAAAGGGTTCGCTCTCATCGACGTGATTTCACCGTGTGTGACGTTCAACAACAACGACGAGTCCATGCGCTCGTACGGCTACGTCAAGGAAAACGAAATCACCCTGCACATGGCCGATTACATCCCGCATTTCAACCCCATGGTGGAGATCGAGGTCCCGGAAGGACACTACAGGGACATCACGCTCCACGACGGTTCAACCATTCGTCTGGAAACCATTTCCGATGAACACGACCCGTCCAACGCTGTGGCGGCCCTCACGGCCCTTCACGAGGCGGAAGCAGGAAAGAAACACGTCACCGGGCTGCTCTACTTTGACGCAACGAAACCCTCGCTGGCCGAAGATCTTGGTCTCGTTGATCAGGCGCTGGTCGATGTATCGGATGAAGCGCTGCGACCCGACCGAGCGTCGCTGGACGCCCTCAACGCCGAGTTCTTGGCGTGATGGGGGTTTGACCGCTTCTCTGATAAAGGACCAAACGGACATGCAGGACCATGGTCGACCCCATCACCCTCGGCATGAGTTTGGGGTTGGGCATGGGCGGCGTCTACCTTCTGAGGCAATACTGGCAACAGCGAGCAAACCGATTGCGCACCCTTGCGCTGCTCGAAAAATACAGTTCCAGTTCACGCATTGGCCTTCACCAAGGTCGCATGCGACTTCTGGTTTCGATGCCGCAGGTTGGCGACCTTCCGCTCGCCGAACAACAAGCATGGCGGGAGCGAGAATCGAGACGCGACCGCAACCATCTCGAGCTCGGCCTGGTCCACGAGCATCAGGATGACGCCCCCGGTGACGACGATGCCCCGGAACCGACCGAAGATCACCGATTAACGGAGCTCGAGGCTCGCTCGCAGTGGATGGAAACCCACGAGCCTCCGCTTGAACAGCATGCAGCCGTGGTCGCCGAAGAGCACATCGGAAGCGGCATCGTCATGGCCACCGCCGAGGACGAAGAACACGAGGTTGACATTGAAGAGCGACTCGAGCGTGAGGGCGGTGCGTCGGGCAACGTCCAAATCTCGCTGGCTTGGGACGATTACAACGACCTTGACCTGCACCTGTTCTGCCCGTCGGGGGAACGCATCTACTTCAACAACAAAAAAAGCGAGTGCGGTGGAATTTTGGACGTGGACATGAACGTGCGACCGGTCTCCAACACGCCGGTTGAGAACGTGGTCTGGAAAGGCGAGGCCCCCCTTGGAACGTACAAGGTTGGTGTCCATTTCTACAAACATCACCGGAAGCGACGAACGAAGCGAACGTGCAAATTTCGCATCCGAGTGGTAACCCACGGTGAGAGTCGAGAATACCTCGGAAAAATCACGTACGGTCAGGCCATGCAGATGGTGACGTCCTTTTCGCTGGCGGATGCAACTCACAAGGCATGAGGAGCGCTCACGGCGGCCAGAGCCGCGCCCAGCGGCCCCGCCGTGTCGGTCAGCGCGGCTGGAACGGTCTCGGCGTTTGTCGTCAACATCGAGCGGAGCGCATCCCAGTGCTCCATGATGCCGCCGTACAGCACGATCCGGTCGGGTTGAAGTCGAGATTCAAGGTGCGACAGGCCCTCCTGAAAGCGCACCGCCCATTGTTCAAGGCTCAGTCCCTCGGCGGTTCGGGCCCGACCGGAGAGGTGCTCCTCGAGCATTCCTGGGCGGCTGGGGTGAGGCCAACGCCCGTATTCCAGATTGGGAACCAACCGACCGTTTTGATGAAGCGTGGTGCCCAGCCCCGTTCCAACGGTCAGGGTCAACACGCACGATGCATCGGCGTGCCCCGCACCGAATCGGCGCTCCGCCTCTGCAACGGCGTCAGCGTCGTTGAGCATGGCAAACCTGCCCTTGTGAAAAGGCGCAAGGCGTGCCTTCACGTCCGTTGAGGTCCACGCTTGACCCAGGTTCGGGGCGGTGATCGGCGAATGAGCCTCGACGGCGCCCGGGAACCCCATGCCGATCGGCCCTTCCCAACCCAAATCGGCCAGGACAATCTCCAGCGCAGACAACACGGCGTCGGGCGCCGTTGACGATGCGTGTTGATGCCGTTCAAGCTCTCCTTGGAGGGCGCCCGTCGTCGTGTCAAACACCCCGATTCGGAAGCCGCTGCCGCCCACATCAATGCCCATGGCTTTCATGTCGACGCCTCCTTGTGGCGACCGAGGATGGCCTCGACCAGCGGAGGAAAGGTTGCGCCGTGGAGATGAGGGGATTGCACGTCGGCCGCCTCGGTCACGGATTCAAACGCACCGCCGACCGCCACCGACCAGTGAAGAAGTTCAAACATCGGCAGGTCGTTGGGCGCATCGCCAACGCACAAGGCATCGGCCACCGACCAACCCATTCGGTCAAACAGCACACGGAGGCCCTCCCCTTTGCTCAGATGAGGCTCCATCAAATGGATTGCAAAACCCGTGCGCACCACGCTCAGGTGTGACCATGCGCTTCGATCCATGGCCTCGACGATGGCCTCCAACGGGTCGTCAGGAAACAAGCACCATTCGCTTTCCCTCCACCGGTTGGTTGCGATGCCGTCAGGATCAACACCCTCGATTTCCGTACCGAGCCACACCGCTGCTTCTCGTGCCTCCTTAGCTGTCGCACGAAGCATGGGTTCCTTCCACGAAGGGTGCCAGAGCACACCACCGTTTTCGCAGCACATCGGGGCGCTGAGTCCGAGAAACCTCCACAAGCCGTAGGTGATCGGCCGAACGTTGCCCGTCGCGAGCACGACGGGAATCCCCGCCTTCTCGAGCCGCCGAATCGATTCAACGGCCTGCATCGACAGATGCTTCTCGCCGTCGGTGATGGTACCGTCGATGTCGATGACGACCACCTTGGGGCACCACGCCGGTGGAAGCCATTCCATGGGCAGGCCTACACCGCAGAACGGCATGAACATTCCCACCCTCATGCCCATTGA
>NZMN01000016.1 GCA_002694525.1 Methanobacteriota archaeon
ATGGCTCGTGAACTCATCAACGTGGAAGCGGTGGACCGCTCCTTTGGTGCCGTGGACGTGTTGAAGGACATCAACATCAAGGTCAACGACGGCGACCGCATCGGCATTGTTGGCCACAACGGTGCCGGAAAAACCACCCTGCTCAACACCATCAGCGAGCAAAAGCAAGACACGGGGGACATCGAGTTCGCACCCGGCATTCGTCTCGCCTACCTGACGCAAATTCGCGACCTCGAATCGAATTCGAGCATCGAGGACGAGTTGGGTCGCAAAGGTCGACAGTTCCAGGAGCTCGAGGAAGAAATCGCCGCCATCGAAGCGCAGATGGTCGACCCGTCCTTCTACGAGGGCGACTGGGAGCCGGTGATGGAGCGCTACACCGAACTTCAACAAACCCTCGCCTCGAGCGGTGGCGGCAACGTGGCCGGCATCGCCAAAGGCATTCTTGAGCGGCTCGGTCTGGACAAGCACCCCATGGACATGGCCGTGAACAAACTCTCCGGGGGCGAACAGGCCAAACTCGCCCTCGCTCGCCAACTCGTCGGCCTCAGCGGCATCGACGTCATCTTCCTCGACGAGCCAACCAACCACTTGGACATCCACACCACGGAGTGGCTCGAGACCTTCCTGACCGAATTCAAGGGTGCGCAGCTCATCGTTTCGCACGACCGGTACTTCCTCGACCAGGTGTGCAACCGGATCGTGGAAATCGACAACCTTCGAGCGTGGCCGTGGAAAGGGAACTACAGCCAGTTCCTCGTTCAGAAGGAAGCCTCCGAGAAGTCCTTGGGTGAAGCCATCGCCAACATCGAGAAGAAGATTCAGTCCACGATGGGCGCCATGCANCAGATGAAGCGGGCCAACAAGTACGACAAGTCCATCTCNGCCAAGCACAAGATGATCGAACGCATGCAGCAGGAACTCAAGGCGCTCAAAGCTCGCGTGCCCAAAAAGCGCAAACCCCTCATTCTCTCCCTCGAAGCCACCGACAAAGCCAGCATGGACGTCCTTTCCATCGACGGCGGNACGAAGGCCTTCGACGGNCTCGAGCGAAAAATCCTNGACAACCAATCCCTCGAGGTTCGCAAGGGCGACCGAATCGGCATCGTGGGAGGAAACGGGCAGGGCAAAACCACGCTGCTTAAACTCATCAACGGCGATGAGAAGCTGACCGGCGGCAAGATGGACTTGGCTCCAGGATGCGAAATCGGTTATTTCCATCAAGACCACGCCACGCTNGACTTCAATCTCAATCCCGTGGAACAAATCCAGAAACTTCGGCCGGACTTCCAGTACGGCGACATTCGAGCCGCTTTGGGCCGGTTTCAATTTTCAAGCGAACAAGTCGCCACCAAACTGTCCCAACTCTCGGGCGGCGAGCGCGCTCGTGTGGCCCTNCTCAAACTGCTCCTCGAGGAAAACAACCTCTTGCTGATGGACGAGCCCACCAATCACCTCGACATGGAATCCAAGGCGACGCTCGAAGAGGCGCTCGTGAACTACAGCGGGTCGCTCATCACGGTCTCGCACGACCGCTGGTTCCTCGATCAGGTCGTCAACCGCATATGGGAACTGCAGGACGGCGTGGTGAAGGTCTACTACGGCAACTACACCGACTACGTTCGGGCCAAGAAGGGGCTGCCTCCGCTCGCTGANGGCGAAGTTTCCGAGGTCTNATNGGACCCCNTTTCACGCTTTTTTGACGAGGCTTCTGTCCTCGGTGCTNAACTCAATGGGCACCGGACAGATGTCCTTGACCCACACGCTCATTTTTCCAGACACCTTGAGCATGCCCGTCAACTGCTCTTTCCAATCCGCCGGCCANGTCTGAAATTTACCGGGTTGCAGTTGGAGGTGCACGGACGCAAGCGTGTGGTAAATGTGGGTCAGNTGAACGTATTCTCCCGGTTCCAACAGGCGNCGNAACACCTCGTTGGTGATGGCTACAATCGTNTCATCGTTCTCAACATCGNCATCATCAGGTTTGGTTTGTTTGACNTCGGTGGTGGCTGATTCGCGTGCGAGTTCCAGTTCAGCGACGCGCTTCTCAAGTTCGCTGAGTCGAGTCCGCAGCGTCTTGAACGAAATTCGGTCCGCTTCCTCCTTGACGGGAACGCTGGGGGCGAGGAACTCCCCGGTTTCCAGCACGTCCCAATCCCGCAGGATTCGATCTTCAATCGCATCCCAGTCTCGCTCGTATTCCTCTTTCTCGGTCTTGAGTTTGTCGCGCGTGATCACCAGGCCGTTGTGTTTGATGGCGTAGTCGATCCAAAACATGTCGTCGTGCTCCGAAGACACGATCTCGAGGACGCCCTGTCGGCGCAGCGTTTCGAAAATCTTGACATCACCGATGGTGTCCATCTCCTTGTTTTTCACCGCCCACCAATACGTGCCCTGTTTGAGGAACGCTCGAACGTCCCAGCCGGACTCCTGGAAGAATTCCACGCAGGATTGAAGCCGTTCGGGGAAAATCGACTGGATGAGGTTCTCATCGTCGTCGTAGGCGTGGTGGTGAACGACGTTGGCGGCGTCAACGACCACCACCTCGTAGTCTTCAGCGTTCAGCACATCACGCAACCAAGACTGAGGATATTTAACCGTAGGGCGTGGGACTCCATGCTGGAGGATGTAAAATAGGCGGAACCGTTGCGACGGTCATGGGGTTCATTCAGACNTGGTTTGGTTTCAACGGTTGGAATGCNCTCTCCGCTCGCGGCAGCATCGTGGCCACCATCGCCTACCGCGTGTTCTTTGCCGTCGGACTTGCGGCCGCCATCATGACCTATTCGTTTGCTTCCGGTGGAAACGATCCTTCCTTGCTGTGGATCNTCGTCGTTGGTGCAGCATGGTTTCTTGCGTTCCAGTTCATGTTGAACNTGGTCTTTGTNAACGGTTCCCGGTAGGTCGGNTGTTCGTTCAATCNTCGCTGTTTCCTCTNGGCTCGACGGNTTGCCNATCNGGNTTTGTTGGTGTTTGTTCGTCGACGCTCTCCTCTTCTCAACGNTNNAAGATTGCGCAACACCTNGGGTGAGCCGTTTTGCGTTGTGCACAGACCAAGGGAAGCAAGCAATCAAATGGAATGAGCAACCCTTCGAGGCCATGAGCAGAAAATTGACCTCTGTGGTCCTTGTCATCCTCCTCCTGTGCGTGGTGCCTTCCACGGCCACACAAGCCGAGGAAACCGACACCGTCAGCGCCTTTGGCGACGGATTTACCGAGGTTGTGATCGCCACCTATCTCGATGACCTGGACGACCCCCGGGATCTGGAATTCCACCCCGGGCGCGCCAACGAGTTGTGGATTGCCAATCGGGCGACCGACACGATCACCATCGTTCACAACACCGGACTTGACAACCAAACCTCGGAGCTCAGGGTGGACTCCAACAGAAATCACTTCTTGGAAGAGGTCAGCGCCATTTCGTTCGGTGCATACCATCCCGAATTTGACTATCAGTGGGGCTCGGCCCAGGAATCGAGGAACACCTACAACGGTCAGGGCGATGCAAACGACTTCATGGGCCCGGCCCTGTGGCCCTCGTCGCTCAGCCATTTTGCCAGGGAAAATCAGAACACAGGAAACGGTCTTCTTGGTAGCCACATCGACATGCTCCACGAATCGCCTTACGGCGTCGGCATCGCTCACGACGTTGACAACGTTTACTGGTACAACGACGGCTACAACGGTGAACTGGTTCGATACGACTTCCAAGCCGACCACGACACCGGCGAGCACGACCACTCCGACGGCATCGTTCAGCGTTATTCCGACGTTCAAATCAACCACTTGATGGGCGTTCCCGGCCACATGATTTTGGACAAAGACTCGGGCATTCTCTACATTGCCGACCCCGCAGCCAATCGCGTGCTGTGGGTGAACACCGACGACACCTCGTTCACGAAGACCGACATCATGAATCAGGCTCCCGAACCGCTCGAGGAGTACTCCCGCATCCGCGGCATTGAATGGGGTGTTTTGGCCACGGGTCTGAACCGTCCCACCGGCATTGCCCTCCACGAGGGGCAACTCTTTGTTTCGGAGTACGGCAACGGACAAATCACCGCCTACGACCTCGCTGCGAACGGAAGAAGCAGCACCTTCCTCGACGAGATTCAAACATCGGCCACCACCATCATGGGCCTCGAGTTTGGCCCCGACGGCCACCTGTACTACGTCGACAACGGCAAGGACGAAGTCGTCCGCATCGACCCCTACTTCGACGAGGACGGCGACGGTGTGAGCGACGAGGTCGACAACTGCCCCTCGGTTCCGAACGCCTCACAGCTCGATTTCGACGGTGACGAGAGCGGCGATGCTTGCGATGAGGACGACGACAACGACGGCGTTCAGGACGTGGACGATGCGTGCCAGCAAGGCGACCTCGGATGGTCCTCCAACGTTCAAGTGGACCACGACACCGACGGGTGTCGGGATGTCGGGGAAGACATGGACGATGACAACGACGGCGTGTACGATTTCGCCGACATGTGCGCCACCGGAGCACTCTCATGGACGTCGACGAAAGCCACGGACTACGACGAGGATGGTTGCCAGGACGCGGGTGAGGACGTTGACGACGACAACGATCGCATTTGCGACGCTACCCTCACCGACGCAGCTTGGGCTTGCACCGTCTCGACGGTTGAGGTCGATCTTTGCCCCACCAGTTCGCTTGATTTCACCTCCTCGCTGAGCAACGATGCGGACCGAGACGGCTGCGAGGACAACGGTGAGGACCTCGACGACGACAACGACGGTGCGGCGGATGCTGAGGACGCCTGTCCCGTGGACCCTGGAACCAGCACCCTCGGTGGCGTGCTGGGGTGCACCGACGGTGATACGGACGGCTACGCTGACATCATCGATACCTTCCCCGTTGACGGAACCCAGTGGTCGGACCTTGACGAGGACGGCTACGGGGACAACCCTGAGGGCACGCAGGGCGATGCGTGCCCCGGTCAACCGGGGACGTCAACGCAGGACCGCTTTGGTTGCGTTGATTCGGACGGTGACGGCTGGTCCAACGCCAACGACGCTTTCCCACAAGACACCTCGCAGCACCTCGACACCGACGGTGACGGGTTCGGCGACGACCTCGACGGCTTCCAAGGCGATGCGTGTCCCGAGACCGCGGGGACGTCGACGCAGGACCGATTTGGGTGCGTGGACGAGGACGGCGACGGCTGGTCCAACGCCAACGACGCTTTCCCTGAAGAGCCCACGCAGCACCTCGACAGCGACGGTGATGGCTACGGCGACAACGCTGAGGGTCGTACGCCGGATGCGTGCCCCGAACAGGCGGGCACGTCCAGCGAGACGGTGTACGGGTGCGTCGACGCCGACGGCGACGGTTGGGCGGACAGCACGGACGCCTTCCCTGAGAACGTGCTTTTGTGGTCCGATGCGGACCAGGACGGCTACGCCGACCAACAGGGCACCGAGCGTTCGGACGACTGCCCCGATGTGTTTGGGACCTCAACTGAGGACGCGCTGGGCTGCCCCGATACGGACGGTGATGGCTGGTCCAATTCGGCCGACGCTTATCCTGAGGACGCCGCCAAGTACGAAGCCAGTCTCCTTTCCGGGAACCTCCTCTACGTCGGCGTCCCGCTCGTCGTTGCGCTCTTGTTCGGGTTGATGCTTGTTCGACGCCGCAGTGCTTCGGAGGAAATTCCCGTCTTCAGTGATGCAGAATCGGCTCCGCAACCAGCAACCCCTGCGGGACCACCCCTTCCACCCGAAGGCCTGCCGCCCGGCTGGACCATGGAGCAGTGGGCGTGGTACGGTGAAGACTACCTCAAGAATCGATGATGTCATCAATCAATGTCAATCCAGGGTGAGGATACACACGTGCCGTCGTGGTAAAGGACGCTGTTGTAAGGATCGGTGTAGGCGCTGGCGTCCAATTTTACGCGGTCGCATC
>NZMN01000017.1 GCA_002694525.1 Methanobacteriota archaeon
ACGCAGCCCATCGACTTGTGCGCACTCGCCATCAACCTCGGTTGCACCTTCGTCGCGCGCTCGTTCTCGGGTTCAAAGAAACAATTGACCTCCATCCTCAAGGCCGCCATGTCGCACAAAGGGTTCGCTCTCATCGACGTGATTTCACCGTGTGTGACGTTCAACAACAACGACGAGTCCATGCGCTCGTACGGCTACGTCAAGGAAAACGAAATCACCCTGCACATGGCCGATTACATCCCGCATTTCAACCCCATGGTGGAGATCGAGGTCCCGGAAGGACACTACAGAGACATCACGCTCCACGACGGTTCAACCATTCGTCTGGAAACCATTTCCGATGAACACGACCCGTCCAACGCTGTGGCGGCCCTCACGGCCCTTCACGAGGCGGAAGCAGGAAAGAAGCACGTCACCGGACTGCTCTACTTTGACGCAACAAAACCCTCGCTGGCCGAAGATCTTGGTCTCGTTGATCAGGCGCTGGTCGATGTATCGGATGAAGCGCTGCGACCCGACCGAGCGTCGCTGGACGCCCTCAACGCCGAGTTCTTGGCGTGATGGGGGTTTGACCGCTTCTCTGATAAAGGACCAAACGGACATACAGGACCATGGTCGACCCCATCACCCTCGGCATGAGTTTGGGGTTGGGCATGGGCGGCGTCTACCTTCTGAGGCAATACTGGCAACAGCGAGCAAACCGATTGCGCACCCTTGCGCTGCTCGAAAAATACAGTTCCAGTTCACGCATTGGTCTCCACCAAGGTCGCATGCGACTTCTGGTTTCGATGCCGCAGGTTGGCGACCTTCCGCTCGCCGAACAACAAGCATGGCGGGAGCGAGAATCGAGACGCGACCGCAACCATCTCGAACTCGGCCTGGTCCACGAGCATCAGGATGACGCCCCCGGTGACGACGATGCCCCGGAACCGACCGAAGATCACCGATTAACGGAGCTCGAGGCTCGCTCGCAGTGGATGGAAACCCACGAGCCTCCGCTTGAACAGCATGCAGCCGTGGTCGCCGAAGAGCACATCGGAAGCGGCGTCGTCATGGCCACCGCCGAGGACGAAGAACACGAGGTTGACATTGAAGAGCGACTCGAGCGTGAGGGCGGTGCGTCGGGCAACGTCCAAATCTCGCTGGCTTGGGACGATTACAACGACCTTGACCTGCACCTGTTCTGCCCGTCGGGGGAACGCATCTACTTCAACAACAAAAAAAGCGAGTGCGGTGGAATTTTGGACGTGGACATGAACGTGCGACCGGTCTCCAACACGCCGGTTGAGAACGTGGTCTGGAAAGGCGAGGCCCCCCTTGGAACGTACAAGGTTGGTGTCCATTTCTACAAACATCACCGGAAGCGACGAACGAAGCGAACGTGCAAATTCCGCATCCGAGTGGTAACCCACGGTGAGAGTCGAGAATACCTCGGAAAAATCACGTACGGTCAGGCCATGCAGATGGTGACGTCCTTTTCGCTGGCGGATGCAACTCACAAGGCATGAGGAGCGCTCACGGCGGCCAGAGCCGCGCCCAGCGGCCCCGCCGTGTCGGTCAGCGCGGCTGGAACGGTCTCGGCGTTTGTCGTCAACATCGAGCGGAGCGCATCCCAGTGCTCCATGATGCCGCCGTACAGCACGATCCGGTCGGGTCGAAGTCGAGATTCAAGGTGCGACAGGCCCTCCTGAAAACGCACCGCCCATTGTTCAAGGCTCAGTCCCTCGGCGGTTCGGGCCCGACCGGAGAGGTGCTCCTCGAGCATTCCTGGGCGGCTGGGGTGAGGCCAACGCCCGTATTCCAGATTGGGAACCAACCGACCGTCTTGATGAAGCGTGGTGCCCAGCCCCGTTCCAACGGTCAGGGTCAACACGCACGATGCATCGGCATGCCCCGCACCGAATCGGCGCTCCGCCTCCGCAACGGCGTCAGCGTCGTTGAGCATGGCAAACCTGCCCTTGTGAAAAGGCGCAAGGCGTGCCTTCACGTCCGTTGAGGTCCACGCTTGACCCAGGTTCGGTGCGGTGATCGGCGAATGAGCCTCGACGGCGCCCGGGAACCCCATGCCGATCGGCCCTTCCCAACCCAAATCGGCCAGGACAATCTCCAGCGCAGACAACACGGCGTCGGGCGCCGTTGACGATGCGTGTTGATGCCGTTCAAGTTCTCCTTGGAGGGCGCCCGTCGTCGTGTCAAACACCCCGATTCGGAAGCCGCTGCCGCCCACATCAATGCCCATGGCTTTCATGTCGACGCCTCCTTGTGGCGACCGAGGATGGCCTCGACCAGCGGAGGAAAGGTTGCGCCGTGGAGATGAGGGGATTGCACGTCGGCCGCCTCGGTCACGGATTCAAACGCACCGCCGACCGCCACCGACCAGTGAAGAAGTTCAAACATCGGCAGGTCGTTGGGCGCATCGCCAACGCACAAGGCATCGGCCACCGACCAACCCATTCGGTCAAAGAGCACACGCAGGCCCTCCCCTTTGCTCAGATGAGGCTCCATCAAATGGATTGCAAAACCCGTGCGCACCACGCTCAGGTGTGACCATGCGCTTCGATCCATGGCCTCGACAATGGCCTCCAACGGGTCGTCAGGAAACAAGCACCATTCGCTTTCCCTCCAGCGGTTGGTTGCGATGCCGTCAGGATCAACCCCCTCGATTTCCGTACCGAGCCACACCGCTGCTTCTCGTGCCTCCTCAGCTGTCGCACGAAGCATGGGTTCCTTCCACGAAGGGTGCCAGAGCACACCACCGTTTTCGCAGCACATCGGGGCGCTAAGTCCGAGAAACCTCCACAAGCCGTAGGTGATCGGCCGAACGTTGCCCGTGGCGAGCACGACGGGAATCCCCGCCTTCTCGAGCCGCCGAATCGATTCAACGGCTTGCATCGACAGATGCTTCTCGCCGTCGGTGATGGTGCCGTCGATGTCGATGACGACCACCTTGGGGCACCACGCCGGTGGAAGCCATTCCATGGGCAGGCCTACACCGCAGAACGGCATGAACATTCCCACCCNCATGCCCATTGAATGNGCGTAGGAGATGGGTTCATGAATGGAAATGGATTCAGNAAANNCATGGGGGCTCCNGACGAAGCAGAAGTGTTTCTNTCCCTCGAAGACGAGGANTCCGAGGACGCCCCNCTCGTGGCGGTCCCGTCGCCTGTTTTGGTGGCTCAACCGTCCAGCGAAACNCCCAACATCACCACCGGCGAGGAGGAAGGTGCGTTTTCCGTCAGCTGGCCCCTTATCGGCATGGATTGCCCCGATTGCGCAGCAAAAGCGACACGCGCCATGAGTCAACTTCAACAGGTGACCAANTCGACCGTGTCGGTCACGTCGGGGGAAGTCAAAGTCAACGTGGACNTGAAGATTGGACCGCTGTTNGAGGTCTCTTCCGTTCTGCGCTCTCTCGGCCATGCACCCGACGTTGAACACCACGAACTCGTGGGTGTCAAAGCCTCGTCGGTCGCGCAGCGGTGCGAAATTCCCGTCCAGCGGCTCGATCGCGTNGTCCGGACGTTGCCGGGCGTTCTCGACGCNGAAGTGTCCGACGACGGTCGCATCCTCGTCCAACTCGTGGTGACGAACGACGAGGACCTCTTGGGAGCTCGAAAAACGGCGTTTGAAGAGGTGCTGGGGAAATCACCTGAGTTTGCGGAGGCAAAATCCGACCGCCTGCGTCCNGACCAGTGGCGACTCATCGGCGGAGGCATCGCCGTGCCCGTCCTGCTGTTCGTGATGGTGGCTGAATTCTTGGGCTATCACGGGTTTCTCATTCCGCTNGTCGCCATCCCNGGCGTCGCCATCGGCGGCATCCAGATGTTCAAAGAAGCGTTCGGNTCGCTGAAGCGGCTNCAGATGGGNTTCCAGGTCTTGACCAGTTTNGCCGTCATCGGTGCGTGCATCCTCGGCATGTGGGAGGAGGCGTTGATCGTCACCATCCTCGTGGCGTTCACCATCCATTTGGAAAGCGACGCGCTGATCAAAGCCCGAGAAGCGATGCAGGGTGGCTTGGACCGCTTGCCGCGAACAGCGCGAAAACTGCACGAACACCCCGAACTAACGGTGGAAAGCATGTCGTCGTTTTCCGTCGCACCTGCGGGGCTCACCCCNGGTTTGGCGGCCGGTCCGGGACTGAACGCNATGATGCAAAGCGAACCGANGATGGACATCGTTCCCATCGACTTGGTGAAACCGGGCGACAAAATTGAGATTCGAAGCGGGGAACTCATCCCCGCCGACGGACGCATCATCGAGGGAACCGGTGCCCTGAACAAAGCACCGCTGACGGGTGAATCCGTGCCCGTCGACGTGCAGGTCGGCGACACCATCGAAGCGGGGCTCATCCTGGCGCAGGGGCCCGTTCTGTGCGAAGTCCTGGCGGTGGGGAACGAGACGCGACTCTCGGGNCTCATCGACGCCGTCCACACCTTCCGNGAGGTNCCTCCTCGACTCCACAGCGGCATTGAGAAATTCACCGCCGTCTGGGTTCCNCTGGTCCTGTTCGGGGCGTTTGCCGTTTGGTATTTCGCATTCCCGACGGATTGGAAAATCATCCTCCTCTTGTGGGTGGTGTCCTGCCCCTGTGCGTTGCTGCTGGCCACACCGGTGCCGCACGCAGCGGCTCTTGCCAACGCAGCCCAGCGAGGGGCGGTTGTTCGTGGCGGAGATGCACTGGAGCGGATGGCTCACGTGAATCACATCTTGCTCGACAAAACGGGCACCTTGACCTCCGGTAAACCCAAGTTTGGAGAACTGGTCATGGGCAAAGGTCGCCGGAAACAGTCCGCTCTGCAGGTGATGATGGGGCTTGAATCAAAATCCAACCACCCGTACGCTGTCAGCATTGTGGAGCACTGCGAAAACNAAGGCATCAAAGCGGCCAACATCAAACAGCTTGCTGACATCGAAGCNGGCGTTTCAGGCGTGCACGGAACCACCGAGGTGGCNTTCATTCGGCCCGACAAGGCCGAAGCGATGGGGTTCAACGTCGAACAGCGGCTCGTGGAAGCCTTTGAGGCGGCGAAAGTCAANGGCCACGGCGCCAGTTTACTGGTGAAGGACAGGACGGCCATCGCGCTCGCGACCTTCATTCACGACGACACTCGAGACGGCTCGGCCGAATTGATTGCGGCGATGAAAGAACGCAACATCAACGTCGAAATNCTGTCCGGAGACCATCAGCAGGCCGTTTCAGAATTTGCTCGCTCGGTCGGGCTGCCCGAAAGCGCTGCGCACGGCGGATTGAGTCCCGAGGAGAAGGTTGCTTGGGTCCAGGCGCGCTCGAGCTCTCACGTCACCATGATGGTCGGNGACGGGTTCAACGACGCTGCGGCGCTGGCCGTTTCCGACGTTGGCGTGGCCATCGGAACGGGCGAGGCGGTCAACCTCGAAGCGGCTGATGTGCTCGTTCCGGGCGAGGACCCGAAATTGCTGACCGAAATGATCGATCTGGCTCGTCANGCCCAGCGAACGCTGATGCAAAATCTCTTCTTTTCCGNCTTNGTCACGGTCACCCTCGTTTTCGCCGTCGTCCAGCAGTGGTACGATCAGCTTTGGGTCGGTGTGCTGATCCACGAGCTGTCGGTCATCATCGTGATTCTCAACGGTGCCCGACTCGCACAAAACGGGCAGTCGTTCAAACTGCTCAAGGAAACCATGGTCTCCATGGTGGCCGACACAAAACTGGCGTTTTCATCGTTTAGATCCCGCTACATACCCGTCCGCAGTTGAGGCAATTCGGTCGATTGGACNCGACATCTTCAAACCCTAAGAGCCTCTCTTCCCGTTTGGTGAGCGAATGGGCAGAGTACGCGGCGACCCCATCACCACGGCACTGGCTCATCCAACCCGACGCTCAGCCTACGTCACCCTTGCACAGAGCGCCGAAATGAGCACCGTCCAACTCCAAAAAGCGTTAGGAGTGGACCGCTACAACCTCTATCACCACCTCAAAAAACTCGCTTCGTTGGAGTTGATCGAGAACCANCGCGACGAGGGACGAGCACGATGGTGGCGCAAAAATCTCCACGTCGACCTCCCCGAACTTCTTCACGCCACCGCTGCACCCAACGCTCCCGCTGAAGTCCTTTCAACGACTGANCCNCGTGCCACCCTCGCCTCGCTTGCCGTGGATGAGGAAGGCCGCGAAGTGATCGTTCTCGACCTCGAAGGATCACGAGATCAGGTCAGCGCAAAGCAACTCATTGCCCGTCTTTCGGATGAATTTGGACTGTCCCTCGACATTCCGTGGAACTTCATCCCGGAGCAATTGGTGCTTTACTCGAAAAAGAAGTGATACCGTGTCCGAGGCGCTGAGCGTTGAATCCAAGGTGGCGCCACCGCCGCTCTCGTGCCCGAAGTGCAGCGGGCTTTTGCCCAGCGGCCTGGGCGAGATCAACTGCACGCTGTGCGATGCTCGAGTTCGGGTTGACCACGCCGCCACGCGACGAAAGTGGGAGCANGAGAAACTCTCNTGNCCGTCCTGCTCAACGGTGCTCGTTGCGGGTGTTGACCACCGTCCTGCCGATTTGAAATGCGGTTCGTGCACTTCCTTCTTCACCCTCAAACCCCACGTTCCTCGTGTGGAAATTGAGTGTCCTGGCTGCCACCGNAACCTGCGAATGAAACGCCGACCTGGCAGGAGAGAGATTGAATGCCCTGCCTGCTCAACGGAATTCACCGTTCGATTTTGAACCCGACCGCANNGAAAAAAAGGGTGAAAAAGCGCGTGCTACGCCCACAACTNCGTCGCGCTCCTTATCTATGAAGAGAAGTCAATGAACAAGTGGATGGGATTCCNATGGGTGTGAGCGAAAGCCAGAACAGCGACGATGCTGATGCGCCGGACAAGGGTCGAGGAACCACCGACCGAGTGACCTTGGCGTCGCTTCGTTCGCAATTCACCTCTGCTGGTGCACCGACGCTTGACGAGGCCTTGGGGACCAGAGCTCGTTTCAGACAAGAAGAACGTTTACGCGCTGACCTTCGTCGAGAACGAAGGCTTCGCCAACAGGCCATCACCGAGCGCGTCAACGCCATGAAGGCGAACATCGCCCAAGACCTTGCGGTGCAGCACGAGCTGACGCTGGATGCGCTCGAAAACGAGTTGCGCAGCGACATGGAAGCAGAATTGGAAACGATGCAGAGGGACGCTTTGGCCGCGGAAGAAGCAAGGGTTCGTCAGGAGCTCGANCTGNGACTTGAACGNCAAATTCAAAGCATNCACGACCAGCACGGTGTGGAGCAACACNAGCGACTTGAGGAGCGAAAAGCCGANATCAAGGCCACCATTGAAGCGCAACTTCACGAGGAATACGACCGTCGGTTGGACCTGCAAAAGGAACGCCTTCGTCTGGAGTACAACCAGACGTTGCAACATCGACTGCGCGAGATTGAAGCCAACCTCGAAGCGGAAATGGAACAGCGTTTCGCAGCGATGGAGGACAAAGAAATCGGACGCCTTGAGGAAGGCCACAAAGCNNTGTTGGCCGAACGAGAAGAACAACTCCGTCGNGGAATNCGGACCCGGCTTGAGCAGCANCTCCGCCAGCGACTCAAGCAACGCGAGGCTCGCCTCAAGGTGGAATTTGAACGCCGAAGCCTACGATTGGAGGAGGACATCGCACAGCAACTCCAGGTTGACATCGAGGAGCAGTTGCGTCGCGAGACCGGGGAACTCGAGGAGCGCATGCGGGAAGACGTCGAGCTGGCCATCGCCAAGCGTCGAGATGAACTTCGCGGGCAAATCGAAAGCCAACTCAACGAGCAGCAGGCCGCTCGCCTGGCCGAGCGAAAAGCTCGCCTGAAGGCAAAATACGACCTCACCTTCGCCAAAGCCGTCGAAGACATCTCAAAGAGTCTCCAAGCCGAGATCGAAGCAGAATTGGAGCATCGAAAAGAGAACGAATTCAGCAGCTATCGTCATTCACGAGAAGCGGAAATTCAGAACCGACTCTCACGCTACCGCTACGAGCGAGAGGCTGAGTTGCGTGAACAACTCGAGACTCAGTACAGCGTGAACAAGCAGGATTGGACCGAGCGACTCGACCTTGAATTCCAATCCCGTGAAGCAGCAGCCCGCAAAGCCATCATGTCCGAAGTTGATGCCCAGTTGCGCAACGAGCGTCTCACGCACGAAACCGACCTCGACCTGCTCAAGGAAGAAACTGCGCTTGAACTTGAGGTTGAAATGGAGGAGCGCCTTCAAGCCTTCAAGACTCGAAAAGAAGAGGAGGTGGCCACGCAACTCGAACGTCAGTTGGACAAGCGCGAAGAGATCATGCGAAACAAAGCCCTCATTGACGTGCGAAAGCGAGAAGCGCAAATCCGGGCTGAAATTGAAGGCCAACTCGGACTCAAGCGCGCAGAAATCCGAGACCGTCTCAAGGGACTGGCGGAGAAGATGGATTCCTTCAAGGAAATGGCAGAGGAAAAGATGCGAGAAGCCGTCTCGCAGCAAATCCAAGGTGAAATCGATGCGGATGAAGGTGAGCTTCGCTCACGAGAGCAAGAGTTCAGTGCGCTGCAGTCAACCGACACCCGAGCCGAAAAGCGTCAGAAGTGGATGCAGTCCATCTCCGGGCAAGCGCCTGCTGCCTTCGGTGCTGGTGCCATGGACCCGACCGCACTCGGGGCACGACCCGATGCATTGGGCGCTGCCGCCGGTCGCCCACTTCGTGGATTGATGGGTCAACAGGTGGAGGAAGAACCACGTCTTGGCTTGGGCAACATGCGTGCACCGATGACCAGCGCTCGTCCGCTGGCTGGACAAACGCAGCCCGCTCGCACCGTGCGCCAACCGATCGCCGTGCCGAAACCGGTTCGAGCGGTTCGCCAACCGATCACGGAGCCTGCGATTGTACCTCAGGAAGAGGCGGCCATGGAGGACGTCGGCGAATCCATGCTCGAAGAAGTCACGGAACCTGTAGAGGTGGAACCCGTTGAACCCTCGGTTGAGGAGGACGTTCTCGCAGAGGCTGAATCCGAAGCGACGATGACTCGCCCCACTGCACTGTTGAAGCCGATTCGAGGAACCTTGCAGCCGCTGGTTGAAGAGGACGAAGTTCGGACCGCACGTCTTACACCGGTTGGGCACATGCTTGTTCCCAAAAAGAAGGAGCGGGGCCCCCCTCCGTCGGCAGAGGTTGGAAAAGGCAAAAAAGCAACCCTTCGCCCCGTCCGAGGGAAGCTTACACCCGTCACAAAAACACCCGTGAAACGACTTGAGCCTGAGGATGAAGAGCAGGACAACTGACGCAGCGGGTGTATGCACGCTTGAGCGCGCTGTTCATATCTGTGCAAGTTTTCCCTTGGACCATGAAACGAACGCTTTCCTTCCTCCTTGTGTTCTTGTTGAGCGCACAATGCTCGGTCGGTTCGGTGGCTGGAGACTTGTCACTCCTCACGGATGCAGGGCAAACCGATTCGCTCGACCGCCCGCTGGTTCTTTTCAGCGAACTCAACGACGGCAGCGTTCTGACCGTCAATGACGAAGGCAACGTGAGCCTGAATGCGTTCACCAACGGGGTGCTCTCAACCCAATGGTCCGTCCTCCTTGAGGTCGAAGCGAACAACGCTCGAATCGATGCGGCCCAGGAATTGGTGACCGTCGCCCACGACCAAGGCGTCTACGTTGTCCAAATGAGCACACAATCCGTCTATTGGAACGTTTCATCCGTCGACCGAGTTGACGATGCTGTCATCGACAACGAAGGGGAACTCTGGTTGGCGTTCTTCGCCGGTAAGCGCCGAGCCGACCAGTACGACACAACGGGCTACACAGGCATCAGCAGCACGACCATTTCGGCGGGGATCTCCTCCCTTGAGATTCTCAACGATGGACGATTGGTCATGGCATCCTACGACAAGAAAATCTACGTCCACGCCACCGACGGCAGCCTCTCCACCACCCTCACTGAACCCAACGGCATCGTCTCTTACATGGAGCAAACCGACAACTCCACGCTGCTCGCTGGAACGACCGGTGGCACGATCTACCACTATGAAATCGACACGTGGACGGCCAGCAGCCTCGGGCTTGGTCACACCAAGCAAACCACCCTGCTCGCAGCCCACAACAGCATGTACATCGCCGGTTCAAAACAGGGCAAAGTCGCCTTCATCGACCAGAGTAACCTCACCATCATCGAGAGCTTCTCGGCCTCAGGAGACATCATTGCTGTCGTGCCCGAATACACCGGTCAGTTCTTTGCCGTTGGAGCGCTTCCAAGCGAAACGAAAATTCGCTATTTCGACCTTGACAGCGATCTTGACGGCGTCAACGACCTCAACGATGCCTTCCCAAACGACCCCACGCAGACAACGGACAGCGATGACGACGGGTACGGCGACGATCCGAACGGAAACCAGCCCGATGCCTTTCCCAACGAACCGACGCAGTGGGCCGACAGCGATGGTGACGGTTACGGCGACAACATCGGCGGCGAAAACGCTGACCTCTTCCCCAACAACGCTGACCAATGGTCCGATGCAGACGGGGACGGCTACGGTGACAACACCAACGGCCAGGACGGGGACGTCTACCCCGAAGAGGCAACGCAGTGGGCGGACACCGACCGAGACGGGTACGGCGACAACCCAGAAGGGTACAAACCCGACATGTGTCCAACCGTCAACGCCTTTTCGAGCATCGACCGGTACGGTTGCCCCGACAGCGATCTCGACGGATATTCCAACCCGGATGAAAACTGGACCGTGGAAAACGGAGCTGACGCTTTGCCCAACAACCCAACCCAGTGGCTGGACGGCGACGGAGACGGCTACGGCGATGCTGCCGACGGAGAGCTCCCGGATGCATGCCCGTGGGAATTTGGAACCTCAACCAAGGCCGTGGAGACGGATTCCAACGCCTCCAGTGGATACACTGCTCTGCCAAGGTTTGGCTGTCTGGACGAGGACGGTGACGGGTGGGCTGATCGCACGGAATCCCCTTTGATGGAGATTGATCCAAACGAACACTTCGACGGCGACGGCGACGGCGTTGGCTCAAACAGCGATTACGACGACACGAGAGGATTCATCAAAACCGAGCAAGACCACTGCCTCAACAACAAAAACGACACGTCCGAGGCCTGCATGGGATGGAACGACCCTGCCTACCAAGCCTACCTGAGCAGCGTTGAGGAAGGCACCTTGGTTCTCGGATACAACGCTTGGAACACCACCACAAACGAGGGCAACGGCGCACAGACCACCGGGTCGGTGGACGATGACACGCTCAACCAGGTCATCATGGTCGGCATCGCAGCCTTCGTGATTCTGACCGCGCTTATTTTGGCAGTGGCGTTCGTCGTCAACCGCCGCAAGGCGGCTGCAGACAGCAAGCAGTACGGAGGTGTACGGCCAGGTGCCTCAAGTAACGCCTCCAAAGAGGCGCTCGAGGGTCGCGAAGGTTTGTCGGCCGACGGCGGCATCATTTCGGACGCTGCGTGGGACGACGACGTTGCGCAATTGCAATTCGACCAACCGTCCGACGGATTCGCTGACATGGCCATCAAGCTCGAAGACGCCGGCGGAGAACCGAGTTCCATGGCTTACGAAGAGGAAAGCATGGAATCCATCGCAGGTGTCCCTGCAACGACGTCAACCGAATCGGAACCTGAAGCGGACAGCGTCCCACAGAAACCGACGGAAGCACCTCCGCTCCCCGAGGGAGGTTTGCCCGAAGGATGGACCATGGACCAGTGGCAATGGTACGGCCATGAGTGGCTGGCCAAGTATGGGAAAAACTAGACCCACACGATGGGTAAACTGGCCTTGAGCGAACCGAGTTCAACGCCCGTGTAGAGCGGTTTACCCTCGACCCTGCAGGTGTTCATGACGAGCCAGAGAAAACCGTTCCAAGCCGTTGAATCGGCGAACAGTTCGACCTTACCGTACACCGCTGCGACCAACAACTGAGCCTGATCGGTCTCATCGCTGCACAGCCCCTTCACCAAATCCTTCGCCGTAAAGCGATACGTCGGAGGGCGCCAAGACATCATGGGCATCAAACCGGGAACGGTGCAAGGTTGAGGCGCTCAGCAAGGTGGTCCACATCGACGTCGACCGCTTGCTTCATTCGGTCGCGCAACGTGTCGATTTCCCCTTTCATCTTGAGCATCTTGTGCGTTCGTATCATTTCTGAAAGCAGTTCGTTCACGCTTTTGTGACCGCCTGCCGTTCGGAGGGTGTTCAACTGGCGTCGAATCTCATAACTCACGCTCACCGAGGTCATTCCTTCTGCTGTCATGCACGAACCCGGTGGCTCTTCGGCGTCGGCCCATACTTAACCCATGCGAAGGACAACGGGGCTGAAGGGGTCGTTTTGGGACAGAAATTGATGCTCCGCGCTTCACCGAATGCTTCGCTCTCGACGCAAACGAGACTCTTCGACAACACCGAACTCACGCCGCACTTCCTGAACTCGCTGATGAACTTCCTTGGCCAAGGTCCAGTACTCCAAACTCCCTGCGCCCGCTCCCGAATTGGTTGGCTTGTTCAGAATCACCGTCGGCGCCCCGCTCCACGGGGCCTCTGCAACCTTGGCCAGCCGTCGGACGGTGGTGTTGAACAACTTGTTCGGCATTTTCTTGTTGACCTGATCGCACACGTACGTGCTGAGTTTTGAGCGCCCGTCAACCATCGTCATGACGATTCCGAAAATTTTCAGGTTCCGATTGATGCGTCGCTGAATCATTTTGATCGAGTTCATCAACATGCTGAAGCCCTCCAAGGCATAGTATTCGGCCTGGACGGGCACCATCACCCAGTTCGCCGCACACATGGCGTTGATGGACAGCAAGCCAAGGGACGGTGGTGTGTCAATGATGATGTAGTCAAACTCATCCATGATGGGGAGCAGTGCTTCCTGAAGACGGGTCTCTCGACCGATTTTATGACTGAGTTCGATTTCTGCTCCGGAGAGATGAATGTCGCTTGGCAAAATCCACAGATGGCCCGCATCGATGGTGTCGGGAATTTTTTTGCCACCGTTTCGATTGCTCCACGCCTCTCGCATGGCTTTCGTGATCTCGTCGGGCGGAATGAGGTATTCTTCCATGAGCGGCAACGCTTCACCGGAATCGTTGGTCAACAGGTCATAGACCGTTTTCCTGATCTTCTTTTTTTCCAGTCCAAAGGACGTGGCGCAGTTTCCCTGCGGATCAAGGTCGATGAGCAACACCTTGGCGGGCGGCAGGCCTTGTCGTCGAGAACCTTTGGCCAGGGCGGCGGCGACGTTCACCGCCGTGGTGGTTTTTGCGCACCCGCCTTTTTGGTTTGCAACAGCGATGACCATTTTGTAGGGGTTCACGTTGCTTCACCTCCGGTAACCACAGCAGAGACAACCTTCCCTTTCAATGCAGGCATCAAAGGCCCAACGATCAGGCGGGTTGAATGACGGGGACGGGGACCTCGGAGAGGATCTTGCGAACGATGTGCATCCCGGTGATGCCGCGAATTTTGGCTTCGGGTTTCATGTTGATGCGGTGCGAGATGATCTGCAGCGCAATTCCCTTGATGTCGTCGGGAATCACGTAGTTTCGTCCGGCAACGGCCGCAGCGGCACGACCGGTCTTGAACAAAGCCTGACTGGCACGTGGTGACGCTCCGTTGATGACGCGATGGTCTTCGCGGGTTCGCTGAACGATCTCGATGATGTACGACAAAATGGCCGGGTCGACGTGAACCGTCTCAAGCGCCTTTTGCATGGCGACGACCTTCTTGGGTGAGGTGACCTGCTCGACCACGTGCTCGTCCTGTCCTCTCAATTTCCGGCGGGCGAGGATGGCCTTCTCCTCGGCACGGTCTGGATAGCCCATGCTCATCTTCATGAGGAAACGGTCCATTTGGGCCTCAGGAAGCGGATAGGTTCCTTCTTGCTCAATCGGGTTTTGCGTGGCCAACACAACAAACGGCGCAGGCAACTTGTGGGTGATGCCCTCAATGGTCACCTGCTTTTCTTCCATGGCTTCCAGCAACGCAGCCTGCGTCTTNGGTGGGGCACGATTGATTTCGTCCGCAAGAAGAATGTTCGAGAANAGCGGGCCGGCNCGGAGCTTGAACTCGCCGGATTTTTGGTCGTACATGTACGTCCCCATGATGTCTGAAGGCAGGAGGTCGGGCGTGAATTGGACGCGCTTGAACTTGCACCCGAGTGCGCGTGCAAAGGTGTTGGCGAGCAACGTCTTGGCCAAACCGGGGAAATCTTCCAGAAGCATGTTCCCGTTTGAGAGGATACCGACGGTNACCCGGCGCAANTTTTCGTTTTTGCCGATGATGACCTTGCTGACCTCGTTCATGAGGGAGTTGGAAATCGCAGAGACGGTGGCGATCAAATCTTGAGTTCGGGCGCCGCCTGCGCCTCCTTGCATACTCGCTTCCATAACAGGACCTCAGGAAANTTCTCGGCTCATATCTTATATCAATGTGCGCGCTTTCTCCCCCAAAAATGCTCATCGATACTTCACGACGTTGCGGGGTTTAACGTCCCCAGAAGTGATTGTCCTTTCGATGCAGGGCCACGATTTCATCGAGNATTTCTTCCTCGACCGGCGAGAGGTCCAGTTTCTTGAGTCGCTTGACGTGTCGTTCNGGAACATCNACGTAGAACTCGTCCAGTTCCTCGATGTGACGACCNACGGTTGGACCTTGAACGGCGACGGCGACCTCCTCGCCCTGCATGGCCTCTTTGACGTCCTCGCTGGCACGCGTGCGCAGACTTTTCACCTGGCCAACGGGCGTACCGTCAAGCTTCATCAATCGCTGTCCAACATGNATCCNGCCCCCGAGGACGCGCATGCCCACGATGGCNGGGCCTTTTGCCCTGAACGTGTGGTCCTTCAGGTAGCGCACCTTGCCNGGATAGACCACGGCCTCTCGCTGCTCTTCTTCGATGGCCGCCTTGGTTGCTTCNTGCCATTCTTCGAAGGCGTCCATGATGTGATAGATGATGGGGCCGGAGAGGAACTTCACCTCGCTGTCTTCGTCGTTGAGCTGCTGGGCNACGTCGCTTGTGTTGGCTTTGGTGGAAAAACCCAGGATGACACGCTGAAGCGGGTCAGCGGCTGATTTCGCCATCAGAACGTCCTTCTTGTTCACGGGTCCAACCGTCGCCTGACGAACGGGGATGTTTCGTTGATGCAGCTCAAACGCCAGCGCCTCAAGACCACCCACGGTGTCGGCTTTGATGACCACGCCGGTTCGGTCCTCTTCGGCGCCCCGACAGGGGCCGGAAGCGACGTGCTCGCCGAAATCCTGACGAGCAAAAATTTTGTTGCACGACGAACACATGACGGGCATTGTGTTGAAAATTGACCGCCACTCCTCACGGATGGCCTCTTCTGCGACGGCGACCTGTTCAGGTGTGTTCGCAAGATGCAGCGTTGTGCCGGCGATGGTTGCTTCGAGTTTCGGAGCAACAATCTTNACACCGCAGGCCGCTTCAACGGTATCGAAGTTGACCCAACGCTTGCCCGCATCGCGCATCTCAGCCATGCCCTGCGGTCGCTTGAGGCCCTTGATGTGGGTCGTGAAGGGACCGTCTTGACCTGCGAGCATGACGGTGTCNCCGACGCTTAAATCGCCACGGTACAGGATAACGTCAACCGTTTTTCCCATGCCGACTTCGTCTCGCATCTCAAGAACGGTTCCTTGAGCCGAACCCAAGGTATCGGTGAGCCGATCCTCGAGGAAACGTTCGGCCAAACCCACGGTGACGGCCAAAAGATCTTGCAAACCTTCNCCNTCTTTTGCCGACATCGGAACAAGNGCTACGTTTTGACGAAAGTCGCGGATTTGATCGTAGCGTTCGAGGTTGAAGCCGTGCTCGGAGAACTGACCAACCGTCTTCCAGTACCGTTCCTCAAACAAGGCTCGGACATCCTCGCGTTGTTCTCGGAAGGATTCGATGAACGAACGTCCGGACTCGCAACGCCAGCCGTGAATACGGTCAACCTTGTTGCCTGCAATCACGAACGGGGTTCGGGTCTCTTTGAGAATGTTGAGCGATTCAATGGTTTGCGGCTGCAGTCCCTCCATGATGTCGACGACCAGGACCGCGATGTCCGCCACGGATCCTCCACGGTTTCGCAGCGAGGCAAAGGAATGATGACCGGGTGTGTCGATGAACAACAACCCCGGTGATTTGAAATTCTTACCACCAAGCATGGCGGAACAGGTTTCGTTCAACACGTCTGCAGGGACTTCCGTTGCCCCGATGTGCTGCGTGATTCCACCTGCTTCCCGGTCCATGACGCTGGCCTGTCGCTGGCTGCCGATGGAACGAACCATGTCCAACAGGCTTGTTTTCCCGTGGTCAACATGACCCAAGACCGAAACAATCGGCTGTCGATTGTGGCCGCGAGGGGGGGCTTCGGCCTGCGTGGCTTCAGCAACCTCATTCTCGGTCATGGATTCACCACCGATGGTGCGGTGTTATGAGGGTTCACTCGTAGACCCACGTGCCCATGGTGTTCTCCCAGGACATCAAGCCCTCGGGGAACCACAAACCGAGCTCAAACTCGGCCGTTTCGGGAGCGTCGGAGCCGTGAATCATGTTGTAGCCCATGTCCATGCCAAAGTCGCCGCGAATGGTGCCCGGGTCAGCGTTGCGACCGTTGGTGGCGCCGATGAGTTTGCGAGCGACGGAGATGGCTTCAACGCCTTCCCACGCCATGCAGACGACGGGCCCTGAGGTGACGAATTTGATCAGACCGGGGAAAAACGGTCGCTCTTTGTGAACGTCGTAGTGGGAACGTGCGATTTCTTCGGTTGGCACCATGGCTTTCAAGCCCACGAGTTTGAGGCCTTTTCGTTCAAATCGGCCGATGATTTCGCTGATGAGGCCTCGCTGCACGCCGTCGGGTTTGATCATAACGTAGGTCGTTTCCATGGTGTTCACCGTGCCGACCCAAAAGTGACCCGTTTATGGGCGTTGCTGTGTGGCGACGGAGGCACCAGCGCTCACTGAATGCCGCCCTTGACGTAGTGGCGGGTCCACTTCACACGTCGGGCGTTTCGCTTCAGATTGAGTTGGTTCTTGCGAGCCTTGCTGCTTTTGAACCAAAGGACGCTGCCGTCTTTTCGGACAAACATCATGCCGGTACCGGGCTCGATTTCTTCGCCCGTAAAATTGCAAATTCTTCGTTCTGGCATGCTGCATCACCGTGCGTTAAGTTTGCGAGCCTCTCGACCCGTGTCCTTGAGCATCAAAATGTCGCCCACTCGGATGGGGCCCACAACGTTTCGGCTGATGATGCGGCCAACGTCCCGAGGGTTCGGGGCGTCGTTCACTCGCACCTTGACTTGCGTGGCTTCACCGGTCATGCCGGTTCGGCCGACGATCTCGACCACTTCTGCTGGCCATCCACCAAGTTCTTCGCTCATGTTGATCATCTCGTGTTTGGGGTTCAAGCCTTCTTGATGGCTTTGATTTCTTCAACGACTTCGTGGAATTTCTCCTGTGCGCCCTTGGTGATTTCCATGACGGCAACGGAAGCGGCTGAAGCTCCCTTGGCCAGACCGACGCCCTTGGCGAGGAATTCTTGGCTGGGGACGTAACCGTTGGGGATGTCTTTTTCATCGCAAATCAGAGGGATGTGAGCGAGCAACTCGGGTGGGTTCACGTCCTCGGCGAGGATGATGAACTGGGCCGTACCGCGCTCGGCGGCTTTGGTCACCTCGTTGCTTCCTTTCTTGACGCGACCGTTTTTGTTCAGGTCGATCATCTCGTAAATCTTGTTTGCTAGGTCTTCTGGGGTTTCAAATTGCACGTGTACACTCATTGGAATCACTCCTTCCTCGTGATAGGGGCATGCCTCCGCAGGACCTCGCGGATATAAACACAACGGAAGGCCCAAAGCGCACCGTTTCGCCCCGCTCAGCAGTCGATGAAGTGCAGTCCTACGATTCGTTGAGAGAAAGTCCCAACGCAGCAAGAACTTCAACGACGCCTCGTGCGAGCGCCGGACCGCCGGAAATCACGTCCCGTGCGTTGGGCAACGAGCCCGTNGCGTGAACACCGTCCACGTAGCGAAGCAGCCGGGCGATGGCGCCGCCTGTGAACAATCCATGACTGCAGGCGGCGTGNACCTGAACGGCACCNTGACTCCGCAACGCCTCGGCTGCNCGGCAGATGGTCCCCCCGGTGGCGATCATGTCGTCAACGATGGCCACCGATTTCCCTGCAACGTCCAGATCNTTGGCCTTGTGAACGATGGTGTGAGCGTCGACCCGTGTTTTTTCGAGGTAGGAAAACTCGCACCCGATNTGCTGGGCCACGCTCGATGCGCGNTCGATGGCGCCCTTGTCGGGGGAGAGNATGAANTCCGGNTCGACGGACGACTTGAGGTGATCNGCGAGCTCAGGCATCGCCGTCGTGAAGGCCACGGGGATGGACATGTTCGCCAACACCGCCGGTGCGTGAAGATCCAACAGCACCATGGCGTCGCATCGTGTGCTCAACATTTCAGCGATGGCTCGAGCGGAAATTGACTCACCGGGCTTGAAGCGCTTGTCTTGTCGTGAATAGCCAAAATACGGAATCGCCAAAACGACGCCTTTTCCNGCGTCAGGGAGGGTCTGAGGGCCGATTTCTCGTAAATTTTGCAATCGGCCAGCGCGAACATCGTCAACGGCGTCAAGCATCAGCAGTGTNTCAACGATACCGGAGTCTGGAAACGTGTTGGAAACCACCACCACGGGTTCCTTTCTGAGCGCATCAATGGTCTCGGTTGGAATGCGAATGTAGCCTTCCGTGTCGGGAAAGCGCCGGGTTTCCAGTGAATGATGCTCCAATCCAAGGGTGTCGGCAAGTTGCTTGGCCATGACGGTTGCATTGCTGCCCGATACGACGACCATGCCATCCCCTTGATGTTGGCCAGCGGCTGACCCTTCATGTTCTTTGCGAGCCGCAGGGTCCGATGGTTTGGTGCGCGAGGCAGGACTTGAACCTGCGACCTCCCGGTTATCAGCCGGGTGCTCTAACCGACTAAGCCACCCGCGCTTGGGTAGTCTCGGCGACTTGACCTTCCGCCATAAGCATGACGGCTGGCGAAACGGTTCGGACCTGCGAAGCGAATCACTCTTCTTCCATGCTGTTGATCGTGATGTACGACGGCAACTGCATCACCTTCTCNAAGGTGCGAGAAAGAACGACNTCGTCNAGGCGCTCACGGGTCCGTGCCAGTGCGGTGATGGGGATGCGGATCTGTTCGTCCACACCAAACTCCATTTGCATGCGCATGCGGGTCGTGACCACGACGCCCTTGTAGGTGCGCTTCACTCGGAACAGACCGGTGATGACACCGATTTCTTCGCCTTGGTTGTCAAGCACGGCTCGATCAAGCATCTCATCGGGTGCGTAGAGCTTCTCGTCGATTCGAACCGTGTTGCGCCAGCGGCGCTGCAGTTCTCGCATCGACTTTGACAACTTGACGGTCCCGTCGCCTCGGATGCTGTGGACCAGTTCCTTTGGAAGCGGTGCAAGTTCCGCAGGTTTTCGCATGTATTCGTCAGCAACNTCCGGNGCCACTTGAATCCGCATGGATTGCACGCGTGCCTCGTTTGGGTGATGTCGTTCACCCACAATCGTTCCTACCAGTTTCTCGTTGACGTAGACTTCCCGTTGGAGTAACTCCTGGATGTCGTAATCTGTGTTTTTCATTTCCCATCTCTCCTTGCCGATTTTGTTCGGCTTACCCGTCTGTCGCCCTCGGCACCTAATATAATCTTCGCCAATTAAAATATCATTTCCAATTGTATTTGACGCATAATGTGTCCTTCGTTCAATTGAAATATAGAAAATAATTCATTTTTCAATGTCGCATAATTCGCGTAACTTCAATACAAATTATCTTGATNTNANCNANCCNAATNNGACGAACTCCAATTGGAATCACTCCCGTCGCATTGANGANTCGGCAGGTTTGATCCNNGCCGNTCGNAAAACGGTNNGNANTCGTATATTTCAATTGAAAATNNTACATTTTGGNGGATTTTTCAATCACCAAACCGAGGGTTTCTCNAACGGGTTNGAAAGCGGGGTGTGCTTCATGAATCCGTGCTGCTTGGTGGCACCCATGGCGGAGCGTTGTGTCCTGGTCCATCCGGGCCATCCGCTGTCCCTGTTGGTTGTTGAACGAGGCCTGACCGAAGGGCTGACCTTCTTTGCAGAGGCGAGGGAACTCGAACAGCTGCGCCAACGGTTCTCATCGGAGNTNATCGTTTACCCGAACGCGCTTCAGCCCTGCGAATCGTTGCAGGGCGAGGCGTGCTTCCTCGTGGTGAGCGGCGAAGCGGTGGAGATGGCGATCCACAAGGATGCGCAACGTGTTGTTTTGTCAACCCGAGAGTCCTTGGCTGAACAGGGCACCAACGCAACCAACGTGATNGTGCACGACATGCTCCCTCCGCTGNAACACAGCACTCAGGACCAACTCTTTGCCTCGTGGAGAAGCCACTGCATTGCTGGGACAACGCCAACAATTGAATCCGACCAGCACCACTGGTGCGACCGAATTGATGTTGCAGCGGTTGTTGCGCACATGATCAANGCAAATGCCCCGCCCGGCAGATACGACCTCGCCGGAAGACGCTCGTGGACCACANAGGACACCTGGGGAGAGTTCGGCCAACTCATGGCGNGAACCCAAGCGGGTCAATCAGGACGGTTTGAGCANGANCACCTGAAGGTTCACGCTGTTTCATCCGTAAGCGCTGTTCCCGTCGCTGAGGTTGTGGAGGCACGTGCCCGGCCAAATCTGGACGCCGTGCATGATTTTTTGATGGAGACCACCGGCGAGGGGTGGCGACCCAAAACCCCCCTAAGACACAGCTTGATGTTCACCATAGCGGGGCTTGAGCANCGTCAAGGTTCGTGAGGCTCGGAGAACANGTCAGCCCCCAGCAGCGGAAGGAGAAGGCTGGCGTCTCCTTCGACGCAAACATGCGGAGCCTCCGGACGCATTTTTCCCCATGAAATGGCTTCACGNAGGCGCGCGCCCGAAAGGCTGCCATCGTGTTCGGGTGCGGTGGTGATGTAAACGGCGCTGTCGAGGCCACCTCGATATTGGTTCCACCAGATGACGTGATGTTTGGAGATTCCACCCCCGACCATCAGCGCATTTGAGGTTTCAACGTCCCATGTCAAATCGCTCATGATTTGCTCGTCAGCCAGGGTGTCGAGGTGAAANTCNCGATGCTTTTGTCGGAACATGAAGAGTTGTGCCCCGATGGAGCCGTCGGTGATGCCGGGGATGCAGACCGGGATTCGATGTTTTGCAGCCCAGTAAATCAGGGTGTCCGGCGTTCCGATGCGCTCACCCAGTTCCCAAACGAGATGGATGGAGCCGAATCCAATCCAGGCATCGGCTCCCGTTTTCCCCGTTTCTGCGAGTCGATCGTTGTAGATGTCCTCGAGGACAGGAAGCACCACCGCTTCGATGATTTCCCCGTAGGAAGCGTTCGGCACGATGACGTTGCCCAGTCGCATCANCTCGTGNTGGCCCANCTCAACGTCGTCCAGTTCGAACGAGCCGTGGTAGTAGTGCTTGTAGGCTCGTGCGATGTCGTGATCAAGCGTCCCGCACGTGGTCGAGAGCACGTTGAACATCTTCCTTTTCACGGCTTCCACAAAAAANCCGCGCGTACCCGTCGCACAAAGGCAAGCCGGGAACGAGAGCCAGTTGGTCACTTTGTCCGGGTCCGCACCGACGGCNTCGACCTCGCTGCGCATTCGGGACAAGATGGCTCGAGCTTCTGCAAACTTGGTGGCGGTGAATCCTCCGGCTTGCGCCATTTGTTCAATGAGTGCACGCGGTGANGTCGCTTTGGAAAAATCGTAATCCANCACGGGGACATCAAACTCGTCGGGGTCAACGGCCATGNNCNGACCTCGGGGCCNTGCTTCATGAAGGTCGCCCTGAACGCNTCACNCACGGTCGTTCCATCGCTCGAGTTCGTGAAGGCGGTCCCTCAAGCGTGCTGCTTCCTCGAAATCGAGGTCTTTGGCCGCCTCGTTCATCGCNTGACGCAACTCCTCCATGAGCGCCGCACGCTCGTCCGGAGAGAGCGATGCACCAACATCGTCCGGCTCGTCGTAGGTTGGGTGTGCGTTTGAATGTTCAATTGATTTTTCCTGTTTTTCGGTCGCACCCCACGAGCCCGCACCCAAACGCAGACGCTGAGCCCAATCGCCGTCCTTGCGCCCTCCTTTTTTGGCGATNANNCGGCGCTTCCCATCGCTTCCTGTGGTGGTTCCNGTGATGGTGGCGTCCTCGGTTTCNCCCATCACGGGCAGGGCCTTGACGATGGTTTTGGGNGTGATGCCGAGCGCTTCGTTGTTGGCCTGCTGGCGCTGGCGACGCTCCAAAGTTTGCCGAATCGATGCCTCCATGGCGGGCGAGAAGCCGTCAGCGTAGAGCAAGACCTTCCCGTTCTCGTTGCGTGCGGCACGCCCGATGGTCTGCAGCAAACTCCGTTCGTTCCGGAGGAAGCCTTGTCGATCNGCGTCAAAAATGGCCACCATGCTGACCTCAGGAATGTCGAGACCCTCCCTCAGAAGGTTGATTCCGACGATGACATCGATGTGGCCAAGACGCAGAGCGTTGATGATTTCCGTTCGNTCAATCGTATCGATTTCAGAGTGCAAATGGTGAGCCTTNACGCCCATTCGGTTGAGGTAGGCGGCGACCTCCTCAGCGAATTTGATGGTCATCACGGTGACCAGGCATCGCTCCCCCTGCTCGATGCGTGCGTTGATTTCTGTGAGTAAATCGTTGACTTGGCCGGCCGTTGGGCGTACTTCGATCTCAGGGTCGAGCAAACCTGTCGGACGCAGCTCCATCTTCGCTATGCCACGGATGCTCTGGAGCATGTCGTACATGGATTCCGCTTCCGGGTGNTTCTTGTTCAGATCGGGTTCGCCCGCCCCCCCNCCGCTGGGTGANTGGAGCAGGCCGTTGGGGACGGTTTGACCCGTGATTTCACACAGATGGCGCANTTCGCGCTCGCCGGGTGTGGCCGAGACGTAGACCATCTGGGGAACCAAACTCTGGAATTCAGGAAGTTTGAGCGGGCGGTTGTCCGCAGCCGTCGGGAGACGGAACCCGTGGGTGATGAGGCTCTCCTTGCGAGACCGGTCGCCGTGGTACATGCCCCCGACCTGCGGAAGACTGACGTGAGATTCGTCCATGATGACGAGGTACTTTTGAGGGTCGCCGTGGAANTGGTTGGCGCACGCAGCGAAGAAATCAAGCAGGCAATAGGGGCGCTGGCCCGGTTCGCGACCGTCGAAGTGGAGCGAATAGTTCTCAACCGACTGACAGTGGCCAATTTCCCGCAGCATTTCGAGGTCGTATTCGGTTTTTTGCTCCAAACGATAGCGTTCGAGTTCCTTGCCCTGTTGAGCAAACCANTTGCTGCGTTCGTTGAGCTCCTCCTCGATGGATTCCAACGCTGCTTCGAAGCGCTCGGGGCTGGTCATGAAGAATTCCTTGGGGTGAATCCAAGCCTCCTCGAGGGTGTCGAGTGCTTCCCAGGAAACCGGGTCGCAAATCTGGATGCTTTTGATGCCGTCGAAATCGAACACGATGCGCAACGGGTCGTCCCGACTCGGCATCCAAACGTCGACCACTTCACCTCGTACACGGCACTCCCCGCGCTTGAGGTCGGTTGTNGTTCGTCGATACTGGAGTTCGATCAGTTCCCGCAGCAGATCGCTTGTTTCAATGGCCTGGCCAACATGACAGCGGAGGTGGTATTCGAGAAAGGTCTCGGGAGGGTTAAGACCGTAGATGCACGACACCGAGGACACCACGACGCAATCGGGTCGAGACACCAACGACGCCACGGCGGCGAAACGCTCCTGTTCGATGCGCTCGTTGATGCTCAGTTCCTTGTCGATGTACAAATCCCGCTTCGCAAGGTAGGCCTCAGGCTGGTAGTAGTCGTAGTGGGAGACAAAGTATTCAACGGCGTTGTCCGGAAAATACCCGACCATTTCTTGGTGCAACTGGCGTGCAAGCGTCTTGTTGTGGCTCATGATGAGCGTTGGGATGTTGAGCNGTTCGATGATGTGAGCCATGGCGAAGGTCTTGCCGCTACCGGTCACGCCGAGCAGGACGCATCTTTCTTGTCCATTTTCCAATTGAGAAATCAATTCTTCAATTGCTTTTGGNTGATCGCCGGCCGGTTCGAACTCNGCNTGGAGTCGAAACCGCTTGACNTCGGGCCTCAACTCCTCCAGCGCTGCACCGTCCAGAGCCTTTGAGAGATCAAACGGGTTGCGGTGCGTGAGATCGACGTTGAGTAACGGCTGGTCGGCCACCGACTCAAACGAGCCGTCGTCGTCCCAGTCCTCCACCATGCNATCGCCCCGAGAAACCACCCAGACTAGGGGAGATAAAGTCCCCCGTTGACGTGGAGGATGGCACCGGTGATGTAGGCAGAATCAGGGCCGACAAGGAACGAAACCGTNGCGGCCATGTCTTCGGGCGAGCCGACGCGCTGGAGAGGGACTTCTTGCTCTCGCTGTTGACGCTTNTCTTCGCTGTCTCCGGCAAGAATGTCGGTGTCCACGTAGCCGGGTGCGAGGATGTTCACGCGTTTGCCTTCCGGGCCAACGGATTGCGCGAGGGACCTCGCCCAGGTGGAAAGCGCTGCTTTGGACGCTGCGTAGTCGGCNCCGTGCGGTGAACCCCGCGTGCCGAGTTGCGAGCCAACGACCACCATGCGGGCCTTGGCGGTGAGGTGAGGCTGCACGGCCTTCCAGACAGCAACCGCTCCCTCGAAGTTGGTCCTCATGGTTGCCGTCAAATCGTCCAGGGTCATGGCGTGGCCTTGAACGCGGTTGTACACACCGTGATTGAGCACGAGCACGTCGATGCCTCGGTCCATCCATGGGTGTTGCCCGAGGAGACCAACCTCGCCCATGTCGGCACAATCCACCTTGACGGCAAGCGCATCGTCGCCCCGCTCTCGTATTTCATCCACGACCATTTCGGCGGGCTTGGAGGATTGATTGTAGGTCAGCAAAACGTCGTATCCGTCGGCAGCCAATCGGTCGGAAATGGCTGCACCGATGCCGCGNCCACCTCCTGTGACGAGGGCNACAGGACGGCTCATGGCGTTGGGTGCGCTTCATTGTTCATGAAACCATGTGAGCGCGTTTAGGCTCTGTTGGGGAGGAATTGTGCGAGCTGCGGCGGTTGCCAGCCCTGAGGTTTGAGCACCTTTCCGTCCTCTCGACGAATGACCTTTCCGTCCACCAACTTGGCCATGTTGGAACGGTGCACCTCATTGAAAGCGTCATCGTAGATGTTCTGCATGCCGTGATTGATGATGGTCCCGGCGAGAATGTAGCCGATGTCGGCGAGTGCGTCCAAGACTTCTACCAAATCGCCTGATCGGGCCGCTTCAGCGTACTCTTGCACCTCTTCTGAGAGCAGTTTAATGCGCAGCTCAATCAGTTCGTCGGGCCCAAGTCCCGGTGCATCGAGTTTCGGGATTTCAAAGGCGTCGTTGAATTCGAGCAGTGAAGCGACGATGGGGTTCATGCGGTTGGATTCTCAAGTCGGCTCAAGAACCTTCACCACGTCAACCTCAAAACAGAAACTTGAGCCGTCAATCGAGTACAGGACCCGGTGGTTCGACGGCAAACCCGTAGACCAGCGCAGCCAGCAGCACCCAGCCCGTGAGCATGGACACCCGAAACAGCACCGTTTGAAAATCAGCGAAATGGTTCATCCGAAGCACGACGAAGATGTTGGCCAGCGCCATGCCNGCAGCGGCCGCAAGAAACCAGATGCCGTCCATCGGGTCGGCGATGGCAAAACAGGCAAACCAGAGCAAGNNAAGCTGCACGGTCGTCCGAGTGGTCGCCNCCTCGCCGAACGTGGACGGGAAGGAATGGATGCCCTGCTCTTGATCGCTTTNCACGTCCATGCGTGCGTAGTTGATGTCAAAGGCGGCGATCCACAGCGCCACACCGATGGAAACGGGCAGGATGGTCGGCGCCCACAGGTACTCCGTTCCCGTGGAGAGCATGCCCGTGATGGCCGCCCAACCGTGAACGTCTGCGGCGATCGCAACCCAAGCACCGGCCGGAGCAAGGCCGAGGCAGAGCCCAAGCCAGAAGTGGCAACCCCAGGTGAAGCGTTTCNTGTAGGGATAGACGACGAAGGNGAGNACAGGNAGCCAGGCCATCATCAAGGCNACCCTGTTCAGCAACCCGGCACTGACGAGCAACANNGCCANNAACACNGCNGNAAGNNTCCANGCTGTTTGCATGCTCATGCTTCCNGAGGCGAGGTGCCGCCCNTGCGTGCGGGGGTTGGCTGCGTCGATGTCTCGGTCAATGATTCGGTTCAGGGCCATCGCGAGGCCACGGGCCCCGACGGCAGCCAGCAAAATCCACAGNAGNTCNATNCCNGGGTCAACGNCGGAACTGNCNNANNGCGATGAAATAGCCCATCAGCACNAACGGAAGNGAAAACAGGGTGTGTTCGATCTTGATGAAGGACAAGACTTGCTTGACGTCCATCACTCGGGGCCCCCAAAGGAAAGGTGGGGCGGCCATTCGTATTTACTGAGTTCGGGGTGAGCAGCAACTTTGGCCAACGTTTCCTCGTCGTGCAGGGTCACGGCCGGCCAGCGACGAACACCGTGTTCTTCGGAGGGAATCGGCGTGGTGGCGTCCCAGCAAAGGCGATCTCGACCCTCGTCAAAGGTGAGACCGCGCCCCACATCAAACCGCGCCGTCAACTGCCAAAGCAGGCGACGTCGGGCTTTCGTGTGCGTCATGTCAAGGTCGTCGTTGGTGATGAAGAGCCAGCGAAGGTTTTTCGCAGAATCCANTTGCCAAATTGAATCTNNCAACCGGTTGATTTGTTCAATTCGCTGGGCTTCCTGCGCATCGTCGCCCTCGTGCTGCCCGGTTCGTGGGCTGGGCGTCCCAACAACGGGCGTTGAAACCACNAGCATGTTGTCGCGCAGCATNCGTGCCTGGCGAACATCGGGAAGCGCTTCAACGGCCTCCAGGTTGTCAAAGGGGTCGGAAGCAACCGTTCCCTGACGCCAGGCNGGCGTNGGTTGATTGTAGGACCCTTCGAGGGGTTCGTCAGGGGAACGTGGATCGGTGGGCACCAGCGTGGTGGCATCGATGAGCAGTTTGTCGTGAACGTTCTCAAACGGCGAGGCCGCCTCAAGTGAATCCGCCACCATGCCGGGCAGAACGACCACGTCCTCACCNATCTCAACCTTGTCGTTGAGTGCGTCCAAAAACGCCTCCAAGTCCTTGGGGTTCTGATCGGGATCGATGGCGACGATCACCTTGAGGAACATCATTTGGCCCGCACCGAGCAANCCCATGGCGGTTTTCCGTCCCTGGCGCGGNTACCTCTGTTTTGACGCCACGATGGCGAGGTTGTGGAACCCGGTTTCCAGAGGAAGGTGGACGCTCCTCACGTCCCGATGNTGGAACTGAAGCACGGGCGAGAATTGTCGACCGATGGCCTCACCGAGGTAGCCGTCTTCCATGGGCGGCAAACCCACAATGGTGGCNGGAAGGATGGCGTCNGAGCGGCANGTGATGGCGGTTACGTGGAGCACCGGGTACTGGCCGGTCAGNGAATAGAAGCCGTAGTGGTCGCCGAACGGCCCTTCCAGTTTGGTTTCGGTGGGGTCGCAGTAACCTTCGATGATGATGTCCGCTTCGGCGGGCACCCAGAGGTCTTGGGTCAGTGCCTTCGTGATGGGAAGTGACTTTTGGCCGAGAATGCCCGCGAACTGGTACTCGGAGAGGTTGTCGGGCAGGGGCGAGATGGCGGAGAAGATGAGCTCGGGCGGACCACCGATGCACACGGCCACAGGCATGCGTTCNCCGTTGGCAGCGTGGTCAGCGGCGTGCTTGTGAATCTGCCAGTGCAGACCAAGTTCCGTTTCGTTGTGGACTTGGGCACGGTACATGCCGAGGTTGTGCTCGCCGCTCGANTCTTTCGTGACCACCAGCGGCAGCGTGACGAAGTGGCCTCCATCCATGGGCCATGTCTTGGGAATCGGGAGCTTGGTNANATCGTTGGGCAGCCGAACCCGCTGAGCTTTGCCTTTTCTCACCTTCTTGGGCGGCATTGCGAGCGCATCACGGAGNAGCGGNANCCCTTTCCATGGCTTTCGCATGTAGAGCCCGATGTCGGGTTTCATCATGGCCACCATGCGGTCACCAATCTCGGTTTCGTGGCTGGCACCCAGGGCTCGCAACGTTCGATCGTGGCTGCCGAAGGCGTTCATCAAGAGGGGGATGGGCGAAACGGACCCGTCGGCAAGGCGTGGCTGTTCAAAAAGCACGGCAGGACCGTTGTTTTTGACNAGNAAATCAGCGATGGCCCCTGCTTCGTAGACCACGTCCACCGGGCGGTCGATGCGGAGAAGTTCGCCCCGCTCTTCGAGGTGGTTCATCCACCGCCTCAACGTCTTCCATGCCACGGTTGACCCTGGGGCTTCTTGGTTTTGAACCTCCGTATGCCGACCGCTTTCGCCAAGGATGAGGCAGCGGAAGGAACCGTTGCCTTCATGGGCTACCGTGGCCCGCTTTCATCGCAGGGGCTGAACATGTACGATGTCGTGGTTATCGGCGCCGGCCCGGGAGGTGGTTCCGCTGCGCTTCACGCCGCACGAGCGGGCCTGTCCACCNTGCTCTTGGAAGCCGACCCCGAGATCGGAACACCGGTCCACTGCGGCGAATGTCTGTCCGAACTGGCCGTTCAGAATTTGGATTTGGAACTCCCCGACCACGTCAAAGCGCTTGATGTGAAAGGCATTCGCGTGATTTTCCCGGACGGCACGGAGAAACTCCTCACCGAGGAAGGGTACGTGCTGGAAAAGCACCTGTTCGAGCGATGGCTTGCCGACGAAGCCGTGGCGAANGGAGCCGAACTCCACCTGCACCACCGCGTGACGGGAATGGAGCGAATCTACACCNCAGAAAATCAATTTTCCAATTGGAAACTTGAAGGTCGTGGCGATGAATTCCCCATCGAGTGCCGCACCGTCATCGACGCCTCGGGGGTTTCAGGCGCCGCTGCCAAGTACCTTGACATGGGCGGTGACGTCGAAGTGATCGCTGGCTTCCAGTACGAAGTTCTGGACGTGCCCAACGACGGCTACCTCGATTTCTACTTGTGGCCCAAATACTCACCTCACGGGTACGTGTGGATGATTCCCAAGGAAGGCGGAAGAGCGAACGTCGGACTTGTGACCACCGACAAGAAGGGCGCCATCAAGTACCTCGAGTCCTTCATCAACGACACCTACCTCAAGGGAAAACCAACCGTCAACCCGCCGTGGCGGGCCGAGGGCATCAAAATCCGCCCCTTCGGAGGCACGATACCCATCTCCGGACCGCGCACCACGACCGTTGGNGACGGCGTGTTGCTGGTTGGCGACGCTGCCGGATTCACGTCGCCTCTGTTCGAAGGAGGGACTCACCTCGCACTGTGGTCCGGGCGAGAGGCAGCGCAAACGGTTGCTGCGGCCATCAAGGAAAACGATCTCTCGTCGCAACGGTTGATGGCCTACGAGCGTGCGTGGAAGAAACGATTTCCCCCCTATCACAAGATTCTGAAGGGAAAAACAGCGCTGTACGAACTCACCGATGAGGAAATGTCGACCATGGCGCGGTGTTTACCCGATGAACTGGGCAACATGAGTCCGCTGGACAAGGCGGTTATCGGATTGAAAATCCTCGTACGAAGGCCTCTTNTGCTGACCAAGCGCGTGATTTCTGTTCTGCTCTCCTTTGGCTATTCTCGGGCGAAATTCTTCGGCTGGTAGGTCGGCACGGCTCACGGGAAATGAGCAAAGGCCATGAGGGTCGCCCAACCCCCCAGCACCATGTGGGGGCTGACGATGTGGGTGGCCCTCGTCGCTGTTGCGTGGTTGTTTCTTCAGCCGCGNCTTCACGAAGACCGNCCGCTGCTTTCCTCGATGCTGCACATCGCNNCTGTGCTCCCGTTCGTCACCCTCGCCTACCTGTTNCTCATCAACGACACCACGTTGCNTCACGTNGCNGCGTTCGGTGGCGAGGCGCTTCCGCTCAAGTATCGATTTGCCGCCACCTGGGCGGCTCGAGAAGGCCCCCTCCTGATGTGGCTCGGGTGGATGTCGCTCGTGGCGTGGTTGTGGCGTCGCCCTCTGCCCGGTGAGTCCGGTCAGAACAGCGACGCTCACGACTGGCGACTTCGGTTCATGCACCTCATGAGCCTCACGATTCTGCTCATCGCCTTCTCGCTGGACCCGTTCAAAGCCACGCCGGCCTTCTTCCGTGGCGCAGGATTGAACCCGCTGCTGCAAACCGACTTGATGGTCATTCATCCACCGCTGATCTTCCTGACGTACGCTCTTTGCCTTCATTTGACGGCGATTGCACTGTCGGCGGCCTACACGGGAAAAACCGCTGAGTTGGGGCCTCGAATGCTCCATCTGGCTCGACCGGGCTTGCTGGTGGCGACGTTGGGCATCGGGCTGGGTGGTTTGTGGGCCTACCTCATCCTCGACTGGGGCGGCTACTGGGCGTGGGACCCGGTAGAGACCGGTTCTTTCCTACCGTGGTTGGCCCTCGTGATGCTGATTCACCTGCGCACCCGACCCGGCCTTGTTCGGCCCGAGGTGTGGATTGGAGGTGGCCTCGTGACGGGGATGCTGGCCCTGTTCGCCACCACCGTCACNCGTGCGGGAGGTGTCTGGGCCTCCTCGGTTCACACCTTCGTCACGGACGACACAAGCACGGCGCCAGCGGACGTCTTTGGACGATTGATGGTTCTTCGAGACAACCCCGCCGCCACCGAAGTCATGGCGTACGTGACGTGGATGTTTGTCCTCATCGGTTGCTGGTTGGCCGTGCAGCGTAGCGCATCAAAGCAGACGGCGATGCCGCTCAACGCCTCCGGCATCGTCGCNTTACCGGCGGTCGTTGCNCTGTTGGGGTGCCTGGTGTTCACGGGCAGTGAGGGNGAGGGTTTGTCCTGGGCCTCCGTTCCCGATGNNNTGTTTGCAGCGGTTCTCTTCGCTCCCATGCTCGCCGTTTCGTTGGCGCTGCAGTACGGCAGCGACGCACGCCCTGCACCGTCCGAAACCGGGTCTGCANCGGGTCNAGAGNNGGAGATTGATGCCCCTTGGACCTACGAGGGNCTCGTGCCGGTTCCGTTGGACGTTGTGTTCACGTTGGTGGTGTTCGGNCTGACCCTTGACGTNTGGATTTCAACCGCCTTTGCGGTCCTCTTTGTACCGCTTTACCGGTCGAAGGATGCCTTAGGAGCGTGGCCTTGGGCAGCTGCTGGGGTCATGCTGGGGCTCGCACTGGCGTGGTCCCAAGCTCTGAGCATCGCCGTGGCAGGCCTCGTCGTCGGGGTCTTCGTTCTCCCGTGGATGCTCGCACCTCAGCGGGACGACGGTGTTGGGTTCTCACCAAGCAAGCGTCGCGACCAGCAACGAACGGTCTTGTGGGCCTCCGTGGTGTTGGTGAGCCTCTACCTTGTCCTGACCTGGGTGTTGTTGCTGACCAGCATCGACGCCGTGAATTTTGAAGCGCACGAGTTGTACGGTGCGCCGTTCCTCGCAGCCTTGGGTGCTGGGCTGTTCACCTACACCCGGCGAAAGGACGACCCGTCGAGGACGTTGTCGCTCTTGGCCGGAGGATTGGTGGTCTCGTTGCTCGGCCTGTTCTTGGCGCCGGACGTGTTCGGACGAGACGCTGGAACCGCCGTTTCGGACCAACTAACCCGAGGCCACATCGTCTGGATGTCGCTCCCAATGCTGGCCATGGCGCTCGCACCGGTCGCTCGAGAGGTCGTTGAACAGTTCAATGCAGCGCGAGAAAAGGGTGCTTTTCGAAGAATTCCACTGGGGGCGCACGTGGTTCACCTTGGACTCTTGCTCCTCCTTTTGGGCCATTTATCCACCACGGTGCTGGTCGATCGAGGCGACGCAAGTCACCGGGTTTCCATGGTCAAGGACGACATCGTTGTTCACAACGGGTTCGGATTCGAATTCAAAGGGGTCGAGACGGACACCGCAACGGAAGTTGGAGACGGTTTTATCGGGGTGCGAATCAAGGTCTACGAAATGACCGATGATGGAGATGGAACGTTGATCGGAGAAGTCGTGCCCGGCACGATTCGCTTTGACAGTCAGGGCGTGCCGCGCTCCGAAGTGGCCACCTTGACGCGCCTCACGGGCGACATGGTGTTCATCTTTGACGGAAGCCAAGCGGGTGCCCTGATGCAATCGGTGGGCAGCGGCGGACTCGACAGCATCGAACTCGTCCGCGTGACCGTTTACGACCTCCCCCACTCTCACGCGGTGTGGGTGGGCTGGTGTGCGATGATGGGCGGCATGGCCTTGGTGACCGTTTCAGGCATGCAAAAGGAGACCAAACCCAGCACAAGCGTCCCATTCCGAACCCTCGAGGAAGAATGACGCCCTCCAATGCAATTATGAAGGGGGGGCTGGTCGCCGAATCATCCCCTTGGAGGCTTGTGCATGGAAGAAGGAACAATTGTCCACGTTGACTACGAACTCTACAACGGAGAAAGCGGCGACCTGATCGAAACCACCCGTGAGGCGGTTGCCAAAGAGCATGAAACGCATCAAGAAGGTCGCTCGTACTCACCGATGGTTTGCGTTGTGGGAGGGGGCAACCTCATTCCTGGATTCGAGGCCGCGCTGGCGGACGCAAAAGCGAACAAGGAAATTGAGGTCGTCATCCAGCCCGCCGAGGCCTACGGCGAAAAGGACCCGCAGCAGATGGAAACCATCAGCATCGACAAGCTCATTCGTGCCGTGAAGGACCCNAACGCTNTGTACATNGGAGCCCCNGTGAACGTCGGAAACCGGCAGGGCTACCTGACCAACCTCGCAGCAGGACGAGCCCGCATTGACTACAACCATCCCATGGCCGGCAAGACGCTCAAGTACAGTTTCAAAATCGTCAAGGTTGTCGAAGGCAANGAAGAACANGTGATGGCGCTCCTTGAATCCAACACTGGACACAGCGATTTTGGNGTGGCGTTTGAAGGAAACGACCTCAACATCACCATTCCACAAACCATGCTCTTCGACACCAACGCAGCCATGATGAAGTTCAGATTGGTCACCATCATCCGTGATGCNGTCGAATGCGGCAAGGTCTCGTTCATCGAAGTTCACGAGCCACGCGGCTTCGGACTTGAGGACGAGGTTGAGGATGGCGAAGNGGACGAGGACCTGTCCAAACTCTCGGTTGCTGAACTCAAGGAACGCCTGAAGGCGGCTGGACTCCCCGTNGGTGGAAAGAAGGCCGACCTCATCGCACGACTCTCGCAGGAAGAGGAGTGAACCGTCGCAAAGCCGATTAGCGAGCGGACCGTGGGTCTGCTCGCTGAGGAGGAATGCCCGTGTCTGATGCCACCGAGCCAACCTACGAGGCTCCCCTCCCCGACGACGTTTATTCAACCGTTGAGAAAGGCGTCATCTGGGCCGCTTTAGGACTGATCTTGGTCGCCCTGGCCGGTTTGGTGTTGGCGTTTGACAGCGTGTGGACCGAGACGTTGAAACCGATCGTCTGGGANCCGGTGGTCACGGACGCTGGCGTGGCNGGAGACGCCGGATACACGCCGCAAAACACGGCAATCTACACGCTCAGCATGCTTGGATGCGTGGTGCTGTTTCAGGCACTTTTCAGGAAATGGAGACTTCCCGTGGACGAACGCATGGTGGTGGCCCTCATCGCTTGGGTGTGCCTTGCGCCCGTCTTGCGGGTTCTCGAAGACGCCGATTTTTTCTCATCCTCNAGGGATGTTCTGTTCATCTCTCCCATCATTCACCTTCACCTTGCGGGTTGGCTCATCGGCGTTGCGTTTCTCAGCCACCTGATCGGGCGACGTTTTGATGGAAACAAGGGGGATCAAGCTCAGGAAGCACAGGCAACGCTTGTGGGAGGGTTCCTGTTTGGACTGCTGATGCTGCANTGGTACCTGCTGTACCAGCCCGCNTACGCCATGCACACCGAGAGTTCGTTCAATCTGGCTACGGCCGGATTGGTCGTTGCGGTGCTCGTGGTGTGGGCGACGATGGTGTGGACGCGAACGTGGCCGGCCATCACCCGTGGGATGCTTGGCTTCGCCAACGGCGCCGTGGTTTTGGGCTTGGCTCANTGGGCCCAATTCATGTCCACACCTTGGGCTCAGGAGAGTGGAAACGCATCAGGCGATCTGACGTTTTGGCCGGTTTGGGTGGTCCTCGGGATTCCAGCGGTGGTTTGTGTCGCGTTGCATCGAGTCGGTCGAGAGGACGCAGAGCAACTTCGCCTCACAGGTCACAGCGCCGGTGTGCTCCCGGCCGAAATCAGCCTGAAGCAGTGGGAGGATGAAGCTGAGCGTTGGGCTGACCACCCCGTCGAGTTCCTGTCAAACAAAGCGCTGCTCGCTCACCCAATGGTGTTGGGGATGGTGTTCGGTCAGTTGTGCGACGGGTTTGCAACGATGGTCGGCATCGACATGTTCGGGTACGGAGAAAAGCACCCTGTGAGCAACGCTGTCATCCAGTACGGCGGCACCATCAACGATGCTCTCGGATTGGACTGGGGTGAAGGCGCCTGGTTGTTTGCNCTTGTCAAAGCCGCGCTGGTGGGCCTCATCGTCTGGCTTTTTGTNCAAATGAGGATNGAACANCGGCAGCAGCATTTCCGCTTGCTCATCGTTCTGGCGGTCCTGATCGTCGGACTCGCACCGGGTTTGCGAGACATCGGTCGATTGATGCTCGGCGTTTGAGGCCAAACCGCCGCCTTGCATGGCATTAAATGCGGGGTTCCCTTCGGTACGGATGAGGGCTCAGCATGGACAGACTTCCGACCCGAGTCAATCGAGCGGACCCCGACTTTGCCGAGCGGAAGGCCCACAACTTGGCGCTCATCGATGAACTTCGGGTCCGCCTCGATACGGCCTCNCAGGGCGGCGGCGGNAAGTACGTTGAACGGCANCGCTCACGTGGGAAGCACCTGGCGCGAGAGCGTATCGAACGCATTGTTGACCCGGGAACAGCCTTCCTCGAACTCTCCCCGCTGGCTGCTTACGACCTCTATGACGGACGAGCNCACGCCGCNGGAATCGTCACGGGCGTCGGCATGGTTCACGGGCGAGAGTGCCTGTTTGTGGCCAACGATGCCACCGTGAAAGGTGGTTCCTACTACCCGATGACGGTCAAGAAACACATCCGCGCTCAAACCGTGGCTCATGAGAATCATCTTCCGTGCATTTACCTCGTCGATTCAGGCGGTGCGTTCCTGCCCATGCAGGACGAAGTCTTTCCCGACATCGGCCACTTCGGCCGCATCTTCCGCAACCAAGCACGGATGTCGGGCGACGGAATCCCTCAAGTCGCCGCTGTTCTGGGTTCGTGCACCGCTGGTGGAGCCTACGTGCCCGCCATGTCGGACGAATCCATCATCGTCAAGGGCAACGGAACGATCTTTCTCGCTGGGCCACCGCTCGTAAAGGCCGCAACCGGAGAGGAGGTCACGGCNGAAGAGTTGGGGGGTGCGGACGTCCACACCGCTCAATCGGGCGTGGCCGACCATTTCGCAGAGGACGAAAACGAGGCACTGCGCATGGTTCGAAACGTCATTGAAAACCTCGGCCCGGTCGAGAAGGCTCCCGCTGCCATGGCAGAACCGGAACCGCCGGCTCACGACGTGGAAGATCTGTTGGGCCTCATCCCNGCCGACAATCGCACGCCGGTGGATGTGAGGGAACTCATCGCTCGAATCGTGGACGGTTCTCGGTTCCACGAATTCAAGTCCCGCTACGGGACAACGCTCGTGTGCGGTTTCGCGCACATTCACGGCCACAAGGTTGGCATCGTTGCCAACAACGGAATCCTGTTTTCGGAATCGAGCCAGAAGGGAGCTCACTTCGTGGAACTGTGCGGGCAGCGAGGCGTGCCGTTGGTGTTCCTTCAGAACATCACCGGGTTCATGGTTGGAAAGGCCTACGANGCGGGNGGCATCGCCAAGGACGGTGCAAAACTGGTCACCGCCGTGTCGTGCGTGAACGTTCCNAAATTCACCGTCATCGTTGGCGGTTCTCACGGTGCCGGAAACTACGGCATGTGCGGCCGAGCCTACGACCCCAGATTCTTGTTCATGTGGCCCAACAGCCGAATCTCGGTGATGGGCGGCCCGCAGGCAGCGGACGTCTTGACCACCGTCAAGCAAGACCAGCGACGACGGGAAGGAAAAGAGCCCATGGAAGGCGATGAATTGGAAGGCTTCCGAAAACCCATCCTCGAAAAGTACGAAACCGAAGGAAGCCCGTACTACTCAACCGCCCGCTTGTGGGACGACGGCATCATCGATCCACGCGACACGCGCGACGTGCTCGGATTGTGTCTTGCCGCAGCGCGGAACGCACCGCTTCCCGANCACCGATACGGNATCTTCCGGATGTNATTTTTCAATACAAAAATNAATTTAGCAANTGGAGTTTTCTGCATGACCCTCATGGACCCCCCGCCCGCCACCACCATGGTTTCGCTGACCGTGGAAGGTGCGCAAGCCAACCTCACGCTCGCACGACCTGACAAATTCAACGCGATGAACGTTGAGATGATTCAGGAATTGATCGCACTGCTGGAGTGGACGGCTGAACGAAGCGCTGGACGACAGGACGCACTTCACGATGAAAACGGGACGCCGTTTCTCCGCACCNTGGTGCTGCGCGGTGAGGGGAAGCACTTCTGTGCGGGCGCCGACATCAACATGATGCGGGACGCAGGCGCCAACACACCGGAGGAAAACAGAGCGGATTCCAAACGGCTCGACCGGTTGTTCAACGGCCTCTGGTCGCACCCCTGCTTCACGGTTGGTGCCGTTCAAGGTGTGGCCTTGGGCGGCGGAGCGGGTCTGGTGTCATGCTGCGANTACGTGGTGGCCACCGCCGACGTTCGCATCGCGCTGTCCGAGGGTAAACTGGGCATCCTTCCTGCCGTCATTGGCCCGTACGTCTACCGACGATTGGGCTCTGCAGCCTTCCGCCGACTGGCCATGCAGGCGAGTCGAATCAACAGCGAAGAGGCGCTCCGCATTGGCTTCATTGANGCGGTNGTGGACGCNAAAGACAACCTCGAAACCGTCGTGACCGACGTCGTCGCGGAGGTCATGACCACCGGACCGTCTGCCGTTGCGCTCGCAAAGGAATTGACGCTCGGGTTTGACCGNTGGACGGGTTCCGACGAAGAACTGCGGGACTGGACCCTTGATTTCACCAGCAGGATGCGCGGTTCAAACGANGGNCAAGAAGGGTTGTCGTCCTTTCTGGAAAAGCGACCGGCGAACTGGAAACCCGACGATGATTGAGGAGGGATGAGCATCAAGGTCTTGGTGGCGAATCGAGGTGAGATTGCGTGCCGNATTTTGAGGGCGTGCAGGGAAGCCGGGCACCCAACCGTGGCCGTGTGCGCCGCAAACGATGTCGGTNGTTTGTTCACCGAANTGGCCGATGAAGTCGTCCTCTTGAACGGCGAAAGCATCGGGGAAACCTACCTCGACCAAGAGCAGATCATCAAAGCAGCGCTCCAGACCGGNGCGACCGCCGTTCACCCGGGGTTTGGATTTCTTTCCGAACGCGCTGATTTNGCGACGGCCGTGGACGCTGCGGGCTTGACGTGGATTGGGCCTTCGGCGATGGCGATTGAGAAAATGGGCGACAAGATGACCGCACGGCAAACGATGCGAGCAGCCGGGGTGCCCGTCATTCCGGGCGAAGAGGTCGAGGAAGAGGACGAANCAACAGCCCTCGAAGCCCTCCGCCAAGCCTCCGNGCGCGTGGGTTACCCTTTGCTGCTCAAAGCCTCCAGCGGCGGCGGCGGAAAAGGCATGCGGGCCGTTCACGGTCCCTCGGAGTTCGACCAGGCGGCCGCCGGAGCACGTCGAGAGGCGATCGCCGCATTCGGTGACGGACGGGTGTACATCGAGCGATTGCTGTCCGGTTCCAAGCACGTTGAAATCCAAGTCCTCGCCGACCANCACGGACGGACGATTCACCTNGGTGAGCGCGAATGCAGCGTTCAGCGTCGCCATCAGAAGGTGTTCGAGGAGGCNCCCGGCCCAACGATGACCGACGAACTGCGGGAAGCGATGGGACAGGCTGCCGTNGCTGCNGCCGAGGCGGTCAACTACGTCGGAGCCGGGACCGTGGAATTTCTCTTGGCCCCTTCGGGTGAGTTCTTTTTCCTCGAGATGAACACTCGGATTCAGGTCGAACACCCCGTGACCGAACTGGTTACCGGGGTTGACATCGTCCGGGAACAGTTGCGCATTGCGGCAGGTGAGCCCATGTCCTGCGGACGTCTCATGATGCGTGGCCATGCGATCGAAGTGCGACTCTACGCCGAAGATGCAGTCAACGGATTCCTTCCGTCGATCGGTCCTTTGGCCGTGTTCCGGCCCCCTGAAGGGCCCGGAATTCGCCTCGACACCGGTGTGCGGGAAGGCGACGAGGTGACGCCTGATTACGACCCCATGCTCGCCAAGCTNATCGTTTGGGCACCGTCNCGGGTTGAGGCACTTGAGAAAATGCGCCGGGCGCTCGACGAATTCATCGTGTTGGGGACCACGACCAACATCGAATTCCTGCGGGATCTCTGCGACGCACAACCCGTCGTGAACGGAACGACAACGACGACCACCATCGATGATGTGTGGCCCAGTGGGTGGAACCCGCCCTCCTCTCCCGTGCTTGAAGAGGCTGCCTTGCTTGCAGCAGCGAGCGCCGAGACGTTGGGCCTGCATCGCACGCAAACGGGAACGGCGTCCGNTTCATCTGAAAACGGTCCGGTCAGCCCGTTCAACACGCTCTCNAGGAGGTACCCCTGATGCAACACACCTTTGCATCGAACGAAGGTCCCGTTGAGGTGACCCTCTCNAAGCAAGGCGATGCGTACACCCTCGAAGGNCACACGCTCGNCGAGGACACACGAGGACGACTTCGAATCCGGCTNGAAAACGGANAAACCCACCTGGCNCACGTTGCCAAGGTCGGCGANGTCTGGTGGGTTCACCTCAACGGACGCACCTACAGNTGGGAACGGATTGAACCGGGCTCCACCGGTGCACACGACGAGGGCGGGNTGGTGGCCCCCATGCCCGGGAAAGTGCTTGAGGTGCTGGTGCTCGAAGGCGATGAGGTATCGGCAGGTACACCGCTGATGGTGCTCGAAGCGATGAAAATGGAGCACCGCATCGTGGCGTCAAGCGACGGTACCGTGGTCCGTGTTCACTTCAGCCCCGGGGACCAAGTCGAACAGGGTGCNTCCTTGCTCGAGCTTGAATGAGTCAAGCGNCCCACCGCCCGCCATGGATGGGCATCGCTGTTGACGGCAGATGGTTGACCACGTAGGTCCACGCCCACACCGAACCGTCGCCAACGTCCACCGCAACCGGCAAACGTGCGTACAGACCATCCTCCGGGCGACGAGCGTTGCACCCCTCGATGCGGTCCAACTCGTCAAGCGCTTGTTCGATGCACTCGCAGCGATGAAGCTCGCCGTGTACGATGCCGTCGTGTTCCAAACGCAATCCAGGGTAGGCNCCCAAATGGTGCAGTCGACCGTTGACACGCCCGGNCCGAANCGGTCCGCTCGACCAGGGTTTCAGTTGCGCCCACCGAGATTGTCCGCGCATGAGCGTCCCGTAAACGAACACGTATTGAATCGCTGAAGATGCGTCGATTTTTTGTATTGCNGNTTTCAAATGTTNAATTGAAAGATTTCGNTTTTCGAGCCCGCCTTGAATCAGCGCTGCATAGGCATCGGTGGGTGNCTGCAGGGACGATCGTCGCTTNTCCTGCGCAACGACGTAGGTGNTGGCCGTNACCGAACGCCCGTCGGCGGTCATCACGGACACGCTGGCTCGCTCNTAGTGGGTGGGTGCCCCNTCCTTTCTGTCCATCAGCGCCCAGCCGCGCGGGCTCAGGTTGAACAAAACGCCCGGCACCGCCGTCCCCTTGCCGTCCGGCACCACATCGGCCGCACCGCCTTCCCNGCGGATTGAGCGGTAATGAAACCGCATGGACCAGTCCACAAGCCACGCCGGGCTGACCTCGAGCAGGGGTTCGGTTTCTTCGCCTTGCTCTTNGCACCAAACGGACCAGTCGGCCGCATCNAGGTTTGAACCGTANGCAAAATACAGCGNTTGCTCACGCATGGAGACCGTTTGATTCAAGGGTATTTCAAACCATCAACGCTTGCTAAACACGGACGGNTTTTGGGGTGTCAAAACGGACGGTTATAAGCCCAATCAATGTGCAAAAAACATGCGAAATCCTTTCATGGCCCTGACNGACTGGAGCGTGGAGCGGCCAAAGCAATCCTTTGCCGTCGTCATGCTTTGCATGCTGTTGCTGGCCTCCGGGGGCATGCATCTTCAATTTGACAACAGCGAAGACGGGTTTTTCCCGGACAGTCCGAGCGTGGATTTGTTGAACGAAATTGAAAGCGAGTACCGAGCCAACATCGATTTNATCCGAGTCCTGAACGAGATCGACGCCGACGATTTGCTCGAGGCGGAAACATGGGAGCGTTTGGCCACCGTGGAAGCCATGATGCTGAACAACAGCGATTTTGCACCCTANCACTATCCGCTCTTCGGCACGCAAGCCAACAACGGTCCGGCGAGCCAAGCGATGCAGTGGATGGCGCTNCAGGACGCAGAGACGGCTTCTGGATGGCTGCCGCAGCTGCATGCGGCCAGCGTTGGGGTGCTNATGGCTGACGACGAAAACGTGTCGGCGGCGCTNGCGAATTTGTCGGAAGCAGCGANGCACGTNCCNCCTGTCGANCCGGTGACGCACGANCGATTGATGGCATGGGACGCAGGCGAGCCTGCACGATGGCTGCCGAGAATGGACACGGGGGACAACCTCAGCGNTGAGTTGGGGTCGGTGATGGGGCTTCTTTCCAGCATGACGGAAAACAGGACNCCCGCTCAAATCGGGGAAATCATCGCCGTATCTGCNCCAATTCTCGGCCAGCTTGGNCCCATCGTCGGGCTTCAAGACGTGGACTTCAGGGCCGCCATCCTTTCGTGCCTGCCGAGCGAAGACGCCGAAGACCCGTGGACGTCGGACGGGCCGGTCATGGTCACGCTGGTGGTGTCGAGTGAACCNCTCGATTACGGCTACGACGTGCTGGGTTTGGTGCAGGCCGACCTGACTGCGTGGGCCGAATCGATGGAAGCAGATCTGATGGAAACAACCAACGGCAGCGACCTGAGGACGTTTTCGTTTGCTCAGTTCGCAGAAAATTCCACCGCCACCATCGGCAAGGAAATCGGAATGCTGACCAGCGCCGCAATGCTNCTTCTGGGCATCATCCTGTGGTTCAACTTCCGAAGCGTCCGAGAAACCGTCTTTGTTCTCGCACTCACGGTCGTCGCCATCGCAGGCACCTACGGCGTGTCCGGTTGGCTTCAATTTGCGGGGGTGAACATGACCTTCAACGCCGCCATGAACTCCATTCCCGTGCTGTTACTTGCCATCGGAGTGGATTACGGCCTGCACGTGGTGCTTCGNATCCGCGAGGAGTTGAAAGGTGAAGAATCGAAAAACCCGCAGGGCCGGTTGACGCTTCGGGATTTCGACCATCAAGCACGGTCCCGAGCCATCCGCCANGGCACCGTGCTGACGTCCATTGCGCTGATGATCGCCATCACCACCGACATNGTCGGTTTCCTTTCCTTCCGTCTCTCTTCACTGGCTTTTCTTCAGGTGTTCGGAACCGTCATCGCCATCGGATTGTTCCTCATNTANTTGCTNAGCATCTCGGCCCTGCCGGCCCTTATGTTGATCGTTCCCACAAAAAAACTCCCGCTGGAAAAGGCAGGCAAGATCACCGTTGGCCCGGTNGCAAAGAGCCTNGGAACGCTGTCCACTCAACCCGTCAAGGTCGGTCTTATCGCGCTCGTGTTGCTGGTGCCAATGGCGGCTGGATTCCAGCAGCTTGAGGTCGCGTTTGAGCAACGCGACCAGCTTGACGAATCCATCCCCGTCGTGCAGGACTTCTTGCTCATCAGCGATGANTTCGGTACGAGCCGCTCACCGTTGTACGTGGTGATCGACGGCCACGTCATCAGCGAAGAAGGGCGGGCCGTTTGGGAAAACGCCTTCTCGAGCATGTCGATACGGGACGATGTGAGCGGCGTGCCCAGCGGTGTTTGGGACATCTACGAACAGGCCAGACTCCACGACCCGGTGCTCGACGGGTACATGATGGCCGCTGAGTCCGGNCAGGATGAAGGCTACGCAGCCCTGAAAACCTGGTCGCTGGAAAACGAAACGGGGATTGAGGCGACGAAGAGTTTGCTCTCCCGAGACGGCGAGCAGACGCTGCTGTCCTTCCAGGCCGACACCTTGGGGTGGAGCGCCACGGTGGACCTTGCGGAGAGCATCGAGGCAACCCTGGACGAGNTGTCCACCGAGGCCGGCGACGGCTTCACCCTGCGGCTGAGCGGTCGGGCCCTCATCAACGCTCAAACGACCTCCGATGTCGCCTCGGCATCGGTGCAGTCCACGGGCATCGTCGCCTTCGTCATCCTGTTCATGCTGGTGGGCATCCACACGGTGCGCAACAACAACAACATCGTTGAGGGCGCNCAGCGCGGNGTCGTATCGTGGATTCCACTGATGATGGTGGTGGTCTGGGTGTACGGCATCATGGGCTACACCGGNTACAACATCAACGCCCAAACGGTGACCATCGGTGCGCTTTCGCTCGGTCTGGGGGTTGANTATGCGGTTCATTTNACGACCCGNCTTGAGGAAGAAGCCGAGGACAACCCGTTNGCCCCCCCTGCGGAATGGGTGGCCAAGTCAACCGCAACNACCGGTCGGGCGATGGCCGGTGCTGCGCTGACGACGGCGGGCGGATTTGCCGTCCTGAACCTCTCTGCTTTGCTCCCGTTGAGGCTGTTCGGCCAGGCCTTTGTGGTGGCGATTTCCCTCGCTCTGCTGACGAGTTTGCTCATCCTTCCCGCCTTTTACACGCCGTTTCTTAAGCGGACCGCCGCCCACGCAAGGGGTGAGGCAGAATGAAACGAAGCACCGTGTTTTGGTTTGCAAACATCGTCGGACCGCTGATTTTGGTCTCGTACTGGAGGGGCGTGAGCGCTTTCCCCGACCCCAACGTGTATTGGGGGGACGTCNCTGANGGCATGCGGACCATCATCGTGCCCTGGATGTTNGTGGCCGCAGCCGGGTACTTGCTGATGATGCACCGTTTCTTCCTGTCCTGGAGCGAAGAAGAGGTTGCTTCACTCCNCTNCCCCTGGCAGCAAAACGACGGGCACGGCGTGCGTCGTTTGTTCGTCCTCTATGCGGCGTTCTTGCTTTGCTCGGTTGTGTGGATCGACCTCACGCGCATGTACATCGAGAGCCCGAGCAGCCTTGGAATGGTGGCCATCGTGGCCGTTTTGTGGACGGCCGGTCTGGCCTCGGTGGGTTTTGGCGTGCTCGCTTGGCCTGCACGAGAGCGGTTGCCGGGTGCTCGACGGGTCGTCTTGGGGAGCGTCATGCTGTCCATTCAGTGCACGTGGTGGGACGCCATCTACTGGGTCGCGAACTTTGGATTTTGAACAGGCGTTGAAATACCGACCTGAAGGAGTGGCAAGGCATGACAAACGCGAAGCGATTCGTATCGTGCATGGTGTTGCTCACCCTGCTGGCCGGCTGCACCTCAGCGCCTGCACNAGACAACACGAACTCCGGCTACGCTGAGGAAGGCGNACCCTCGCCGGTCCCCGAACGTCTTTCCTTCTCNGCCCCAACCTTTGACCGCGACGTTGACAACGGCGCTCAGCACGACCTCCGCCATTCGTTTGACGGNCCCGTGCTCTTGCTTTGGGTCGCCGCGGGTTGCAGCGGCTGCCACGATTGGACGGCCATGCTGAGCGAAGAACTCGAGGCCGGGAACATCTCAAACACCACCAACATCGTCTCCGTTCACCGATACCCGTCGTTCGAATCCATCGACGATGTTGAGGAACGCTACACGAACAACACCACCTCAACCCACACCCCCTGGCCGCTTTTGTTGCCCCCCGAATCCACCAGCGTGATCGACGTTGAAACCGGCCGGATGACGGACGTCGGCCTTTACCGAGCGTTCCAGAACCCCGTCACGCCCACCCTGCAAATCCTTGATGAAGAGGGCCGGCTCGTCTGGACGTCCAAAACGTACTGGGCAAACGCCACCGTTTTGGAGGAAGCCTTGAACATCATGGAGACGGGTGGCTTGTGANATGGTCGCGTTCATTGACGTCTTGTTTTGGTTTTCGAGCATCTACATTTTCCCCTTCTGGCTGATGATGTGGTTTGCACCCACGCATGAACGAACGGCTGCACTGATGCGTAACGAATGGGTCTACCTCGCNCCNTTGGCCGCAGCCTACACCCTCGCNGTTCTTCCGAACCTGGTTGATATTCTGGTGCTGCTGGGAAGCGACATGCCCAGCCCCGACATCGTGGTGGAGATGTTCTCCGAGCGAGAGGTCATCCTCATCGGCTGGCTTCACTACCTTGCTTTCGACCTTTTTGTCGGCCGCTGGACCTGGCAGCGCTTGGTTGCGACGGGNAAACCCATCTACGTCTCGTTTCCGGTNTTGCTGCTTTCGATGTTTGTGGCACCGCTGGGTGCCCTGATCGGCATGATCGTNACCCGAGAGTACACGTCCGAANAGGAAACCAGCCCTGTGGCTTGAGCGGTCCCTGCATCAATCGGACGATGCGGGGAGCGACGAATGGTGGAGTTGGATGCGGAGTTCGCCCGCTTCATCCACCGCATAGCCGAACGTGTACTCCACCTTGGCCTCGGTCCCGTCGGGAGCGGTNAAGAAGTAATTGCCCATGGCCAGTGCGTTCCGTTCATCGAGGATTACGTCGCTGTTTTCGAACCGAACGTTGGTCCANCCTTTGATGGCGAACCCCGTGTCTTCGGGGCAGGCGTCGTTTGAGGCCACAAAGTACGAAAGAGCGGATTCAAAGGTCGGCCGAAACTGCTCCACGGAAGCCATGGTGGGCTTGAACAGGACGGGCATCCGTCCGTAGGCGTAGAGTGTTTCGACGTGGTTTCGCGCCACGGCNACGTAGTCCCCTCCTTCGGCGTGCGAGGATGCAATGGCNACGATTCCAGAACCCCATGCGTGCTGCGCAGCCTCCACCTGTTCCATCGACACCATGCTCAATCCTCTCCGGTNGGGGTNAGCCGAAGGCATCTGATTAGATTAATCGTCCAACGGGACCTTTGAGCACCGCTGCGCTGGGCTTCGTAAAGGGGGCAACCCGCTGGAAGGCTCCTGATTCATGCGTGCCAACCCTCAAGACGATGGCGAGCGTGCTCTNGCCATGTCGGAGTCGCTGATCGATGAAGACATACGAAACGCACGGACGCTCCCCTCGAGGTACTACACGGAACAGGACGAATTTGATCGACTCAAGGCCGTCTTCACGGGGTGGCAGTTCGCCGCACATGTCTCGGAGTCTNAAGCGCACAACCTGCTGCCGCTCGACCATCTTGAAGCCATCAACGGTGAGTCGGTTCTCNTGGTGAGCGGTGCCGAGACGGCCTGTCTCTCAAACGTCTGCACGCACCGAGGAATGCGCTTGGCGTTGGACCCCTGCAACAAGAAAGCACTGCAGTGCCGCTACCACGGACGAACGTTCAACCTCGACGGTACGNTGCGACACATGCCTGAATTTGAGCAAGCCATCGGTTTCCCCAGTGAATCCGACAACCTCCACCGGTTTCCGCTGAAGCAATGGATGGGGATGCACTTCACGGCTGTTGAAGGCGAACCGGACGCNCCGTGGGAAATGCTCGAGGAACGACTTGGTTTTCTGAACCCCGAATCCTTCAGCCACGACCCTGCACGAAATCGAGATCACCGGATTGAAGCCAACTGGTTGCTCTACGTGGACAACTACCTCGAAGGGTTTCACATTCCGTACGTCCATCCAGAACTGAACCAAGCCCTCGACCACGCCNGCTACACGACCGAGACCTTTGATGGCGGCGTGCTTCAANTCGGAAAAGCGGTNGANGGAGACGTGGCGTTTGANCTGCCCGAAGGTCACCCGGATGAGGGCGAGGACGTTGCGGCCTACTACCTCTGGTTGTTTCCCAACATGATGTTCAACTTCTATCCGTGGGGACTCTCCGTGAACNTCGTGATTCCGGTGTCGCCGACGCAGTGCAGGGTGCTCTATCGCGGATACGTCAAGGACGGCAACCTGGCCGGGCAGGGAGCCGGNTCGGTGCTGGACACCGTCGANGACCAGGACCAGTGGGTCGTCGAAGCGGTGCAAAGAGGGATGGGCTCAAGGGCCTACGACCGGGGTCGATACTCCCCCACGCGCGAACAGGGCGTCCACCATTTTCATCGCATGCTGAGCAGACTTCATCCCTGACCGGTTGGCCAACGACCCGACCACATGCACTCGAAATCGACCCTACACCGAGACGGCCGTGGGCTTGAACATCACGACCTCCACGGCGACCGTGATTTCTTCATCACCGTCGTTGAGGAACGGTGGCGATTGCGTGTTGAGGTCCAACACCAGCGAATACGTCCCGATGCCGTACCCCTCTTCCAACCAAGGCTGAAGCACCTGATATTCGTTGAGTCCGGTGGCGTTGACGGCCTGACCCGTGAACCCAGGATGGGTTCGCAGAAGCAACTCGATGTCCGATGCGTCGTTTGAAGAGCCGGACANCGTGTTGTTGTTGTCGGTCCACTGCGCTTCCATGTCCGTTTGAGGGATGTTTGCTGCAACCGAATCGGGCGGATCNGCAGGCAGACCCGAGGTCTCCGTGTAGGAAACGACGGTTTGGATGGAGCCAACCCTGAACCCGTCGGGAACATCAGCAAGCGCAATTTCAAAGTCAAGCGTGCGCTGCTCACCGTCCGTCATGACGAAGGTCTCTTCGAAGGTGAGGGACTGCAACTCAAACGAAACCTCCCAGTTGTTGTCCCCCTCCACAATGTTCCGAACCTCCTCGTTCAATTTTGCTAAATCCAACGTGGTGTANACAAGCACAACCAACGAGAGAACCAACGCAACCGCCATGGTGATGTTGCTTCGCCGGTCGTCGAGAAGAGCGGTGAAGGCGGAGAGATCCAGATCCACACCCGGCTCGTCCGTGCTCACAAACCCACCCCCATGTTGGCAAACAGCCAACTGACGCTGATGATGTACACGAGNAGCACCGACATCAGAACGGTGAACTTGCTGAGGGATTGTGGAAGAAGGGTGTCTCCTGTAACGGTCTCACCGTCCACACTTTCTTGGACGAACCAACCGGTGATCTTCTCTTCCCAACCAATAAAGAAAGCGACAGCGATGGCCAAGAGTGAGGCGGTGACCATTTGCGGTATGGGAATCAACGACTGCACCAATTCAATGAAGCTGGACGAAACGATGAGGATAAGCAGCAAAATCATGATGCGCAAAAGATTTCTGTTCTCATCTGAGCTGGACTCCACCAACCGGTATTGAATCAGGACGTAAACGAAGAGCAGTGGGACGAACAGGTAGGCCAACACATCGGTTGTTAACCCGCTCCAAATCGTGAAGGCCACCGGAAGGTCCTGACACTCCGTCTCGTAGCAACTGACCAAAATGTCGGAGAGGGCAACGTCGATGAAGTAGTTGATGAAGCCGATGACCACCACCACAAACACGACGATGGAGAGCAGAGAAGTTCCCTTCTTGAACGTCCTGTAGGCTTCACCGAAAAGGAGAACCATCAGAGGCATCAAGCCCGCCACCCATATCGTGTTCACACCGAGCAGATAGAGAACGGACGCAGATTCAGAAAACTGGGAAAGNACGCCAGAAAACCATTCGTTGTTGCCCATCATGACCGTGGAAAGCCACCAGATCATGGAGGGCGAGTAGAAGGCAATGAGGAGCAGCCCGGCACCCTTTGAGGCTGAGCGAGCGTCGTCGTTTTCTTCGAGCATTTCGGAAAGCAGCCCGCGAACGTAAATCATCGTCCAGATGACCGATGTNGCCAGAATCATCACGCTTTGTGCAACGGTGATCGAAAATCCACCGAAAATAACGATGATCGGTACCACGACGCAGTAGACACCGATGCTCCCGATCATCATTGAATTCCAATTTCTACCCGAACCCAAATCAAACGGAAGATGGAGCGCCAAGGCCAACGTGAGGATGTTGATGNCCGANTGCAGGCCGAACAGCATGAACACCAAGGCGTCGTAGACACCAACGCCGGTGGACTCAAAGACGCCGAACTGAACGAGCGACCATCCGAAGGTTTCGTCGGGGTAGCCCAGTTCAATCACCGAAACGATGGTGTAGTACGCACCGATGAAAATGAACGTCCAACCGAACAGCAACGCCGTGAATCGCTTGTGTGGGTCGTGGTTAACGGCACGGTTTGCCAGNACNATGGTCAGGGTNCCAAGAATCAGGTCCGTTATCGCTGCGACCGGNGCGAGGGACTCGGTCGCCATGACGGAGCGTTGTCGTGGAAATATATCACTTCATTGACGNGGGATGTGGNTGNGTGNNGGAACTTGATGCATCCGGAGGCTTGCAAAACAACCGCTTAAGTGCCAAATCCTNGNAATTCAAGCCAATGAAGAACGTTGGTGGAAGGGAACGGACCACGCGAGCCATCTTCGGAACGGCCGTGGTGGTCTTCGATTTCTTCGCAACCGTCCAGTTCGAGGTGGTGTTCCTTCTGGTTGGCCTGTGGGGGGTTCTCACCTCGGCGTTCGGGTACTGTCCGTTCAACGGCCTGCTGAACCGAAACACCTGCGTCATCGAGTTGCAGCCGAGTCAATCCTGACCGCTTGGAACGGAACCTCGCAGAGCGGTCTTTGATTTGTTTATATACTCTCATCGAAGATGAACTCCATGACNTATCACCCNGGAGACATCGTTGTTGCAAAAGGCATCGGAATGACGAACGACAACTCCAATTCATTGAAGCGACGCGTCGCAGCGCTGATCGCNTCCAACGAGCGCGAATGGNTGGTTGTGCCCATTTCCAGCAAGTTGGGTTCTCACACCGGCGAACAGCTTGCGCCAACTCGGGAGACGGGGCTTCGCGAACAAAGCGTTCTGTCTCCGTTGAACGCACAACCCGTGCGGGACTCGATGATTGTCGAGCGGCGCGGCCGCATGCCCATGGATGCGTTTGAGCGGCTTCTCGACCAGGTCGACCACTTGATTTGAGCGCAACGACGGTGGTTCTGGAACGAGGTCGTCAGCCCCACTGACAGGGTTCGAGGACGTCCTGGCCACCCATGTAGGGCTGAAGAACATCCGGAATGGCGACGCGACCGTCTTCAAGCTGATACTGCTCCATGATGGCAACCAGCGCACGAGAGGTGGCGACGGCGGTCGAATTCAGCGTGTGAACGATGGGTTGGTTGGGGTGGCCCGGCTGACCGTAGCGGACGCCGAGTCGGTTGGCCTGATAGTCGGTGCAGTTTGAACAGGAGACGATTTCCTTGTACTGCTTGGCACCAGGAATCCACGCCTCG
>NZMN01000018.1 GCA_002694525.1 Methanobacteriota archaeon
AGGTGGTCCGGCCCTCTGGTACCTGAATCGATTGCGACACGATCGCAAGAACGCTGTCTTCTTCACCGGCTATCAAGCACGCGACACCGGCGGTCGTGGGCTACTGGAAACAGGTTCAATCTCGATCTACGGTCAACGCGTGGACGTTCCACTCCAAACCGAACAATTCTCGTTCTCCACGCATGCGGGCCATCAAGAAATCCTGGAATTTGCGAAAGCATGTCAGGCCAAACACGTCGTGGTGTATCACACCGACCCGAACCACGCTCGCCCTCCTCTCGTTGAGGCGCTTTCACAACAAGGCCACATCGTTCACGAACCCAAAAACGGGGAATCGTACATCATCGAATGAACGGCTTCGCCGAACCGTATACAACGTTCAAATGGACGTGCATCGTGGACTTGGCTTAACAATTCCTTGAATACTCCTTCAATTGTCGGAAACGTGTGTCGGACATCGGTTCACCCCTGGACTATTACGCTCGGGTGTTTGGAAATTTCGAACTTTCCGTCTCCGGCGTTTTCGCCCTCAACCACGCCGTCGCCATCATTGGTATGATCACCGGGATCTTCTTGACTGGTCTCGCACTTTTCATTTTCAGGTCCGGCAGCAACGACCTGAAGAACCAAGCCATTGGGATGATTTTACTCATTGAAGGTTTCATGGCTGCTACCCTCGCTTTTTACTGGATTTACCCTTTTTCACTCGGTACGCTTCAAACCGTTGTGTGGCTGCGCGCAGTTTCAGGCATCACCGGTCTGACAAGGATGATGATGATGGTCGCCCTGGTTTCTTTCTTCATTGAATCAGAACGAGCGAAACGAATTCGGCGTGTGTTTCAGTGGAAACGAATTTGGATTCTTCCCACCGTGTCGTTTCTCGTGCTTTTGTTCCCCCTCATCTCTCTGGGGGGCCTATCGGGTGCACTGGGCGACATGGTTCACATCTATTGCGCTGAAGCCTCAGCTCAAGGCGTTGGAAACACCGTTTTTGGCACCGAACTCGGCTACACCCCCGTCTGTCCTGACACCTTCGCTTCCACCTATCCAATCGTCTACATCAGCGGGAGCTCCGGCGCTGCTGTCTTACCCATGGTCCTGATCACCACCCTTCCCCTGGTTTTCGTCGCGGCGTTCATGGTGCGATTGGGTCGAGACCCTGCCCGCGTCAACGACAACGGATACAACCTTGAAGAAATCAAGGCTTTGCGAACCGGTTTTGTTGTCAAAGTCACCTTCATGCTCGGAGGTTTTTCCACCCTGATTGGGCTTTCAATAGCGTTCGGCCTTTCCTCCCCAGACATGACGTTGTTTAACCCGGAGACCAGCAACGACCGAGGGGTGAAAATCCTCGCCATCGGTGGTCCACTGATGCTTCTGTGCCACATCCTCTCCGCTCTTTTTGAAGGCACGATTTTCACGTACGCCATCCTCAAACATGAGGTGATGGGCATCGACGAGCGCTTGCGCAAGGGATTTACTGCAGCCGCTTTCACAGGGTTCGGTGCCCTCTCCCTCCTCATCGCCTCCGAAGCGATGGAATCAACGATTCCAGGTGGCGGACTGATTGGGGGACTGATCGTTGGCGTACCGCTCATCGCCCTCCGACGCCCCATCCTTCGTGCGTTCTCCAGTCTGTCCACCGCTCTGATGCCGGAGGCCCACACAATGCACGAATTGCAGTACCTCGAGGTGTTTGCAGCCGCCAACGCTGACGGGAACATCACAAGCAAAGAGCGGACGATGCTTGATTTGCAGGCCAAGGCTTTCGGAATCAATGAGGCTCGACAACAGCACCTGGAAGCTCTTGGGATGGACGAAAAGTCATAGATATAAGGCCAAGTTGCTTCGAATGTTTCACGATCACAGTCGACCCGTTCATACGGAACATGAACCGCTTTCTTCATCAGCCCGGTGTCGCTGTAGGGTATCATGGAATTGGTCGACGAATTTCCACCGGTTGGGGAATCCGAAATTGAAGATTCCCAGAAATTCATCGTTGAGTTGCTTGGTGTTGTTCTGGCTTCAACGCTCACCTGGGCTTTGTTTCGAATCGCTACGAGCGGAATTATTGACGATCCAGGCTCAATCTCATTCAATCTCAGTTACATGGTTCTGGCACCCGTGGTGTTCCTCGGGCCGATGATGTACTATTGGACAAAACACAGAGGCGAAGAGGGCCTTCCTGTCAGAATCCTTTTGGATGGTTCTCCTCAAGAAACGTTTACACAACGCTTTTTCCTCTCCATGGCGGCAATTGGTTTCTCAATAACGCTGTTTCATTTGTTGTTGGAGTTGATATCACAACTCATCATCCTCAATTCTGGAATCTATGGGGACACCGAGTTCAACCTTTCATGGATGGAGAAAACAAACTCGTTCGTTGCCTACATCGTATTGGTGATCACGCAGTTAACCGTCGTGGCGACGGTAGAGGAAATTTTCTTCAGAGGTTTCGTTCAAGATCAGCTTTCAAGAGTGCTTCAAACATGGCAATCTGTGTTGATTTCGGCAGGCGTATTTGCAATGACTCATCTACCCATTGCCATCTTCGTACTCGAGATTGAGGGCTATCAACTCATCACATCGCTGATCAATTGGTTCGGCTATGGTCTCATGGCTGGATACCTGTACCACATCACGCGAAACATCTGGGTGGTGGTGTTCTGGCACGGCATCTGGAACGTCACGGTCAGTACTGTTAGTTGGTCCTTCATGGTCATGAAATTTCCAAACCCAGAATTCGAAAGTTTCGTCTGGATTTTACAGGCCGTTTCCATCAACGCCATCGTAATTGCATCGATTTTCATGATGCGAGATTATCTTTCGAGGTTTGGTCGACTTCAGGGCGACGTGGTCGAATCATAACGCCGAACAACCGTGGGTTCAGCGATTTGGCTGCTCAAAACTTCCCAGCGATGCAGCCCGAGCAACGTCGTGCTCCGGTGGGAAAGCAATCCAACGAATCAACAGGAAATTTAACACACCGAACAAGCAGGTGTTCAGCAACCAAACCAATCGGTGATGAATGAAGTACTTCTCAACCAGCACGAAGGTCACGGTGGTCGTGACCAACAACTGTCCGGCGTATACAACGATCGCTCGATACAAACTTCGCCCGTAAGGAAACGTCGAATCAAACGTAAACCTGTAGTGAACGTAATGCGACTCAATCATGCCTATTGCGCACGATACCCCCCACGCTGCGACCGCTGCGTGCCCGGGCCAGAGTTCCAATCTGTACAGCAGTTCGTAAAGCACCCATGCAAAAACAGAATTGAAAAATCCGAACGCATTGAACCGTAGAAACTCCGAGAGCATGACGCTTCTGTTCCAATCGTTGTCTTGCATTCGTTGAAACAACGTCAAATCCGACCTTTGGCGGTTGAGGCCTACGCTCCATGGATACATGAAGCCAACAGGTGCAACGAATCAACGTACCATGGTTCAATCGGCTTCAAGATTCTCGGCGAACAACCACCACGTTGATTTCGTACTTGTTGAAAACGATGGAACCAAGACCGACCAGGCCGGCCATGACGGTGAGGTACGCACTTCGCCCAACGTCCACCGTTCCAATGTCCGGGAGGAGGATGTACCACAGCAGTACACCGATAAGCATGGACACTCCACCGAACCAAACGATGGTTGCTGTGACCGATTCAGGAATGCGCTCATCCATCCAATCCAGAACTTCGACCGGCAGGTAGGAATGAACGATCGTCAGCACCGTGAACAAAATCCCCAACCACAAGAACACCGTTGCAACTGCGCCCGCCCGGGCGATGGCGCAGGTGTCTGCATCCGTGGAATCAACCACTTCCTCTTCCAACTCGCATAACTCTGAAAGCGAATCACTCGACCGCTCCTCACCCACTTCGAGCCGCGCCTCGTCAAGCGACCAGGACACCAGGGAGTTTCCTTCGTATCCGTTCANCGTAAGCCAGTACGGCCCAAACAGGCCTGCAAGACANAGCATCAACGACAGCCCCAACAACCCCGTTGAGANNCCCTTCCTCGTCTTCTCGTCCATGGTGTTCCAGGTTNTGGAGACATCACGGCCATTTAATCATGCATCAAGTGGCCACGGCCCTTCGCTTGTGGCTCAATCGGTTCTTGTTGCAGTGCGTGAGCAAGCGAAGCGATTGAATACATCAACACCCAGCGAAGCCATGAGTCCCATGGCCGCGAAACCCCCCGGTAAGAAAAAAGGCAAGCGCAAGCGAAAATTGCGTCTTTCCCTCAAGCAGTCAAAAATGAGCTCAGCTTCCGACAAATATTCCGATTCACTCGGCTGGTCGACCGACGTCGGCCGAACGCTGGGCGATGCACCCAAACCCACCGGCCCGGAAATCATTCGTGTCCAGTGCGAAATGTGCGGTTCCATGCTGAAAATTCCCAAACCAAAACGCTCTCGATACACCGTTGCATGCACGTATCCAGAGTGCGGGCACGTCATGAAGTTTGGTTGAAATGCGAACCGCTGCGTTTCTTTTCACGCTTTTTTTGCTCGCTCCTCTCTCAGGTTGCCTCGAACCGTCCGACGGTCCATCCGATACCTTTCGCCTCGCAACGACCACCTCCATGCGTGACTCCGGTCTCTTGGATGTCTTGATTGAGGATTTTGAGGCGCTGAACGGCATTGAAGTCGAGTACGTCGCCGTCGGCACGGGCGCAGCCTTGCAGCTCGGTCGTGCGGGCGATGTGGACGCACTCATCGTGCATGCACCCGACCAGGAACAGGCGTTCATCGACGACGGCTACGCTACGAAGCGAACCCCGATTGCTCACAACGCCTTTGTTCTGCTTTCACCAACGGTTCTGAACGGATCGGTTTACGACGCGTTTGAAGGCATTGCAGAGCAAGAACACTGCTTCGTATCGAGAGGGGACAACTCCGGCACGCACGCAAAGGAGCAGGCCATTTGGCGTCATCTCAACGAAACACGAAACCTTCCCCTCGTTGAAGATTCAAACGGTGTTCATCCCCCCGGGGCGTGGGATTTTTCCATCGGCCAGGGTATGGGTGCGGCGATCAACATGGCGCATGAGAAAGACTGCGCAACGCTGTCCGATCGCGGTACAGCCCTTCGATTTCAGAACACCATCGATTTGGAACGNTACGAATTTGGGGACGACGTCATGCTCAANCCNTACGCCTACCTGATCGTTGAGNCAGNCAACTCCACCGCCGCNCAACGGTTCGGAGACTACCTGCTCAACGAGGGGAAATCGATCATTGCATCGTACACCATCAANGGCGATCATCCGTTTTTCGTGGACTCGTGATCCAACCACTCNCCNGTCAGCATGGAAACGGCGAACGGATCGTTGTCGTNGAGCCGTCGACCGTCTCGAAGCACCACAATTGAATCGGCGATTCGATGGGCTTGAGAGATGTTGTGGGTCACCATTACGATGCACACACCCCTCGCTTTCATGCGCAAAAGTTCACGCTCAATCGTTTGGACGTGGAGCCACCCTAANTTGGACGTGCACTCGTCCAACAGGAACAGNGAAGGGGAAAATGAACATTGTCGGGCCAGCATCACNCGCTGNCGTTCACCCCCCGAGAGATCGTGCGTTGNCTGGCTCAACAGGTCGTTCAGTTGAAACAGAGCGGCGTACGCCTGCCCGGCAGGAGGCAAGGACGGGAAGAGCTTGGAAGGCAACATCAACTCCGCTCCAACCGTGCTGCTGAGGAGGACCGGATCCTGCTGAACATAGACGCATGAATTTGGCCCNCACGCAACATCATCCCCCTCAAGGCCCGCAAGAGCACGCAACAACGTCGTCTTACCAGCGCCCGACTCACCCACGACCGCCGTGATCTCCCCCGGNCTCAACACGATCTCGACCGCCTCCAAAATCGTCCGNCCGGCTTTCTGAACCGNGANGAGTTTTGATTCGACTTCGGCAAGGCCCGCCGGTGCNGGTAATTCATCCCCCAACACGGAAACACGGGCNGAACGCCTCCNGGTTCTCACCATGGCGGCCAACCCGACCAAACTCAAGGACAGCGCCAGCAACAGGACACCCAAAACGGCCGCTTGCCCCATGTTTCCTTTCGAAGTTTCAAGGACGATGCTCGTCGTCATCACACGCGTTTTTCCCGCAATGTTTCCACCCACCATGATCACGGCGCCCACCTCNGCGATGGCGCGTCCGAACGCGATGACGACCGCGTGGTAAACGCCGTTNCTGGCAAGTCGTATTTCCATGAACAAGCGTTGACGCCGGTTGATNCCCATCGTTGAAAGCGCNTCGTTGTAGGTTCGCCCAACGCTCTCNAACGCAGTCCACGAACCACCCCAGACAAGCGGTAAGATGAGGCAGGTNTGCGCGAAGATCATCGCTTCCACGGTGAACAGCATGTTCAGCGAGCCAAGAGCGCCCGATTTTGAGAACAACGAATAGACAAACACGCCAACGACCACNGGCGGCAACCCGTAGAGCGCCGTGATCAGCGTTTTCAAACGCTCGAAGGAACGATGCGTTGGCCGTGCACACCATGCTCCCAAAGGAACCCCGATCAGGGTTGCAAGAATCGTGGCCGTACCGCTGGTGACAAACGTGGTTTGGATGGCCTGCGTCAGCGCCAAACCGTCAACCATGAATCGGCAATGAACCCCCCTCCATCATTCTACCGTTGACCCACATCCTCAAACACGAGCCACGCTTGGCGTCTTCATGGATGNCCGTCCGTACTTCATCACCGTGGAGGAAGCTCAGTCCATCTCCAATCAAACGCCTCCGACGCTGCGCATTGAACACCTTCCCATCGAAGCGTGCTCAGGGCGCGTCCTTGCNGAGGATTTNGCGAGCAAGGTCAACGATCCACCGTTTGATAATTCCGCCATGGACGGGTTTGCCTGTCGTTTTGATGCAGAGGCCGTTTATCCATGCACGCTAACGGTCGTCGGGCTTCAGGCGGCCACGGGAGAAAACGAAGCGATNGAAGTCGGGCCCGGAGAAGCGGTTCGCATCATGACGGGCGCACCGATGCCACCCGGAGCCGACGCCATTCTTCCCATCGAGCGATGCACGGTCAACGACACCACCGTTGTCCTTCTNGACCCCCCAAAACCTCATTTTGTTCGAAAACTTGGAGAGAATCTTACAAAAGGGACAACGGCCCTGACGAAAGGTCAGCGTTTAACACCCGCTCGAGTGGGGCTCTGCGCCACCATGGGGCACGCTACGGTGCCCGTGTTTCAGCGCCTCCGAATCGCCATCGTTTCGACGGGCGATGAGCTCAAGTCGCCCGGAGAACCGCTNTCTCACGGCGAAATTTACGAATCCAACTCGTACGGACTTGCCGGGTTGGTGGAGTGGTCAGGCCANACACCCGTTCGTTTCCCTGCNGTTGCTGACACCATGGACGAANTGCGAAAGGCGTTGACCGAGGCTGCTGAGACGTGCGACCTCATTCTCACGTCCGGTGGCGTTTCNATGGGGGAATTCGATTACGTTCGGCGCATCATGGAAGAGGAGGGCGACGTGCATTTCTGGAGAATGAAGATTCGACCGGGATCCCCTCCCCTCTTCGGACTGTGGAACGACACTCCACTGTTTGGATTGCCGGGCAACCCCGTGTCCAGCCACGTGGTGTTCCGNATGCTGGTCGCCCCGTACNTGCGCCACGCCTTGGGCACCGACGGCCCGAAGGAGTGGAAGGTTCGTGCCCGCCTGTGCGATCCCGTAAAATCCACGAGCGANTGCATGACGCTTCGGCGGGTCACCCTGACGTCAACAGAGGACGGNATGATGGCTCATCAGCCGCGCCATCAAGGGTCGGGCAACATCGAAAGTTTGGCCAGTGCCAGCGGGCTCACCCTTCTGCAACCAGGCCAATCGGGTGAGGTTGGTGCGTGGATCGACGTGTTGGTGTTGTAGGTGATGGCGTGAAGCACAAACACAAGGGTGCAGGCGAACTTCTTGCGGCATTGCGAACGATGTTCCCAAACTCAAGCGNCTCAACCCTCCGTAAAATGCTCACACAGGGCCGAGTGGTGCTGAACGGGGAGGTCGTGCACCGTGCCAAGCACGAGCTCACCGACGGTGATACGATTGAGGTTCTCGAACGGCAACGCGCAGAGACNCGNACACCACCGCCAAAATCCGCACCCTCCGTTGACCTTGACGTCCTGTTTGAAGACGATGCGCTGTTGGTGGTCAACAAACCACCCCAACTCNTGTCCGTTGCCACGGACCGACTGGAAANTGATACGCTCCACAGTCGCTGCGTCGAGCACNTACGTCAATCCAATCCCCAGGCGTGGTGCTTCATCGTGCACCGGCTTGACAAAGAGACGTCTGGAATCATGGTTTTTGCCAAGCACAAGCAGGCCAANGACGACCTTCAGAAGCAATTTCACGACCGAGACGTCCATCGCACGTATCGTGCANTGGTNGAGGGACAACCNTCGACATCNNCGGGCACGGTGCGAAGCTGGTTGATGGAGGACAANCATCTCAACGTCAAAGCGGTCAACAAATCGCACCCAAAAGGAAAGGAGGCCGTGTCGCACTATCACGTGTTGGAAACAAACGACGGTACGGCGCACGTCGAGGTTACCATCGAGACCGGCCGACGACACCAGATTCGAATGGCAATGCAACACGTCGGNTCTCCTGTTGTGGGGGATGAGCGTCACGGTGCAACGAGCAATCCACATCAACGGATCATGCTGCACGCTTTCGCTCTGGAGTTCTTACATCCGGAAACCGATGACCCTGTTCGTTTCGAAGCGCCGCTTCCAGCGGCGTTCGCTTGAANNTAGTCAATGTTGAAGTTCATGGCCAAACAGTCGGNGCATTCGTCGACATTGAACTCACCAATGCCTTCGGTTCGGCCGCATCGAAGGCAGCANCCAAGGGGNTTGAACAACACGAACATCTGTTGAGGCGTCACGGGCCTTGGCCTGCATCCGACCGTTTTGAACGCTTGTTCTTTTCTACAACCCTGATTTACGCCGTATTCAGGGTACGGATGNCCGCTCTAACCCACGAACACCGTGGTGTTGAGGGAAAAGCACGACTTGAAGAACTCTTGACGGTTGGTTCAGGTCGGAGATGTCCAAATGGCAAACGGACAAGACGGGTGGATTGAGGTCAAAGGGGCTCGTACCCACAACCTCAAAGACATCACCGTGGAACTTCCGAAAGGGAAATTTGTCGTCATTTCTGGCGTGTCCGGATCTGGAAAATCCAGTCTTGCTTTCGACACCCTCTATGCCGAAGGCCAGCGCCGGTACGTCGAGAGCCTTTCTTCGTACGCCCGCCAGTTCATCGGTCAAATGAAAAAAGCCGATTGTGATTCAATTGAAGGTCTATCTCCTGCCATTTCCATCGATCAGAAACAAGGCAGTCACAATCCACGGTCAACGGTTGCGACGGTGACTGAAATACAGGACTACCTCCGATTGTTGTGGGCCCGAATCGGCAAGCCGCACTGTCCGACGTGCGGCAAAGAAGTGGCNCGTCGAACGGTTCAGGAGATCGTTGACGACATCTTCTGGCGCATGGAAGCTCACGGTGTTGCGGTATGGAGTCCCGTTGTCCGGGCGCGAAAAGGCACCCACGTCGAGCTGTTTCGGCAACTCGTCGAACAGGGCTATCTTCACGGCAGGGTCAACGGCCATGCNNCCTCCTTTGAAGACCCACCCACACTGGACAANAACTTCCGNCACGACATCGATGTTCGTATTGACCGGCTTCGTTGCACTCGTGACCGGAAACAACGTCTGACCGAAGCCGTGGANTCNGCCCTTCGTCTGGGAGGCGGNACCCTGGCCGTCGAGAGCCTCGAGGCTCCCGACAACGATGCGGAACTCAGTGAGAATTCAAACGCNCACGCCACCCAGCAGGGACAGACGATNGCCTGGTCCGAGGATTTTGCATGNCCGGAGCACGGAGCGTTCATGCCCGAACTCTCACCCCGNGTCTTCTCGTTCAACTCTCCGCTCGGTGCATGCGGAACCTGTCAGGGGTTGGGCGTTCAGCGCCAGTTCAACGTGGACCTCATCGTTGACGGCAACATGAGCGTCTCGAACGGCTGCGTGATACCCTGGCGCCAATCCATGTCACCCTCNTGGTANCGCAAACTCCTCGAGTGCACCTGCGACCATTACGGCATCTCAACAACGCTTCCGTTTGAGATGTTGGATGAAGATGAGAAAGACATCCTCCTTTACGGTTCNGGCTCGACCGTCATTCATTACGAATTCACCTCCGAAAACGGCTCTCAATACAAGTACAGCAAACCGTGGGAAGGCATCGTTCCGCGCCTTGAGAAAACCTACGCTGAAACCACATCGGATCGCACNCGAAATCGCCTNATTTCCTGCATGACCGATCTTGATTGTCCGGATTGCAACGGCGAGAAGCTCAANCGTGCCGCACGATACGTAACGGTTGGGGGCGTCCGCCTCCCCGAAGTCAGCCAGTGCTCGGTGCACGATGCNCTCGGACTCGTCCGAGCNTGGAACCCTGAAGGCGACGGTCCACCGGAAGCCTTCCAAGACCTTCTTGAAACGCTTGANGAGCGAAGCATGTTCATCGGCTCAGAGATCATCAAAGAGATTGAGGGACGTCTTGGCTTCCTCGACAGCGTTGGGCTGGACTACCTCACTTTGGATCGAAAAGCCAACACCCTCTCAGGCGGNGAGAGTCAACGGATACGCTTGGCCACCCAAATCGGCAGTCGTTTGACGGGCGTCATGTACGTGCTGGATGAACCGTCCATCGGCCTTCATCAGCGAGACAACGACCGATTGCTGAAGACNCTTCGAGAACTCAGCGACCTGGGCAACACCTTGCTCGTGGTGGAACACGATGAAGACACGCTGCGTCAGGCGGACTGGCTTTGCGACNTGGGGCCGGGAGCGGGCCTTGAAGGCGGCGTGGTGGTGGCCAACGGCACCCCCGATGAGGTGATGGCGTGCGAAGCGTCCGTCACGGGGGCCTACCTCAGCGGACGCAAATCCATTCCATGGCCGAGCAAGCGAACCAAACCCGGCAGGAAGAAACTGAAGGTGAAAGGTGCCCAGCACAACAACCTGCAGAACATCGACGTGTCCTTCCCCATCGGCTGCATGACTGCGGTCACTGGGGTTTCCGGGTCCGGAAAATCGTCCCTNGTATCGGGCATTCTTGCTCCTGCCCTCCAACGGGACGTCCATCGCGCCGAAACGCTCCCGGGNCGTCATCATTCCCTTGAAGGCGTGGACCATGTCGACAAAGTGATCATCATCGATCAATCGCCCATCGGACGAACCCCCCGCTCAAACCCGGCAACCTACACGAAAGTGTTTGACGAAATTCGAGCCCTTTTTGCAAACACCAAGCTCTCAAAAGAACGCGGTTACAAGCCCGGACACTTCAGTTTCAACGTCAAGGGCGGCCGTTGCGAAGCNTGCAGCGGAGGAGGNTCGATCAAGCTGGAGATGAACTTCCTTCCCGATGTTTGGATCACCTGCGATGTTTGCAACGGAAAGCGGTACACCCGTGAAACACTTGAGGTTCAGTGGCGCGGGAAGACCATCCACGATGTGCTTGAGATGCCGGTGTCCGAAGCCGTTGAATTTTTCAAAAATCATCGAAAAATTCACCGCACGCTGGAAACGTTGGACGCCGTCGGGCTGGGATACATCCGACTGGGTCAACCCGCAACCACCCTCTCGGGCGGGGAGGCCCAACGCGTAAAACTCGCCAGCGAACTGCGAAGGATGCCCAACAAACACACCGTCTACATCCTCGATGAACCGACCACNGGGTTGAGCTTTAGCGACGTTGCGAAACTCATCAACGTCCTTCACCAACTTCGGGACAAAGGCCACACACTCATCGTCATTGAGCANCACCTCGACGTGGTCAAGTCGTGCGACTGGGTGGTCGACCTCGGGCCNGAGGGCGGGGAGCGCGGCGGGCAAGTCATTGCCGTTGGTACACCAGAAGCCATCGTCAAGGTCAACGAGAGCCCGACCGGCCAATTCCTCGCAAAGATGCTGAACCAATGAAGGCGCAGACTACAAAGAGCGCATGGAACAACCTACCCATGTCCAACGGGCACGGTGCACAACATGCCAGTCACTCGTGTAGAGGTAACACCGCGCCAGGGAGACGGCATGCGGGATGTTCGCGGTGACGTTGTGCGACGCCAATTGATGGCCGACCACGGCGTTGATGTTTCAACGGTCCGCTCCATTTGCGGCTACCTCATCCACGGTGAAACCCTTCCTTCGGTCGTTGCTTCNCGGGTTGACGATCTGTTTGCAGANCCCATCATTGAACACGGCCTCACCGATACGATGCTTCTCACCACCGAATCGTTTGNAGAGGTTCCCGATGCCGTGATCACGGTCGGGTTCAAGCCCGGCGTGACCGACAACCCTGGAAAGGCNGCGACGGACGGCTTCCTCACCCTTTTTCCAGACGACCGTGGAGCNCGTATCTCGACGTACCTCACGTANGTTTTCTACGGCCTTCCGGNCGATTGCGACGTGAACTGGTTGGCCGGNACGCTCCACAACAACCTCATNGAACGAGCCCTCNTCGCCGACCGAGAACAGTGTCGATCCAGCGCTTGGCCTGAACTTGCTTTTCCAACACCCCCAGAGCAGGTGTTCATTGAACCTCAGGCCGTGAATTTGGAGGTCGACGACGCCCAACTTGAAGCGATTTCCAACGACGGGTTGCTGGCGCTGAACCTCAACGAAATGCACGCCATTCAAGCGCACTATCGCGACGAAACGATTCGTGCCCAACGAACGGCGATGGGCATTTCATCGAACGCTCCGACCGACGTCGAATTGGAATGTTTGGCTCAGACGTGGAGNGAACACTGCAAGCACAAAATTTTCGCTTCAAAAATACANCACGTTGACCACGAGACCGGAGAAGACACCGTCATCGATTCCATCTTCAAAACCCACATCATGAAACCGACACACGACATGCAAAAGGAGGTTGATTGGCTTCTTTCGGTGTTTCACGANAACTCCGGGGTGATCGCATGGGACGATACGTGGAGCGTGTGCATGAAGGCTGAAACCCACAATTCCCCTTCGGCCTTGGACCCGTACGGCGGCGCAATGACCGGCATCGTTGGGGTGAACCGAGACATTCTNGGCACGGGTTTGGGGGCNCGACCCATCGCCAACACCGATGTGTTTTGCTTTGGTCCCCCNGATTGGGAGGGCCAACTCCCGGAGAACCTCTTCCATCCGTCTCGCGTTCTGCGCGGCGTGCATTCGGGCGTCCGTGTCGGCGGCAATGAATCGGGCATACCTACGGTGAACGGAGCCATCGTGTTTGACGACCGATACATCGGCAAACCCCTCGTGTACTGTGGAACGGTCGGCATCATGCCTCGCACCCTGCCCGACGGACGCCCGTCCCACGTCAAAACCCCCGTTGCGGGCGACATCGTCTACATGGTTGGCGGGCGCGTGGGGTACGACGGCATTCATGGCGCAACGTTCTCATCGCTGGAACTCACGGAAGAATCGCCCTCGAGCGCCGTCCAAATCGGCGACCCGATCACCCAGAAAAAAATGCTCGACATGGTGCTGGAAGCGCGAGACGCCAACCTCATCACGTGCATCACCGACAACGGCGCTGGCGGTTTGTCATCGTCCATTGGAGAAATGGCCGAATACACCAACGGTTGTGAAATTGACTTGGCCAAGGTGCCGTTGAAACAGGCGGGATTGTCGCCTTGGGAGATACTGGTCTCNGAGAGCCAAGAACGAATGACCATTGCGGTCAAGCCCGAGGATCAANANGCGTTTGAAGCGCTCGCCGACCTCCACGAGGTTGAAGCGACCGCTGTNGCGACGTTCACGTCCACAGGCATGTTCCACGTGCGCTACGGTGAGGCTACGGTGGCTTACCTTCCCATCGAATTCCTGCACGATGGCGTACCGCAACTGCAGTTGGANTCCGAATGGCGTTCACCCNCTCTCCCGCTCTTTGTCCCTCCTGAAAGCGCCGACCACGGGGCGCTGCTCACCTCGATGCTCAAGCGACCGAACATCGCCAGCAAGGAAACGTGGGTGAGGCAGTACGACCACGAGGTCATCGCCCAGACCGCCATCAAACCCTTNGTCGGCGTNGAGCGAGANGGNCCNGGCGACGCCGGGGTCATCGCCCCCATTCANGGCGACCCCCACGGACTCGTCATCTCGTGCGGCATTGCACCCCGGTATTCAGACATCGATGCAGGGGCCATGGCGGCCGCATCGATNGATGAAGCGGTTCGAAACGCTGTGTGCGTTGGTCTTGACGTTGACAAAATGGCAGGCCTCGACAATTTNTGCTGGCCCGACCCCATTGAATCCACAAAAACACCTGACGGGCGATTCAAACTCGCCCAACTCGTGCGGGCCAACCGAGAGCTGGAGCGCGTGTGTCGCGCTTACCGACTGCCGTGCGTCAGCGGCAAGGACTCCATGAAAAACGACTATGGTTCGGGGCCAGACAAGATTTCGATCCCNCCCACGCTTTTGTTCTCCCTGTTCGGCGACCATCCCGACGTACGCAAGACCGCCACGAGTGATTTCAAGTTCGCAGGCGACCNAATCTACCTGGTGGGTTCNTCAAAGCAGGAACTCGGNGCGTCAGAATTGGCGTTCATGCTCACGGAGTCGGGCGAGGCAGCCGGTGTTGGTGGCGATGTCCCACGCTTGCTGGNNCCGGAGGAGAACCTCAACACGTACCGNTCGCTTTCGGCGTGCATTCGCGCAGGATGGGTCCGTACGGCCCACGACTGCAGCGAAGGCGGGGTCGCCGTCGCACTGGCCGAAATGTGCATCGGCGGACGAATTGGTGCCGTGGTTGACATCGACGGAACCGGTGACGGCGATGTTTGGGGGCGCCTTTGGGGCGAATCACTCGGNCGGTTCATCGTCGCCGTTTCCTCCGAGCATGAGGGGGCGTTTTTGGAAGCGATGAGGGGGCACCCGACCACCGTCNTGGGCCACGTTCAGACCGAAGCAACCCTCGTTATCACCGACGGTGATGATTCACTGATCGCCGCCGACGTCGAATCCTTGGTGGACGCTTGGAAAGGCACCCTCGATCTTACCGGAGGTGTTTCATGATGGCTCCACGGGTGGCGGTGTTGTTTGGTTTCGGGATCAATTGCGATCATGANACAAAAGCCGTGTTCGAGATGGTAGGTGCGCAAGCAGAACGAATTCNCGTCAATCGTTTTGTTTCCGGTGATGCNGACCTTTCCACGTACGACATACTGGCCGTTCCCGGTGGATTTTCGTTTGGAGACCATTTAGGGAGCGGGCGACTCCTCGGAAATCGAATGCGGTTTGCCATGCGAGAATCGTTGATGTCCTTTGTCAATGCGGGTAAACCGATCATCGGGATTTGCAACGGATTCCAGGTTCTCGTCAAGACAGGCCTCCTCCCNGGNCCCGATACGGGCCGTTCACCGGATTTCCTTCAGCGAGGAAGCCTCACCCTCAACGACAGCGGCCGTTATGAAGACCGCTGGGTCACGTTGGAGTTCGACCCNGAGAGCCCGTGCATTTGGACCAAAGGCATGGANCGCATCGAATGCCCCGTTCGCCACGGTGAAGGAAAGTACGTGATGCCCAGTTCGGAAGACCTTGACAGGCTTTCNGAACACCATCAATTGACGGTCCGTTACGTCGACCCCTCCACGCCGGTCGGGGCCGGAATCACGGACGAACCTCTTCCCTANCCGTTGAGTCCGAACGGAAGCATGCGCAACATCGCAGGCATCTGCGACGCNTCGGGACTTGTGTTCGGCCTCATGCCTCACCCGGAGGCGATTTATGCGCGATGGCTTCATCCCGAACACACTCGACATGCAACNTCCGANACCGACGGGATGGACGGTTGGGAAGGGCAAGGGTTGCAGATCTTCAGAAACGCTGTGGAATACGTGAATCAGCGCAGTTGAGTGGGCACCATGGGCACNCAACAACGCATCGTTTCCGTTGATGCACTTCGCGGATTGGCCGTTTTGCTGATGGTTNTGGTTCATGCTGCTGCGACGTGGGAGCCGCAGNTNTCGGGGGCTTGGNTGATGTTCGGTGTNGTTGTTTCTGGAGCCGGCGGCCTNGCAGCTCCGTTGTTTGTGGCGTTGCTCGGTTGGGGGTTGTTTCAACGAAAACTTTCGATGCCTCAACGAACGTGGAGGGCGGGTTGCCTGTTCTTCTGCCAGGGCATCGTCAATCTCAGTGCNCCGCACCTGTTCGACGTTTGGACACCGGGTGTGCTTAGCTTGCTTGGACTGCTCGTGTTGACGGAAGGTGTTTGGATGCAACCTTTCCGACGTTCGGAAGCNCCTGCCAGAGCGTTCGCTCTGACGGCGTTGNCTATGGTGGGCGCTACGCATGCGATGCACGCATGGCAGGGCCCTTCNATTTGGACCGAGCGGGTCGTCGTTGACGACCCGGTCGAATGGTTTCAGCACTTGATGGCAACCGGGTTGTATCCACTTTTCCCGTGGATCACGTTTGCTGCGTTCGGTGCGTCCGTTGCGGCATGCAACGAANGTCAGCGNCGTGGACTGCTCANNCGAACAGCGACGGTTGCTTTCAGTGCGTCGTTGGTTGTGTTGGTGCAGAGCGTGCGCAACGACGTCCCTTGGGCGCTGCCAACGGGCAACGCCTCCCTGACGTTCTTCCCGGCGAACGCTGCGTTTCTGATNGCAGCCCTTGCCGGTACAGCTCTGCTTTGGCTGTTAACGGAACGCNTCATGGCTCTTCATGGTCTGGCNGANCTGGGTCAGGCGTCGCTGACCGTGTACGTCGTTCACTTCGTACCGTTTGCTTGGGCTCATCGCTTCGATGAGCTTNACGCTTGGGCGCCGCTGACGNCCTGTACGGTCGTCGTTNGCTACACCCTGTGCTGGGTNNTGNTGGGTACGTGGTGGCGTCGAACGGCACCAGAGGCCACGCTTGAATCGTTGATGCGCNGGTACGAACCGGCGTGATCGTTGGTCAATGCGTGCTTGATGAGCAACTGCGTTGCGTCGATACGGTCCTACCCGAGAGAGACGGGGCGGCCGAAGCCACCCCGCCTCAGGGGGGGTTGGAGAACCGCTGTTGGCTTCACTCTTCGGACGAAGATGCCTTGGTGTCCATGGTTGCGGCGTACCACACCATCAGACCGAAGGCGGTCTTGTTCACGACGTCAGCGATGTTGTACAAGATGTTCAGAGCATCGGTGTTGGCGTCNTCGCCNGTTCCGAGGAAGTAGCCGATCGGGTAGATGGCCCATCCCACGGTGAGGATGATGGCCATGGCCTTGAAGGCAAACTGGGTGCCNTCGGAGGTGGTGTCNGCGCCTTTCTTGGCGTCGCCAGCCCAAACCTCGTAGATGATGTANANCCANGCAGNGNCAGCCAANGNNGAGCATTGGCATNTCTGGNGCTTGGCCCGACTCGCCGAGGAAACCGGCGATGAGCATCACGAGGGAAGCNCCGAAGAGGCGCCAGAACAGCANNGCGGTNGCGGCTCCGACNGCTGCGAGGATGAGGTAGAANTCAGCAACCTGCAGTGGGACGGTGATCAACCAGTCGATGTATCGCATGACGAGAGGAGATTCTCCGACGCCGGTTGTGCCATCAGCAGCANCTTCAGCGTAGNTGGNTGCCCAGTGCTCGCGCATGTAGGTGTAGTGGTACCATGCAACACCCGTGACGAGTGCGGCGACGGTCATGGAGGTCTTCCACTTGGCTGCAACGTTGTTTCGCTCCATGATGAAGAAAACAGTTGATGCAAGCATCATTGCAGTGGCGAGCCAGAACGAAACACCGACCATGTCGGNTTCNTCGAGTTTGGCTCCCTCTGCAGACACTGCCCCGAGGGTCATCAGGAACAGCATTCCGGTCAATAGCAGGCTTCTTTTGTTTGAGATTTCAGTTTTCATGGTTCTCAAACCGTGCTACCCCNAAAACCAGTATATAAAGGAGTGTATTTTTGCAAAGTTTTTCATGCGGATTTTAACGATTATTGGACCTCGCCGGTCTGCACGGACCAGAGCCGAGCGTACACTCCGTTGAGCTTGAGCAGGNCTTCATGGCGNCCGTCTTCAACGACCTTTCCTTCNTCCAGCACAAGGATTCGGTCTGCGTGNCGTACCGTTGANAGCCTGTGGGCGATCACAATCGTNGTGCGGTCNCGGGAGATTCGCTCGATGGANCGTTGCAGTGCNGCCTCGGTTTCGTTGTCGACGGCTGAGGTCGCTTCGTCNAGCACGAGGAGCGGNGCATCCTTGAGAACCGCTCGCGCGATGGCAACGCGTTGTCGCTGTCCTCCAGACAAACGATGCCCACCTTCGCCGACCATGGTTTCCCATCCTTTTGGTAGGTCGGCCACAAANGCAGAGGCTTCGGCGATTTCAGCCGCTTGGATGACGTCTTCATCGCTTGCCGTGGGCCGACCNTAACGAATGTTTTCCATGATGCTGGTNGGAAAGAGCGTGATGTGCTGGTCAACCAGGGCGATGGACGANCGCAAGGCNTGAAGGTCCCACTCGTCCAGCGGNTGGCCGCACCACGAGACATGACCGCTTTGCGGCTCNGCAAACCGAAGCAAGAGGCGTATGAGTGANGTTTTTCCGGCGCCCGTAGAGCCCACCACGCCGGTGGTCTTACCGTGCTCAAAGGTGAGCGAGAGGTCTTGAAACAGGGGGGCTCGGTCCGGGTAAGCGAAGTCCAGATGCTCCAGTGAAATGGACGACGTCTTTTCTTCGTCGTCGCTGGGCTGGAAGGTGCCCTGCTTGAGTTCAATGGGGGAGGCGAGGACGTCGAGCACACGCGTGGACGACGCCATCGCTCGCTGATACAGGTCAAACGTTTCCCCCAACCGCGTGAGCGGCCACAGCAATCGCTGGGTCATGAACACGAGCACGGAGTATGCNCCCACGGCCATGGTNCCTTCAAGGGTGAACCACCCTCCCAGGAGAAGCGTGGCGGTGAANCCNACCAANATGGCCATGCGAATCAGTGGGGTAAACGCCGCCGAGAGGCGAATCGCTTCCCTGTTTGCATCCCTGTAAGCATCGCTCAACGTCTCGACCCGGCGCAGTTCATTGGCCTCTGCGGTGAAGGACTGGACGGTTGACATGCCCGAGAGGTCGTTCTCGAGCAGTGCGTTCATCTGTCCCGCTGCGTTTCTCACCTTGGCGTACCTTGGCTCCAAACTGCGCTGGTATCGAAACGANCCCCAGACGATGAGGGGGATGGGCAGCACGGCAAAGAGCGCCACCTCCCACGAGATCAGCAAGAACACTGCGCCCACGACCANCACCGTCGTGCTCACCTGAAGGAGGTCGTTGGCGCCTTTGTCGAGAAACCGTTCGAGTTGATTGATGTCGTCGTTTAAAATGGCCAAGATGTCGCCCTTNTGACGTTCGTCAAACCATGCCATTCCCTGCTGCTGGACGTGATCAAAGGTGTCCAGGCGCAGTTCGTGCTGCACCGTTTGGGCAAGGTTTCTCCACAGCACGCCGTAAAAGTACTCGAACAAGGATTCGAGNCCCCAGATAAGAAAGGTCAACACCGACAGCGCAACGAGTTGGTGCCAGGGATCGATGAGTCCGGTCGACGCAAGGGCTGAATCCTCCCTCANGACGACCACATCAACGGCCAATCCGATGAGNAGTGGCGGCGCCAAATCCCAGAATTTGTTCANCACCGAACAGAAGGCTGCAAGCCGGACCGTACCGCGGTGCGGCTTCATGTAATTCAGGAGACGACGAAACGGCCCTCCTTCGCCCATGGTGGTCGCAGNCGCCGGGGCTTTGAGAAGCCTCCCGTTGTTGAAGCACGGGCGCAAGCCCTATGCCCTTTCCTCGCTGACGGCAGCGCGAGCATCATGAACGTGGGTGAATCCAGCGTGCTGGAAAAAATACGGCGCCCGTCCAAAGGGGCTCGCCACATCNCCCTCATCGACCCGGCGAAGCAAGCACCCGACGTGGCCGCCCANCGAGCCATGATCGCCGTTGAATGCGGTTCGAGCATGGTGTTTGTTGGCGGCTCGACCGACACCCCCGACGACGTGGTTCACGCCACGTGTGCTGCGATTCAGGAGGCGCTTGAACTCCGGATGTTTGCAGCCAGTCAGGACCCAACCGGCGAGGAAAACCGCTGGGACGTNCCCGTTGTNCTTTTCCCCGGCGGAGCNCATGCACTNTCACCGGCGGCCGATGCCATCACGTTCATGATGCTCATGAACTCAACCAAGCGTGAATTCTTGGTCGGTGAACAGGTTCGCGGAGCACCTCATCTCGACCGCTTTGGTGTCGAAGCCCTTCCGACAGGTTACGTCGTGTGTGCGCCGGGCGGTCGCGTGGGCGAGGTCGGTGCGGCAGAANTGATTCAACCGACGGANGTGNANTTGGTTCATGCGTACGCCTTGTGCGCCCGCATGTTCGGCTTCTCGCTCCTTTACTTGGAAGCGGGCAGCGGTGCTGACACGCCCGTTCATCCAGANTTGATTGCGAAAGCCGCNTCGGTGGACGGGCTAACCCTCCTGGTTGGGGGTGGANTNCGGTCGCCTGACGACGTACGAACCGCCGTGGAGGCCGGTGCGAAATGGATCGTCACGGGCACCGTCACGGAAGACGCTTCGTCGCTTGACGAACTCCGGTCGCGTCTGNCCGGTCTTGTCCAAGCGTGCCGTGCTTGANTTCAGTCGTCGTCGTCCATGACAACGGGGTCGCCCGTGCCGCCCGGCGATGGTGGGCGCGGGCCGTCGACGTCCATGCCCGGTTCAAGTTCGGTCTCTTCGGTATCGAGCGCCACCTCTTCTCCCTCNGCGAGTTTCACCATGTCCTCGGCGGTGGGGGCTTTGATGGTCCGCTCAACGTCCGGNGCGTTGGCGTANAGCTCTCGCTTCAACTCTCGACTTTCATGGCTGCGAACCAGCGATAAGGAATCAGCAAACACTCGTCCGACCACCTCTCGGGTGCGTTCGCTTCGNCGAGCCGAGTGAAGCTCGTGCTCCATTGAACTTCGCTGTTCNTCCAGTTCGCGAAGTTCTGCGGTNCTGTCCTGCAGGGCCGCTTCGAGGTCGGTCATGGTGAGCGTNACTTGCTGGATGCGTTCGTCGCGCTCAAAGACATCGTTGTGCAGTCGTCGTTCGCGTCGTCGCAGCGATTCNTACTCNCGATTTCGTTCNAGGAGNCGTCGCTTCAGTTCTTCGATNTGNTCAACCANGTAGTCGTGCTCCGCCGACACCGATCGCGGNCCCTGCATCACACGCTCCAATTGTTCTTCCAGTTCTGCGAGACGGCGGTCTCGAGCGTCGAGCAAACCACGCANACGGTCGGCGATGTCCCTCAGACGCTGCCGTTCTTCCTCCAGAGCCTCGGCGGCTGCTTTTTCAACATCGAGCTGTCGTTGTCGCTCATCGACTTGTTGCTTCAGAAGTCGTACTTCGTCAGCGGTCACGGAGGTTAATCCAGCGTCTGCAGCCTTTTCCAACGCCTCAACCATCTGTCCGATGCGCCCTTCCATCTCACCGATGACTTCNTCCTGTTCGGTGGTCAGGGTGCGAAGTTGATTCAACTCNGCGTCCATGGACGATCGCTCTTGATGAGAAATCGAGGATTGTTGGGCNGAAAGNTCCTCCTTTGTGTCGGAAAGCAACCGTTCGAGGTGNACGATTTGTGCTTCGTTTTCCTTCAACGTTTGCTCCGCTTCTGCCAGTCGCGCAACCTCCGGGGCGACGTTGTCCTGTCGCTCGGCGAGGTCGAGCTCGACCACGCGCAATCGCTGCTTGACCGCCACGAGNTCGTCGTTGCGTTTNCCCAATTCGTCCCAAGCGACGAGCACTTCTTCAACGAGCTGTTCCACAGGGTATCCTTTGAGCATCCCTTCAAGGGCCGCTCGCTCATCGTTGGATGAGGAACCCACTCTTCGGATGCCACCGGGTGACGAACTCTCTACGGCCATACGGCNACGCATCGCAGATTTACCACACTTGAACCTTCCCAAGGTCGGCGTGCGAGAAAGGGGGTATTTGCAACCTCCCTGCAACGGCCGACTCAGTTGATGGACGTGTACATGTCGTCGGGCATTTCACTGGCAAGCTTCAGNGCGCCGGTGGCCACGGAGTTGATGGCGTCTTCGACACACCACACTCGCACATCGCCGATGTCCGCAATTTCACCGGCCAGTCGGTCGGCGATTCCTTCGATCAGCGATCCGCCGCCCGAGAGGATGATGTTGTTCCGGAGGATTTGCTGGTATTCAGGGTCCGCACCCGCAACGTTTCGCTTGATGGCGTTTCCAATCTTTGGAATGATCAGTTCGCACGCTTCGAGGATGAGGTCGCCAATGTCGACCACCTGTCGCTTGCCGTCAACGGACAGCTCGACGGTGACTTCTCGTGCGTCGCCGCCGACGTAGGACGAAGCCTCCTTCCACTTCCGCACCATGTCTTTGGTCACTTGAGCGCCGGTGTACTTCTTCTTGATGAGGTCCATCAGTTGCAGGTCGAGCCAGTCGCCTGCTTCGGTGATGGTGACCTGGTCGTCGTCGGTGGGGAAGGTTCCGTACACACGAGCGATGTCGGTGGTTCCCGCTCCGATGTCGACCACAATCGATCCGGCGATTTCATCAATGCCGTAGGCCGTNGCAAACGGNTCGGTGACGACCATGATGGCGTTCACCTGTCCGCGCAGCGTGGCAACAAGATTGGATTTGTCGGTAAAGGACACGTGGCTGGGAGAGCAGATGACGCCCAACACCTCATCGTATTCTTCCGGGTCCACGTTCTCGAGGAGGTGGGANACAAACGCCTTTGCCGCAGCAAGGTTGGCTTCATCGTCTTGCGTGACGCCTGCCGCCATCGGGCGGTACAGGTTGCAAGCCAGTTTGTTCTTGAGGGCGTCTTCACCGAAGAGCACATCTCGGCCGAGGAAGTTTCGCGCCACCGGATCCTTTGGACGGCCNACGACCGTCTCNATGGTCTGAAGNTTTCCAGCGCTCGAGGCGATGGTTGATTGATAGGTTCCAAGGTCAATTCCGACATACAGGCGTTCGCTCATTTTTGTTCACCTTCCCGGGGGGGGATGGTCCTCCGAGCATGGCATTGGACTTCAAGGTTGACCTTGGCCATCGGTGGGGNAGAACCCCACCAACAACGTGCAAATCCTACTGCGTCTCTTGATTTTGTTAACGGCAACCCTCGGGTCGAATCATTTGTTCAGAACATCTTCGTTTCGTACGGGGCGGGCGACTCGTACTCGTCGTTTTGCTGTTCTGTGCTCGGGCCGCGGAACCCGTCCAACCACGCCGTCAACTCCTCAGCCATGGCTTCCTCTGCGGCCCGATGTCGCCTGAGGAAGAGAAGCCCGGCAACGCAGGCGACGAAGACGCCCAGGAACATGAGCGCAGCCACGTGACCCTCGTGCGATATCAGGCGGTTGTGGGCAAACAGGTCTTCTTCATCCGCTACACCGTCTCCATCGCTGTCGACCCAATATTCTCCGTCGTTCGGAAGGTCGTCCTCCACATCAGCCCAACCGTCNNNGTCGGTGTCCCGACACCCGATGTATTCGCCCTGGAACGCTGTTCCGTATCGGTCTGGACAGCGATCGATGCCCGGGTCCAGCGGTGATGCGCCTGCCGANCCAGGGTCAGCCCAACCGTCCNNGTCGGTGTCTGGACAACCCCACATCNCGTNTCCGTACGCCGTTCCGTAAACGCCCGGGCAAACGTCTGAGAAATTATCGGCGTATCCGTCTCCGTCCGGGTCAGGGCAACCCAACTCAAGTTGGTAGGGTGAGGTTCCATACTCGCCGGGACACACCTCGTCCTCATCGGCGAACCCGTCTTCGTCGAGGTCGGGACAGCCACTTCTGTCGTACCAAGAAGACGTGCCGTATACACTCGGACAGGCGTCTGAATTGTTTCCATAACCGTCACCGTCGTCATCGGCCCATTCATACGGGTCGTCCGGGAAGAGGTCACCGCGATATCCCGATGCGTTGTCGCCGTATCCGTCTCCATCGCTGTCCGACCACTGCGTGGCATCGTTGGGAAATGCATCAAAGACGTTGTTGAATCTGACGCTGCATGCGTAGTTTTGGCACGGCCCATCGTACGTCGCGCCGGGAACGGTGTAACCGTCCCCGTCGACGTCGGTGATGCTTTGGTATGACCACCCAAAGGTGTGCGTTTGGTACGAAGCCGTTGCTGAATATTGCCTGTTTGAAACCGTGACGACGCGTTCTTCCTCCCGATTTTCACCGAGCATGCCCTTCTGGAATTCAACTTGATAATCCCAGTACACAATCGGGAAGGAATACGAAGGGACGATGTCCCAGTTGTTCGGCCAAGACCCAAACTGCCGCCCTTGGGTGGTTTGCAAGGAACTGTGCCAGAACAAGATCTCCAGCTCCAGTTCAATTTTTGTTGCGTTCTCAATGCTCGCATCTTGACTTTTGTCGAACACGTAGACCCAACTACGGTCGGTTGCCCCAACCGAATTGCTGAGGACAAGGATGGAANCGCTCTCNTGGTGAATCNNGCGCTCGTCAACGGTCACTTCGATCGATCGTATCCACATCGAACATGAGGTNCCGTACGTGTATGCGGAGTAGCAGGNATCGNTGGGCGTTATCATGAGGAACCACTGACTGACATCGTCGCAACCATCACCGTTGGCGTCCATGTATTCCCACGCTTCCTCAGGGCACAGGTCGTTGTCGTCGGCCACCCCGTCACCGTCGCCGTCGTCAACGCATCCATCTCGGTCGCTGTCAAATTGNGGCGGCGCCCTTTCGTACGGACACGCATCGACCANGTTGGGAACGCCGTCGTCATCCCCGTCGTCCAGGCAACCGTCCCGGTCTGCATCGTGTTGGGGAAACGCCGCCTCCGTCGGACACGCATCGTACGTGTTGAACACNCCGTCCCCATCGTCGTCGTCAAAACCCGTGGAGTCACGCTGAACACCTTTCACCGCAAGAGCAAACCCGACCGCATCCCCGTCCAACCCNACGGCGCCTTGCGTGCCACCTGGCTGNACGAAGCGTGCAACAACGTCAACGTCGATGTACGATGAACCGTAGAGATAACTCCAGGGGATGTCNATACCGACGACGGTCTCGTTGCTTGAGGGAAACGCCGTNGTGTTGTTCGTGTCCACCACATCGGGGTAGAATTCAGTTGGTGCGAACCCACCCGAGCGCAATCGGTCGGGCAGCAGAATCGTCCCGTCTTGAAGGCGGACGCGGAGTTGAAGGTCGTCCACCACCGCGGGNTCCGGCTGNGCAGGAAACGCCATGCGGATGCGCACGTCCTNGCCGTTCACCAGNGTTAGACGATCGGTGAACATGTCCCCCGTNCGCAGNAAAGGTCCCATGCTGCCTTGTCCCGCCCACGCTTCNNCGTCCACCCCCGANAGGTNGTGCGTGTTGCCGCCGTGTTGAGAGAACCAATCGGNCACGGTCCCGTCAACCAACCGGTAACTGTCGTGAATCCACACGTCNCCNCCGGGCGCAGCAGCACTCGGGTCCATCAGTTGGCTCAGGTTCAACACCCCCCAACCGTCGTACGGGTTGTGAAGGTCGTGGCCGCCCGTTCCCCCGTTTCGAACCGTCTCGGGAAGGGGCGTGGTTGCCAGTGCAAGCGAGGCTCTCAACAACGAACCTGAGGGGGTGAAACCCTCGCCGAGTTCAACGCCTCTGAACAACGGCGCAGGGTCGGCCCAGGCGGGCTTGATGTCGGACAGGTAGCGGTTGGTCAACACGTCGTTTTCATGGGTGATCCATCCGTCCTGGTAGAGCTGCTGTACGACCGCAGCGGCGCCTGCAGCGTGCGGTGTTGCCATGCTGCTTCCGGACGAGGTACGAAGATTTTCGTTGTTCGTGTCCCAAAACCCATCGGCGCCAGCGGAGAGAATGTTGGCCCCGGGGGCGAGCACGAAAATACCGTCCGTGCCCGCTTCGGTGGGCCCGTACGCAGTGGAACCCCAGCGTTCTGCATCGAGCGATTTGGTGCTCGCACTGACGGCGACGACGTTTCGCCCGTTGGCGGGTTCGAGGACACCTTCCCCGCTGTTGCCCGGAGCAATGACGGCCAACGACCAGGGGACGGCTCGAGCATAGGCGTCGAATCGGCCCGTTCGTTCGGTGTAGGCCGTGGTGTCGTCGCCCCACGAATTTGAGTGGATAACGCCCCCGTGTGCGGAGGACTCCCACAGCAAAGCGTCCGCGTTTGGAGGCACCCATCCGTCGGATGAGACGATGTCCTGCACGACCAGTTTGGTTCCGTGGGCCAGGGTCGAGCCGTTGTCGGGATGCGCGTCTTGGCGCGCGCTGTGTACGTCGTGACACGCAAGGGACCCGATGACGTGGGTTCCGTGTCGATAATCGCTATGACCAGGGGTGTCGTTCCCGTCCAGACTGCTGTTGAGGTGGATGATTTTCCGATGGTCATCGCCAAACACGCCGACCGCAGGGTGGGAGGCGTTGGTCTCTGCGTGGGCGCTCGTTGGACTCGTAGCGTTTCGAAAGCATGCATGATCGGCATCAATCCCGCTGTCTGCGACACCAACAATCACACCTGAACCGTTCAGACCCATTGTCCAGAACGGGTGCTCGTCCATGGAACCCGCTTCGATGAGAGCTGAGGCCTGACCGTTTCGAGCCCGGGTGGTGAGCACGGGCTCAACCCACAGCACACCTTCGGTCTCGAGAAGGGGGTTCAGTGCTTCAACGTCCGGCGCAAAGAACGTGAACGAGGCGGGTAGATTTCCCTGAACGTCAAGCGATTCTTGAACGATGGTGAAACCCAACAGAGCGAGGGTTTCTCGTAGATTCACGATCCCGTCGGCAGGCAGTCTCGGTTCGAGCAAAACTCGGTATTCACCGGGGCCATCGGGCGTTTCAAGGCCCTCGCGCAGCGCCGCCGTTTCGTGTTCACCAACGCTCACGCCTACATCGAGAGAAACCGCCTCGTCACCCATCCAAACCAAGAGCGCATCGTGTCGGACGGTTCGTAACGGTTGGATGCCCTGTTCTTCCAACATCGCCCACCGCTCAGAGGTCCACACCCCCTCGTCGAGAACCAACAGGCGTTCACCCGTTTCGGCGACAGGGGGGTCCACGGGAAACTCCGTGTTGAGGCCGGACGCCAACGGCACGAGCAGCAACAGGACCATGCAAACGGCGCCTCGCATGCTCATTCCACTCCCCCGTGTTTCCTTAATCTGTTTCCCTGCACTCCATTGTCGCGCCAGCGCGTTTAAGGGAGGATGGCAGGTCGGAGGGCCCGATGAAGGCCTACCGAATTTCAGGAACCGCCCCGTTTGGCAGTCAACGTCAGCCGTTTTCGTACGATGTCACTGCGGAAGACAACGATGCTGCAACCCACAAGGTCTACTCCATTCTGGGCTCTCGCCACCGCGNCATGCGACGNAGCATCAAGATNGAGAGCGTCAATGAAATTGACCCGCGAACGTCCACCGAACCCGAGATTCTCCATCACTTCCGAGAAGAGATTGCAGCACAAGGCGGCNTGATTTCATCCGCNGCCGAGGAAGAGTAATCCCACTCACTCNTCGAGCGACCGTTGCTCTCCTGAACCGGAGATTTTGGGNAGTTCNNGNTGCTNCTGAGAGCCCAAAAGATGCCACTGCACCCTGTANTTTTCTGGAAGCGGAATGAGTTTTGGGTGGAGGAGAAGCATGGACCCTCCGGCGAGCAGGAAACCAATGCTATCCAGGAAGGTATCGACGGCGAATTCAGCACCGTAGATGCTGAAGATTGTGTAGGGCAGCATAATGGCCATGATGGCAAAATAGCCCCCNCCNAACGTTCCNATTTTTNGAAACACTTCCTGTCCTGAATTCCGCTTGGTCCAAGCGAAAATGAGAACGCCTATGAGCACAAATGGCATGAAGGNTCTCGCGATGAAGAGCACGTACACTGGCCCNAGATGTTCAAACCCGNAAGCAAAANCATCGAACANATAGCCACCGANTATGAACTCAAAAAGATCCAACACCTCCANCCATCCGGNATAATANTNNNCCCCGTAATAATNTCCGTCGTNCCAAAAAAACAGTGCAACCCAGTGCNNCCATCCCCAGNTAAAAAACAGCGAAACAACGAAAACGACGGTTGCCAAAATCAACCGATTGTTCCGTGCCACACCCGCGGGACCCNGCCATGCTTTCGCCGCAATNCGTTCAGATTTCTGACCGCTGTCTGAAGATTGGGCGATGTCCTCCCATGGTGTTTTTTTTNCCATTGGCTCCTGCACAAGGGCCNCANCACCGAGGTTGCCGACTACGATAGGGACCGAAGCCGGCGGGGATTTAACCCCGCCTTGCTCAGGGGCGTCGTCATCCATGGAAGTANCAACAAAAAAGNCCTCATAAAGAATGGCCCTGCGCCGCTTTTCACCCTCAGCNNAACCCTCATCGAGCAACGACGGGGGCTTCTTCAACCCCAACCAACTCGGGGGCTTGAACGACATGGTCGACCGTGCTCAACTGCAGCGTCTCGCTCAAGAAGTGGAAACGCTCCGAAAGCGNCTGGACGAGATCAACGTCCGAATCGAACAGGTCGATGCGGTNCTGGCCGAACACGCCATCACCGATGCGGTCCTCGAGNCGCTCCTCTCCCATCAAAAGGGGTCCGAAATTTCCACGCACTTACCCATNGGTTCCGGCGTGAGCCTTCCNTACCGACACGACGGGTCGTCGGAAGAAGGCACCGCTTTGGTCGACCTCGGCACGGGNGTTTTTGGAGAGCGCCGGTGGAGTGACGCNCGCGCCATGACGGANCGACGCCAACAGGACATTCAACAGTTACGAGATGAACTCAANCAGCAATCCGATCAAACCGAAGCAGCGCTTGGCCGGTCAGCGCAAACCTTCAATCAACTTGCAGAGCAATTGAAGCAAACAACCAGCGCATCGCCTCCTCCTTCGGACGCCCCATCGGTGTCGACCGACGAAGCGGGAGAAGTGACGGCTGAACCGGCNCCGAAGCGTCCTCGGCGACGCGGTGTGTTCGGTGGCGATTTGACGCTTGATGACTGAGGGAGCACCATGGGCCTGTTCGATCGATTTCGCAAACGCGTCGGAGAAGTCGCTGACGAAACCGACGGTGATGCGCTCTCGGTCGATGCGGACTCCGAAGAAGCGAAAGCGTACCTCTCCCAAAAGGCGCCTCCCGTGGAAGAAGAGTGGGACGACGTGGACGAGCCGGTGGTTGAATCAACCGTTGCAGAAACGGACGACGACGATTGGGACACGTGGGACGACGATGAGCCGCTNGCGCCTGTGGCCCTCAGCAAGAAAGAGCGTAAACTGTTGGAGCGCCAGGAAAAGGAGCGCCGCAAGCGAGAGGAGAAAGCCAAGAAAGCCATGAAAAAGCGCGGCGCCGTTGACGTGGCCCGTCCGAAAGGCTCCAANGTGGATCTCTCAATGATGCGGACAACAACGGGCCGACAACTCGTCGAAGTTGCTCAAGCGCCAAAAGGTTCGAGCAAAACCGCGGCGATTGAACTGGAAGGCGGCCAGTCCATCGATGTGGAGTTGGGCGGCGGTGTNGTCACCGAAGGCGGCCGGGTGATCAAGTCGGGCGAGGCCCTCGAAAACCTCCTCGAGGAACTTGAATGGGTGCTGCTTGAATCCGACATTTCCTCTCAAGCGGCCGCAGCGATCATCGACAGCCTGCGCAACGCTCTGGTCGGGGCCCGACTTCGCCGAGGAGCTCAACTCTCAAAGGTGCTTGAAGCAGCGCTNAAGCGTGCNCTCCACGCACTGCTCCAAGCGGGCTANTGGGACTTTGACGCCAGCGTNCGCAGNTTCATCGATGCGGGCGATGTTCCGGTGGTCATCATGCTGGTGGGCGTCAACGGTACCGGAAAAACCACCACTGCGGCAAAGATTGCCCAGCGGCTGCTCAACAACGGGCACAGCGTCATCGCCGCTGCCGGCGACACNTTCCGAGCGGGCGCGATTCAGCAACTTGAATCCCATTGCGAACGCCTGGGTATACGGTGCATCTCCAGTCAACGCGGTGGCGATTCGGCCGCCATCGCTCGCGATGCAATCGATTCAGCGAAAGCCAAAGGCATCGACGTGGTGCTGGTCGATACGGCTGGGCGCATGCAGAACAAGACGAACCTGATGAACGAACTCAACAAGGTTCGCAAGGTGACCAATCCNCACCTCACGCTCTTTGTCGGTGATTCTCTGGCCGGAAACGATGCGGTAGAACAGGCAAAAATGTTNCAAGAAATCATGCGGTTTGACGGNGCCGTCTTGACCAAGATGGACACCGATGCAAAAGGTGGAGCGGGTCTTTCNATCGCCTACGCCACCGGTCGCCCNATCGTGTTNGCGGGCACCGGTCAAGGGTACGATGATTTGATGCAGTTCAACCCNGATTGGCTGCTNGACCAACTCTTCGAATAGGGCGCAGGGAACAAAAACCCCGGTGCCAACCCTTCGCCATGGCCGACATGTTTGCCGACGAAGACGCCGCACGCTTTTTTCAAATGGTTCAGATGCTTCAACGCTCCACGCTTCTCCAAATGGGGTACTTGCCCGACCAGGCGGGTCAGCACCATTACAACATGGCCGAGGCCCGAGAAGGCATCGAAGTGCTCCGAATGTTTCAACGAAAAACCGATGGCAACCTCAGCGCTCAAGAAACCCAAATGCTTCGAGCGGTGATCAGCGAGTTGCAAATGCAGTTCACACAAGCACCCCAACGACGACGGGTGCAACAGGAAGAGGAAGCGCAGAGCGACGTTGTTCGAGAAACCTTCTCAAAACCTCAGGACGGCCCGGTGGAGGATCTTTCAACTCCGCACGGAAACGAGGAAGAATAGCGGTTGTTTGATGAGTCATCGCATGTTGCGTTGTTTTGATACGCATGGGTTTGGTCACCGAAGTGGACGACGATGCGGCCCCAACGGTGCTCATTGTGGACAACAATCCAATGTCTTCCATGCGCCTTTCCAACCTGTTCAAGACNCGGAACTTCAGCGTNGCNCTCTGTGAGGACGGCGACCAGGCCGTTGATGAATACATTCGACTCGACCCCGAGCTGGTGGTGTTGTCCCTCGACATTCCGTCCCTCGACGGGCACCTCGCGGCGTTGGAAATGCGAGAGCANGGAGGGGAACAGCGCATCGTCTTCGTCGCACCGTCTCGAATGGCCGAACTTGCCACCAACGCATCNTATTCTGCGGGAGCGGTGGCCTGGTTGCAAAAGCCGGTCTCCGGAGAGAGCCTTGAAGCGGTCTGGTCAACCGTTCTCGGACCCATCCCCGACGCACCGGGGCTCGATGACCTCGACGAACTCTATCCCGATCGCGTTCAAATCGAGGCGGACACCGGGCCGCTGNCGATGCCTGAGCTTCTGCCTCTNCCGNCNCTGCCGCACGNTCCGGCCATCAACGAACTTCCACCGCTCGACGCCCTTCCCGAATTGAACGTCGTCGCTCCGGTCCAACAACCCAGGAAAACCCGAGGGCGCGTGNTTGCCGTTCTGATTCTCCTCGCCGCAGGCGGTGCTTACGCCGCACAACAAGGGCTCCTCCCCGTTTGAGACACTGCGCCNGGNTCGTTTCGGGATGCGTCCAACCAACCATGGTTTTGATAACGGACCGGACCCTCGATGATGCATGGAGACTCGACGCACGGCGGCCGTTGTTCTGTGCCTGATCATGTTGCTTTCAGGCTGTCTGAATCAGAGTGAGAACGTTGAGGTTCCCGATGTTGTCCTTCCTGACGACTGGGCCACCATTGCGGCCAGGACCGTGGCTGCACCTCAGCTGCACGCGTACGAAGATTGCGAGGAGCTTGAAGCGTCCCTCAAGCGTTCAATCGAGGAGGAATCCAGGGTGAGCCTCCTGCAATCGGTCGCTGACCAATATCCGTACTTCGGCAGTCCGCTNATCGGTGTTCCCGAAATGGCNGCTGAAGACGGTGCGGTGGCCGACACAAACAGCGNTGCTCANCCGCGCACGCCTGTGCGAGAGGAGGGCGTGGACTTCTCGGGCACGAACAATCAAGAACGGGGCGTTGACGAAGCGGACTTCCTCAAGACCGACGGCTACCATGTTTACTACCTTCAAGGACAACAACTCCACATCCTTGCAATTCCAGAGTTTGGTCAAATTGAACNTGCTTCAAGCACGATGCTGTCGGGAACACCCGTTGCCATGATGTTGGACGGCGACCAGCTCGTGGTCGTTTCGATCTTGAGCCCCTGGGCGGTTGAGCCCGACCACCCACTGGTTGACGCCATGGGGTGGGGTGACGACGGTTGGTCGTGGCGCACCAGCAGCCTCACCAAATTCACCGTTGTCGATGTCTCCAATCGAAGCGAGCCCGANGTGCAGCGAGAACTCTTCATCGAAGGGGCCTACATCACGGCAAGGGAGGTGAACGGAACGGTGCGGACGGTGACCCACGCATCGATGAACATCCCCGATGTCAAAACGTGGCTTGACCTTCCTGCNGGGTACTGGAATTTGAACTACGATGACCCACTGCGACTCGANATTCGAGAAAAGGTGGCCTTTCAGACCATGATGGAGAACANCGAGTCCATCGATGCGCTTGAACTGTCCGATNTGATTCCACAAGTGTACGAATACAGCGATGGGGAAGTGAGCGTTCACACCATGAGCGACAACGACTGTGCCGAATTCGTTGCTCCCGAGAGCAGCCTCAATCGTGGGATATCCAGCATTTTCACGCTGGGGCTGACCGCTTCAGCGCTGGAGTACGACGTGGACCACATCGTCGGCAACCATCCGCTCGTTTACGCTTCATCCGACCTGTTGGTGTTGGCCGAGACGGCGTTTGACGCCTGGTGGTTTTGGAACAACGACGGTGNTGACGAGATGACCAACCTCCACACCTTCGACATCAGCGCTCCCGATGCGACGCTCTACACCGGCTCTGGCCGAGTCGACGGAACGGTTCTGAATCAGTTCGCTCTGTCCGAACACGAGGGCGTGTTGCGCGTTGCGACCACCACCGGTCAGTGGATGCGCTGGTGGATGGACGACGCTGAACCGATGTCCTCTCAACTCGTGACGCTCGTGCCGTCGACCGACGCTGAGACCGGACACCAGGTTCTTGTCGAAGCGGGACGCGTTGACGGTCTTGCTCCGGGTGAACGCATTTGGAGTGTACGCTACGACGCCGACCGAGCTTACATCGTCACGTTCGAGCAAATCGACCCGCTCTGGGTCATCGACGTCTCAAACGCATCCAACCCAACGGTTCTCGGCGAACTCAAGGTTCCAGGCGTCTCGACCTACATCCATCCACTCTCAAGGGACCATCTGCTCACCATCGGTCTCGGGCCCGCCAACGCTGACGGTACCGGCCTTGACTGGTCAGCCACCCAATTGTCCCTGTTTGACATTGAAGACCCAACCGACCCGACGCAATCAGCAACCCTTCGACTGTCGCCGGTCGAATCCGAACAACGCGACGCGTGGTCATGGTCGTGGTCGGAAGCATCCTACGAATCCAAGGCGTTTCAGTACTGGGCACCAAAGTCAATGCTCGCCGTACCGCTCTCAACCTANCGATACGTCGAAACCAGTGANAACGGATACGTTCGATGGTCCTACGAGTACGTATCCAAACTCATGCTGGTCGAGATCGACGTTGCGAACGAGTCGCTGAACGAATACGGGNACGTCGACCACTCCTCCTTTTACAACGACGCCGACGCATCCGGNTGGTGGGATGACCGAAACATCCGCCGGTCCATTTTCATGGGCGACTTCATCTACGCTGTTTCGGCAGCGGGCGTTTCCGTGACCAACCTCAGCACGCTTGAGGAGAGCGACCGNGTCGNCCTCCCATCGGGNGAACGACACNCTGAGGCCGAGCNGGANCGCNTTGATACCGAGGACGGGGACGATCGAGAAGTTGATCGAGANGNCGAACGTTCGGANGGTGAAGACCGAAGCGACGCNGANGGNTCCCAATCCGAGGAAGATGACNACAGAGAACNTGAACGAAGCGACGANGAGGAGCGCNCTGGAGACGAGCGTTCGGGNGAAGACCAACCANACGATTCNCGGACGCGCTGAGGCACAAGGCCTGANTGACAGAGGTGCTCGAACCCATCACCACCCTCATGAGGGGTGCCGGNTTGAGACCCTTNATGCGCACGGCCGTAGCCACGTTCGGNTTTGGTCGCCCNGACCATTTTCAGCGCATGCTCAGGTCCCTCGGAACCTGTTCCGAGGTCGTGGACGGCAGCGTGGACATCGTCCATTTTCTGGACGGNGGACCCGGGGCCCAGCAAGACGCTTTGCGGGCCGTGATTGACCAGAGCGATGTACCCTATCTCGACGTCGTNGCACGCACCGAAAATTACGGTGTNGGCCGCCAACTCATCTCCGCCCGTCGAGAAATCCTTGACGAGCGTGGCTACGANCGNATGGTCCTTGTTGAAGACGACATCGAACTGAATTCAACCTACTTGACGGCACTTCTGCGTCTTTCGGACTGGGCAGAGGCCTACAACGACNTNGGGACGGTCCAGGTTTGGAACGTGGAAAAGGGGACCAAGGAAGAGCTTGAACCCCACATGAACGACGTCGAACTCACCAACCGACACTTCGTCACCTATTGCCTTTCCAAACGGGTATGGAATCAAATCAANGGCACGCTCTACGACTACGAACAGCGGTACCTCCTCAAGCGCGCCTACGGGCAACGCCCCCACTACCGAATCCGCTGGTTNATTCGAAACCAACTCAAGAAAGGGCGCAATGAACCTCAAGGACCGCGATTGGACCCTCCCAAGGAAGCCGTCCACAACCCGTTTCCCACCGTCAAATGGCGTTCAACCCCGACCAGCCAGGACGCCATCACCTCGTTGGCGTTGTACCTCGCTGGCCTTCACCGACTGACCACACGCGTTCCGCACGCCCACTACTACGGTGTAGAAGGGGTTCATTGCACACCTGAGGTGTACGAACTCATGGGGTTCAACGATCAGGGCTGGTGGCGTTGGGACGAAGCTCCCGAGGCCTTTACGATGCGATACAAGGACAAAAACGGTCAGTGGCTGAGTTCCGTGTACAGATGAGGCGGGGACATGGACGTCGCAATTGGCTTGGTTGGATGCGGTCGCTGGGGAACCAACCACCACCGCNTCCTCGCAACGCTNCGAACGGAAGGGCGGATTCATCGNCTGGTGGTCTGTGACATCGACGCCAGCAAAACAGACGGCCTCGAGGCGGATGCACACTACACCTCCATGGAAGCCATGATGGCCAACGAACAACTGCACGGCGTCGCCATCGTCACGCCCCCTGAAACCCATTTATCGCTCGCTCAGCAAGCGTTCGAGAACGAGGCAGCGGTTCTCATGGAAAAACCGCTGAGNGAAAATCACGAGGCCAACCAGCGGTTCCTCTCNACCGTCGACGGCAAGGTTCTGGTGGTGGGCTACATTCTCCGCCATCACCCGGGTCTGCAGAAGGTTCGTTCGCCTGAGGTTCGCAAAGCGCTGGGNAACATTACGTCGGTGCGGTACCTCCGCCGGACGCAACGAGCCCGCCCCGAGGGTTCCACCCCNGTCGCNACGCTGGGCGTGCACGGGGTTGANGTCATNGCTTGGCTCCTCGACCGCCCTTTGGCCTTGGCCACCACCCGTTTTTCNGCGCGGGGCCCGGATGAATCAGCGGCNACACTCTCGTTTTCGACGGGAGAAACCGGTTTCTTCGACGTGGCATGGTCGGCAGGCGAGGAGGTTCGCATCGTCGAAGTGGAAGGGGACGGGGGGCAAGCTCGATTCGACTTCGGTTCTGGGGCACTCATGCTTGAACTCAACGATGGNACGNCGCGTGATGTTTCNGTGAGCCCATCCGAGCCGCTGCGTGCCGAATGGCAGTACTTTCTCGAACGTTGNCGTTCCCTCAACCCCACCGTCTTTCCATCAAANCAGCGCCTCCTCGACCAGAGCGCTTGGCTTGATGCTCACGCACACACAGAACCGTGACGCTGCATCCTCCTCCTTGCGAGAATTGAAGAATGTCGTGCCCGTAGGTCANCGCATGGGGCTCTCAATGACCACCGTCCAGCGCATGCTCGGTGCCAGTTTGGTGGCCAGTCTTGGTGTCTGGTTCCTCCAAGGTGCACTGATGGACGCNGTNCTCACCCTCATCGCACTGTGCGGATTGACCGCTGCGATTTGGGCGCTCTCTGAGCGNGAGACCACCTTNGCCTACCTCAACCTCTCTGGAAACGGCCCCTGGTCCATGCTCGCCATGGTGGCGAGCATCGTCGTGTTTGCCCAACTTTCCATTTCGATTTGGGCGTTTCCAACCGTCGGAGCGTACATCCTNTCTCTCTCGTTCATCGGCTCGTTTTGGGTCACCGGTTTCATGATGCAACCCGGCGCTTGAATTCAATGCGACCTCTCTCNCACGGGCGAAGTGTCAAAGGCCGACGGCCGCGACCTTGCTCTTGATGGCAACCCACGGTGATCACCCCCCTCTTCCCGACCACCTCGAGTCGCTGTTGATGGAGGACGTTCACACCGTTTTTCTCAAAGCGGACTGCCCNCCAAGGGTCAAGCGAGGTTCCATNGGTTCGCTGAAACTCGTCGAAGTGGATGCATCGACCACGGCATGGGACACGCTCCAACTCGAACAACTCGAAACGGACCTTCTCGACCTGGTCGAAGAGCACCGACATCGCAGCGATTGTTTTCTTGAAATCGATCGNAAAGGGTGCCGNGTCGTGCAACTCGGCGACCTTCGCATCACCTCGGCTTGGCCGCCCTTTTCCGACGCACGAGAAATCACCGTTGTTCGTCCCGTTGCCAAANTGAGTTTGGGGGATTACGACCTCGATCAGCGACTGATCGACCGTCTACGTAACCACCANCGAGGCGTGTTCATCTGCGGCCGNCCCGGTTCTGGGAAAACCACGCTGGCCCAAGCCATTGCGGAATACCTTGACACGGATGTCGGAGCGCTCGTGAAGACCATGGAGGCTCCTCGAGATTTGCAACTTGCCGACCGCATCACGCAGTACGCTCCTCTGGAGGGGGACCTGGAAAAAACCGCGGAGATCATTTTCCTCGTNCGTCCGGATTTCGTGATTTTNGACGAAGTCCGAAGAGCACGTGACTTCGAGATTTTTGCCGACGTTCGCTTAGCAGGCGTCGGTCTTCTGGGCGTCACGCACGCCAACTCAGCCNTGGAGGCCATTCAACGCCTTATCGGGAAGGTTGAACTNGGCCTTGTCAGTCAGGTGCTGGACACCATTCTTCACGTCGAATCTGGGAAAATCCAGCAGGTGCTCGAGTTGCGAATGACGGTGAAACCCCCCACCGGCATGCAAGAGGAACTCGCCCGACCCGTCATTGAGGTGGTTGAGTTTCCCAGCGGCAAGCTGACCCATGAGATGTTTGCGTTTGGTTCTGAAATCGCCGTCGTCCCGCTGGAGGGCAGGGCAGCAGCGACTGAGCTTTCACCGGTCAAATCAATGGCGAAAGATCGGATCGTTGAAACGGTCCGACAGTGGGTTGGCGTTGAATGCCAAGTGCGGTTCTCGAGCGACAACTCGGCCACCATCTACGCTCCAAAAAACATGATTTCCACGCTTGTTGGACGAGGGGGCGAGAACGTGAAGCAACTCCAAAACGAACTCGGAGGATTGCGCCTCTCCATCGAGTCTTTCGACGACATGCCGGATGGAATGGAGCAGCCCAATCGCTTCTGGAACGACGGCCGAAAGAAGGGAAACGCCTGGGAAAACCCCCGTCGAAAGGGCAAATCTGCTCGCCGACAGCAACGAAAGAGGTGAACGCTGTTCGTTGGTCCAATTGGTTAAAGTGACAGAATTACTGGCGCATCACTTAAATACAAATCAGCAAAGGTCGCGCCAGCGAGGTATGACCATGTCTGACGATGCTACCGCCCCTGCGCCGCAATCCTCCGGATTGGCCGGCTTTGTTCTTGAGAACCGTTCGTTGATGCATCCCCTGTCGATCATCATGATTCTTTACGCCGTTTGGGCGGTTGTTGAAGTGTTCTCAAACACGTACTTCCACGGCCTGCAGAGCCTCACAATCTTCGAAACGGGCGTTGAAACCAACATCAATCCCGACGACCTGCAGCGCAACAACAGCAGCTGGGTCATCGCCTCTGGCGCTGTGTTCGGCTTGTTCGGCCTCTTCGCACAGTACGTTTACCGTGGTGCACCCATGGTCGACTCGTCCATGGCCGCCGCCGCCGCCATGATCCTCGACCAGGCCACTGCCGACCGAGTTTCCGAGGACGAAATCATCTCCAAGGCTGAGGAAGCCGCCACCGCAGCCGCTGCAGAAGTGGCCAAGGAAACGGCTGAAGACACGGTCATCGAGATGCTCGATCCCGACGCAACGTCCGATGACGACGATGACGACGATGACGACGATGACGACGACGAGCGCGAAGACCGCTGCGAAGAGTGGGAGGAGCACCTCGAAGAACGAACCGAAGCCTGCGACGACGGCGATGACGACGCCTGCGAAGGACTCGAAGAGGCCTACGTCGAATTCTTGGAAGTCTGCGGTGACGAATGGGACGACGACGAGCGCGAAGACCACTGCGAAGAATGGGAAGAATGGCTCGAAGACCAAGCCGAGGCCTGCGAAGATGGCGACGACGACGCCTGCGATGAACTCGAAGACGCCTACATCGAGTTCGAAGAATTCTGCAGTGACGACGATGACGACGATGACGACGACGAGCGCGAAGACCGCTGCGAAGAGTGGGAGGAG
>NZMN01000019.1 GCA_002694525.1 Methanobacteriota archaeon
CCGATGAGCCCGATCCAAATCATGAGGGAAGCGACCGAGCCGGCCCGGGCCATGTCTTCGAACGTCGTTTTGACATCGCCGTTGGTGGATTCTGCGATCTCCTCGTAGGTTTTGGTATCGGCGAAGGTTTCGGGAGATCCGAAAAAGAACGTGTCCTGGACGGTCAGAACCGACTCCATTTCCTTCAGTTCAAAGTCAGCCGTTAACGTTGCAACGGTCACGTCAACCGTTCCGAACTCCGGGTCGTAGACCTCCGTCACGTGACTGTCGTCGGCTGTTGCCCACACCGAACCCAGAGAAAAAGCGGCCAGTGTGAGGGAGGCAAGCGCCAGAAGGAGCGTGAGGTTTCCGAACCTGTGCCGTGGTTCCATGGGTGCTCACCACCGTTTCGTGCAGTAAAAGGTTCGCCCGGCACGATAAGGTTCCGGTCGTCAATCGTCCGCTGGGTCAGCGTTAGGTTGATGCCCCACACGAGGCTCGGAGGGTTCAGGGGAAGAACATGCGTCGAATCTTGGCCGTGGTCGTGCTTGCGTTGCTGATGGGGCCGATCACCGGCTCGCTGTTCATGAAATCTGAGCCGGCCGGTTGGCATGCTGTTGATGCAGAAGGCCTGCAGTGGGCACCGGATGGCTTCGGTTTTGACGTCCCGGAACAAGCAGCGTCTGCGTGGTTGGAAGATGAAACCCCGTGGTGGGAACGCACCGCGCTTGACCAGAACCGCAACGGCGTCCACGACAGCCTTGAATCCTTCATCGGTACGACGGGCATCGGTCTTTCCTACGGCACCGAGGTGTCCAGCCACCATCTCGCACAACTCGAGTCCATGAACCTCAGCGTGGTCGACGTCATCGAATCGGTGGACGCCGTGTTGCTCGGACAGGTGAACGCCAGTTTGGTGTTCGACCTCGCATCGCTTGATGACGTTGTCATGGTTGAGCGGTACGGAAGCCTCGTCTTTTACGGCGACATCCAGACCCCCGCCGTCAAAGCCCGGAACTCAAGTCTCTACCCCGTGGGTGCTTGGGACCTCGGGTTCAGGGGTGCAGACGTGAACATTGCCATGGTGGACACCGGCGTGGACAACGAACACCCGGGCCTGAGTGAGAAATTCGTTGCTGGATACGATGCTGTCTGCTACACACCTTCGGATCCAATCTGCATTCTTGCGGGCGGCGGGTTCCGCGAAACCGACGGCACGTTCGATCCCGACGACGGACACCAACACGGAACGGCGTGCATGGGCATGGCGGCCGCAACCGGCATCGATGCCAGCGGGGCTCAGACCGATTTCTACGGGGCTGCGCCCGACGCTGACCTCATCGATGTTCGCATCGGAACGGATTTGGGCGCAGGTCCGTTTGAGAATTACGTGATCGAACAGGAATTTTACGAATCCGCCATGAACGGCCTCCAGTGGATCATTGACAACAAAGACACCGCCTGGCAGGGCGCCGACGAAGCGAGTTACGGCATTGACATCATCTCCTTGTCGTGGGGCATCACGTCGCACGAGGACGGGGGCTCGGACGGCGAGGACATGCACAGCCGGATTCTCAACGAAGCCATGGAAGCAGGTGTGGTGGTCAGTGTAGCAGCAGGAAACGACGGTCCCAACAACGACGGTCTCTCCGGCATGGGGTCGTCCAGCCTCTCCATCACCGTGGGTGCGACCGACGATCAGAACACCGTTGACCGAACCGACGACACCGTCGCATCCTACTCTTCTCGAGGCGATCGCAGGGACAACGGAGACGGCAACCCACTCAATGAATTGAAGCCGGAGGTCTCCGCACCGGGTACGAACATTGTTCAAGCCGAGGGCTGCGTAACCTCGGGAGGTTGCAACAATTTCATCGGAGGCGATGCTGCCGACAACGGCTACACCGGGCGCGGGTCCGGCACGTCGTACGCCGCTCCCGCCGTGTCCGGCATCCTTGCGATGATGATTGAGGCCAACCCTGATTTGACAACGGCGGAGATGAAGGAGATTCTCAAGCTCACGGCGGAACGCCGGGGCGAAGCCTCTGCACCCGACGTTGATCCCTTCTGGAACCGTGACTTCGGATGGGGCATGGTCGACGCCTACGAAGCCGTGAAGCTCTCAATGTACCTTGCCGAGGCCAACCTCACCGGGACGGTCGACGTTTCGTCCCAAGTTCACATCAGCAATTCATCGGTGAACGAATCCACCGGCCTTCACGAAATCCGCGGTTTGGCTTGGGGCCAGGCAGGCTCCATCGCCAGCGTGGAATTCCGAATCAACGGAGGCTCGTGGGCTCAAGCCACCTACGAGACGGTTGAGGGGGGTCTTGGGGCACTCGAACGGTTCGAATGGGTCGTCGCTTTGGATCCCGCTCAACTCGATGTCGGCAACCAGTCCGTCGAAATCCGTGGGTTGAACGAGCAAGGTGCACCCTCCCTTCCCGTGTTTACCACCGTGTCGGGCACCGGTGAGGGCGTGGCCGGGGACGGTGGCCTCGGGGTCGACCTCGTCACCCTGAGCGCCGTGTTGGTCGTCCTCATTTTGCTCGGTCTGCTGGTCCAAGGCGCTCGCATTGACGAGCCAAAGACGCTCGAATCGCTCGCTGGCCACGACCGAAGCGATCTGGTCAGCGACGCCGTGCTGCTTGACGGTGAATCTCCACCCGAGCAGTCTCCAAAGGCACGTAGCAAGCGCAAGAAATCGTGATTGCATTCAAATGTCGGACGGGTGTGGGTTCGCCATGGGCACCTTTAGCGACCGTGCTCTTGCCATACAGCCAACCGGCGTGCGCAAGATGTTCGACCTCGCCGGAGACGACGTCATTTCGTTCGGACTGGGTGAGCCCGATTTTCAACCCCCTGCGGTCGCCATCGAAGCCTTCCATCAAGCGATGCTGGCGGGTCGGAACAAGTACACCACCACAGCCGGTCTACCCGCGCTGCGAAAAAAGATCGCTGAATCGTGGTCGTCTTACCAAGCGGGCATGGACGAACACAACGTCTGCATGACCATGTCGGGCACCAACGCACTGCTGAACCTGTTCATGACGATCATCAACCCGGGCGAGAACATTCTGCTTCCCGAGCCCTACTTTCCCCTGTACGGACCGGACGCCACGCTCGTGGGTGGAGAGGCGAAGTACTACCCGTGCTTGTTCGACCACGAATTCATCCCGCAGGTTGCCGATTTGGAGGCGCTCGTCGACGATCGAACCGTGGCCATCCTCTACAACTTCCCCAGCAATCCCACCGGAGGAACCCTCAACGAGCAGCAGCGCGACGATCTTCTCGCATTTGCCGCAAAGCACGACCTGTGGATCATCTCCGACGAAGTGTACGACCGCATCGTGTTCGAAACCGAACACGTCTCGTTCATGGGCACCGGCTACGACAAACTCATGGTGGTCAATTCCTTTTCCAAGACGTTTGCGATGACCGGTTGGCGCATCGGCTACATCGTTTCGACCAACCTCGAGGCCATGAAACAGGTTGTGAAGATACAGTACTACATTTCGGCGTGCTCCAACGACGCCATGCAGTACGCCGTGCTGGAGGCCATGGAGAAGGCCAACGACTATCCGTCGATGATGGCGACCGAATTTCAGAAACGATGCAAACTCATCGTTGACCGGCTCAACGCCATGCCGGGCGTTCAATGTCACCAACCGAAAGGCTCGATCTACGTGTTCCCCAAGGTGGACGTCCCCGGCATGTCGTCGGAAGACGTGGCGTTGGAGCTGCTGAAAGACGGTGTTCTCTGCTCGCCCGGCAGCGCCTTTGGCCCGTCGGGCGAAGGTCACCTGCGGTTTGCCTACACCATCGGGCAGNATGACATCGNTCGAGGNATGGACAAGGTTGAGGCCACCTTGACGCGGCTTCAGCANGGATGAGGGAGTTTCATGTCGCTGGCNGGGACCCTCGGATTGTTTGCGATGGGTGCTGGGATTGGACACATCGGGCCGAGACTACCCACCTTGTGGATGACCCGTGCTGCCGGTTTTAACCGTCGATTTCCACCGCATCCNGAACCCGTCCCCCTCTCGCCGTACTTGACGCAGCGTGTGTTGCACATGCGGGTGTTTTACTGGCTGAGTTTCGTCCTCGCAGCCCTCGTTCTGGTGTTCGGTGCGGCCAGTCTGCGTTGGGGGTCTGCGATGTTTGGCTTTGGCTTGTGGGTGGCGTCAACATGGACGGTGCTCTCCCGCATCCAATCGCTGCTCGCCGGCCGCCCCGCACCNTGGTCAAAAGAACTGGCCGTTCACCTGCAGACCGTCGTGAATCAAAGCACACTCGTTCCGTGCTGCGATGAGCCCTTTCCCGTTTGGGGCATGCGCAGCATCGATTGTTCCGAATGCGGAACGGTGCTCTCTCGGACGGCTCGGCCCGATTTGGGGCGCACTCGTTCCGACGGNTGGATGGCTGGAACGTTGAGGTTGCTGATGACCGACGGGTATCCGATGGCGGAACCTCTCCCCGAACCCAAGGTGGAGGAAGAATAGCCCTCTTGCCCTTCTCAGGGGGGCAACCTTTGAGAAAAGACCGCGTTGGCTCTGCCGCATGGAAGACCGCCCCGCGGTTGGTTCGCTGATTGCCCGTGTCGGATTGACGGGGCAGTTGCTCGGTCAAATCTTCCTGACACCACTTGCAGCGTTCGCACTCACCTACTTGCTTGTCTTCACCGCTCAGGGCGGTGATTTTCGCCTCAGCATCCAAGTTGACATGATTCCGTGGATCGGCATCGCTTCCTTGTTNTACGGCATGCTGGCCCTNACCCTCGCATTGACCATGGGCGGGTTCACCCCGGTGCGCGTCATCGATTCGGGTGGCTGGCGTCTGGCGTTGGGGTTGACGCGGCACAAGGGCAGCTCAAGTCATCGCTTCACTGCACGTCAACGCTACGCAAATTCAGCGCACGGACGGTTGTCGATGCTGGTCTACGACCGGTTCGCCAGTGGTCATGCGTTGTGGACCATCCGAGGCTCGTTGGTNTTGCTCGCGATTCCCTTTCAGGTGTTGTTGGCTACGATTCCACTGTCGTTGGTGCTGATGTTCCCGGANGGCGTCGTCCACCAGAACCGACANCTCGAGNTGGCGTTGTTGCTGTACGTCATGTGCCTCTACGTCTCCATNCGTGTGTTCCCNCGTTTTGCCCGTCGCTACATCACCTTGGCTTCGNTGGGCCGCAAATTTCTCGGAAACACGCTGCGCATATCGTGGGCGTTCCCTATTTTCCTGCTCTGGTCCATGGGTCAACTTTCAACCTTCATCGTGGANCGGGCGCTTGGCGANGACGTCGCTCTGAACATCGCTTTCGANAAGCAGTTGTTTGAATCNTTTATNTCCGCNGGTTCNACACCGGAGACGTCCTTCCTGAACCTCATCACGGCGCTGGCGGTTATGCCCATGGCTGCGTTCACCACCCTTGCCGTGCTTGGNGGCGGTGCCGGTGAACCACCGTCATGGATGCGACCGAGCGAAGGCCACNCGTCCGACGACACNCAAGAACAACTTGACCTTCTCTCCTCGGGGTTGGACCAGCTTGCTGCGGACNTGGCCCAGTCTCAAGTCAGCCAGGCAACNCCCGCTCATACGCCTGCTTTTGTCCAGCAGGTGGTCGTGCCGGTGGCAACTTCGAACGAACCGGCCCCACCGCTGAACCAAGACACGTCGTCGCTCGTCGACGATTTGGATTTTGACCGTCTTGCGTCCAACGTCCAGAACNANGGCTCTCCGAGTGTTACTTCTGCACCTGGGTTTGACGAACCCGTCATTCGCGGATTTAGGNTGGACAACGACGAAAAAGCGTGAATTTCACGGCTCGTGGACGGCCCATCAAAAGGCGACCTTCTTATGCTCAATCGTGTTGGGCGAGAATGCTGATGCCCATGCGCCGAATGATGCCCTTCACCATTGTCGTTCTGCTGTTGATGCAAACCCTCGCCATGAACCTCGCCGTCCCCGCACAGGCTGCTTCCGGACGAGGCGGGACCAACGACGACTTCACCGTCAAGTCGATCACGGTTGGAAACGCTTCCGTGCCAGCCCAAACATGGGTCCAGTCCGACGGCAGCGTCGTCGATTACGTCTTCATGGACAAGACCGTTGAGGTCACCATCACCGTCCAGCGATTTGGCGCCTCAGGAATCGGCGACGAGGCTCCAGTGTCCCTCGATGTCGTTCATCCCGTGGGTTTCGTCATGGAATCCTTCNCCTTCACCACCACGCCGCTGACNGGTGGACAATCGTTCAATCAGNTCGTGAAATGGACGCCGACCGCAGCCCATTCCATCCTGAACACCACGACCAACGATCTGTCGGGCGGACTCATCCTCCGAGCTTCGGTCACCTTCGATGACGACGACCGCAACGCCAACGACCAGCGGGACGAAATCATCCCCGTCGCCGTGGACGCTGACGAAATGGATGACTTCCCCACGAACGGCAACACCGGCTTTATTTCNGGCAAATACCCTGCGGACGGCGGTGATGCGGAAGGTGCTGGTTCTTGGGAAACGGATTCCACCACCAGTGCTGCAGGCTCCAAACACTGGCGTCACTCCACGCCCGGAAGCAACTATCCATCAAGCGCCGAAGCGACGCGNTTGGTGAACGCTCGTTTGGCAACGAGCAACACNTGCGACACCGACACTCCCGACCCNGGGCTGATCGCTGTGTACGGCGGCGCCCCCATCTGNCGCTTGCTGTTTTACTCCAACGAGTTCGTCTCCAGTCAATTCCACATCCAAGCATGGGGCAGCATGGCAGCAGGCGATTCGGTTTCGATGGAGNTGTGGCGTTCTTCCGGCAACATCAACGATCCANCCGAATCCATNNCNTGGGACATTTCCCAAGGAAACCCCAGNGCCGCTCCGGGCCAGTGGACCAACCTCTCATGGGANCCCCAGGTGACGTGGGAACAAATCCCCAACCTTGCCAACCCTGAGATNTTCCTCGGTGGCAATTCCTACACGTTCTCGATGCTTTTCACCTCAGACAGCAGCGTGGCCAGCGAGGGTTTCCACATCGATGACTTCGTNCANTTTGGCGTNAGNCGNGTNACCGANTACACCGTGGACATGCAGTGCGACAACCCGCTCAACGGCTACACCGTNGCACCCAATCANATGGCCACACTCTACTGCACGTTGACCAACAACGGCTACTCACCCGCCACCATCCGAGTGGAGACCAACGTGACCAACGACTCGTGGATGGTGCCCTACCCCATCATTCGCATGGACATCGAAGGCAGCAACAACCACGGCACCAACGTGATCATGCCCCCGCTCGGCGCGGGAAAAACCATTGAGTTTTGGGCCAACCTGACGGTGCCTGCAGGCGCTGACGTCCAGCAACAGGATTGGAACCTCTGGCTCACCGATGCAAGCAGCGCCCAGCTGGGTGAGAAAGCTCGCCTCGGCATGGACCTCGCCGTCAGTCAACAATTCAGCGTGGCCTTGACCTCCACCGTTCCTCTGGTCGCAGCGACGATCGGTCCTGACGACAACGGTCTGGTGAATTTCCGCCTCCAGAACACCGGCAACCGAGATGCGGCGTTCAATCTGGCCACGACGTTTTCGGAGAACACCGGATGGGTCGGCCTGATTCAAAACGAAACCGGCGTCGTCCTACCCAACCCCATCACCCTCTACAAGGGTCAACGCGTCGACCTCGTGCTGAACATTTCCTCACCGGAACTCGCCAACCCCGGAACGGTGTCGTTCAATCTACGCGCCACGTGTCCGTCGTGCAGCACGGCGCTCTTTGGCACCGATGTGTTGGTGCGCAACATCGAGGTGCCCGTGCTCCGTGAAGTGGACATCGTCGCTGAGGAGAACACCTACACCGGTGCCGCCAACGGCATCTCGAAATCGCTCTACCTCAACCTGTACAACCTCGGCAACGACGATGAGCAATACAACCTCAGCATCGGCCAGAGCAACTGGCGACTTCAGGCTTCTCTGCCTTCGGATCAGTCCCCAATTCTGGATGCATGGGACGGCGAGTCAACCGTGGTTGTGCAGTTGCCAATGCCCATCGGTCTCAGCCCGGGCTACTACTCCGTGACCGTCACCGCAACCAGCGTTTCGGACGAGAGTGTGTCGGACTCGGTCGAAATCATCGTTGAGATTCTCGAAACGGCGGCGGTGTTTGTGTCGGACGAGGAAACCGGACAGTCGTACATCCCCGGAGACCTTCCGCAAACCATGTCGTTTGAGGTTCGCAACGACGGAAACAACCCTGACAGTTTCACGATGTCGCTCAACGCTCCATCCGGAATGATTGCCACTTTCACCAACCTCAACAACGGAAACACGCCCGAGATTGACATCGGGGCCAGCTACAACGTTTCGGTTGAATTCTCGTTCATCGACGGCACCGAGGGCACCCTCACCCTCCAGGTCACCGCCACCAGCGTGGCCGACAACAGCATCAGCGCCACCGGAGAAGCCAGCTACATCGTGGGTTCACAGAATTGGTTGGATGTCCTCGCCATTCAGCCGCTCGATGTCTCTGAAGAAGGTGAATACGACGTGAAGGTTCGCATCGTCAATCGCTACACGACCGGACAGCGCGTCGTGATGGACCTCGACTCCAGCGAAACCAATGCNTGGTTCCGAACGTCCATNGCTCGGTTGGACAAGGATTTCGTCCTNACCACCGGTGANCAAAAGGAGATCACCATCACCGTGGACGTCACCGAAACGACGCTCAAGAACCTCAACGATGAATCGCTCACGGTCAACTTGACCGTTTGGGCTCGTTCNGAAACCGTCAGCGACGCAGCCAATCAAGTGCTGGAGGTCACGCTCATCCGGATGGACAGCGACGTTGACGCCGCTGCCGACGAAGCTGGTTTGCAACTCGACGTCATTGCAATGTGGGGCGTGTTCATTCTCGTTCTGGTCGGNGGTGTCGTCGTGCTGCTTTCCATCCTCAACACCGAGGAGGAGGAAGACGAGTACGCCAACTGGGGCGAGGACGGCTACGAAGACAGCCTCTCCGCAACCTACGGTGCCGTTGCAGCTGCACCGTCCATTCCTTCCTCNATGCCCACGCCGGACAGCGCTCCGCCTGCAGCACCCGCCCCGGTCGCCGCTGAACCACCCACCGTGGAAAGCGAAGGCCCACCTCTNCCCGCAGGAGGCCTNCCNGCGGGCTGGACGATGGAGCAGTGGAAGCACTACGGTCAGCAGTGGCTGGAACAAAACCAACAGTGACGGCCTTTTTGCATCCACGCTGACCAAGCGTAGGGTTCAAGTCGGAGGCAACCTCGCCACACATGCCGGAGGGCAAGCACATGTATGGAAACGGACAAGCACCCATCTTCATCCTGAAGGACGGTACGCAGCGAACTCGCGGNCGCACCGCTCAATCCAACAACATCGCNGCCGCCAAGGCTGTGGCCGATGCCGTTCGCTCCACGCTCGGTCCCAAAGGCATGGACAAAATGCTGGTCGATTCGATGGGCGACGTGGTGATCACCAACGACGGTGCGACCATCCTCAAGGAAATGGACATCGAACATCCAGCCGCCAAAATGATCATTGAAGTTGCCAAAACCCAAGAGCAGCACTGCTTTGACGGCACGACCTCTGCGGTCATCCTTTCGGGCGAACTGCTCAAGCGAAGCGAGGACCTGATTGAACAGAACGTCCATCCAACCGTCATCTGCGAAGGGTTCCGCTTGGCCGCCGAACGCGCCATCGGATTGATGGACGACCACGGTATTTCCACTGAAAACGACGACGCAGTGCTCCAGGAAGTTGCTAAAACGGCCCTGACCGGAAAATCCGCCGGAGCGGTCAAGTCCTTCATGGCCGACATTTGNGTTCGAGCCGTGAACGCCGTTGGCGTCGTCGAGGACGACGAACGTCTGGTTGACCTCTCCGACATCAAGGTNGAGAAGCGCCANGGNGGGTCCATCAAAGACTCCTCGCTCATCGACGGCATCCTCCTTGACAAGGAGCGGGTCCACGCCGGCATGCCCCGAAGCGTCANCGATGCCAAAATCGCCCTCGTGAACTCGGCCATTGAGGTNAAGAAAACCGAAGTTGATGCTAAAATCCAAATCACGGACCCCAATCAACTGGCCCTTTTCCTCGAGGAGGAGGAGAACTACATTCGCAACCTCGTCAACACCATNGAGAAGGCTGGAGCCAACGTCTTGGTGTGCCAGAAAGGCATCGACGAACTCGCGCAGCACTACCTGTCCAAGAAGGGCATCTTCGCCATTCGCCGAGCCAAGAAATCCGACATGGAAGCGTTGGCCAAGGCCACNGGCGGCACNATCATCACCAACCTCGAAGACATGAGCGGTGACGACCTCGGTCAGGCGTCTCGAGTNGAGGAAAAGAAAATCGGTGATTCCGACATGACCTTCATCACCGGCTGTCCAGAGGCCAAGTCCGTTTCCGTCCTCTTGCGAGGTGGAACCGAACACGTCGTGGACGAAATCCGCCGTGCGTTTGACGACGCTGTGGGCGTGGTTTCCGTCGCATGGGAAGACGGTGCTGTGCTCACCGGTGGCGGAAGTGTTCTCGCCGCCGTTTCCCGCGATCTGCGAACCTACGCCGAGACGGTGGGCGGTCGCGAACAGATGGCCATTGAGGCCTTCGCCTCAGCTTTGGAAATCATTCCTCGAACCCTCGCTGAAAACGCCGGTCTCGACCCCGTCACGACCCTCATCGAGCTGCGCAAAGCACACGCTGACGGCCAGGGCCACGCCGGCATCAACGTCTACGAAGGCGGCGTCGTTGACATGAAGGAAGCCAACGTCGTCGAGCCCNTGCGTGTGGTCGAACAAGCCATCCAGTCCGCAACGGAAACCGCCATCATGATTCTCCGAATCGACGACGTGATTTCGTCCAAAGGCGTCCCCATGGACGACGGTATGGGNGACATGGGCGATTTCCACATGTGATGCGNTCAAAATCTGCTAAAAAAAACCGGCAAAAACGAACCACGGAGAGCCTTTTTCCGTNCGGTTTCATAATAACCTTCAAAGGCCACTCAAGGCTGGCAAGGAATGCCCACAAAGCGTGAGCATGAGGTCTTCCCATGGCAGTGGTCGCAAAAGTATGGATNGACGAGGATTGCATCACCTGCGATGCGTGTCAGGACATCTGTCCCGAAGTGTTNGAAGTCACGGACGATTCGTCCATGATTTTGGCCGCCGTACGCACCGACGGTGTGTTCGACCGAAACGTGAGCGGCTCCCCTCTCGTGGGNGGACTCGGCGCCGAACTTGGCGACATCATCATCGAGGCCGCCGAAGCCTGTCCGGTTGAAGTCATCAAGTACGAACTNGTCAGCGACGGCGCAGTTGAGGAAGTGGTTGAAGCCGCACCCGCTGCCGTCGANGCAGCAGAACCCGTGGCTGCTGTCGCCCCCGCTGCCGGTGTCTCCGATGCGCTGAACGCCGTGTTTGCAGGCGACCGCTCGTTGAACATTCTCTTCGGTTCTCAAACGGGCAACGCCGCTGGCCTTGCCGAAAAGACCGCCAAGCTCGCAGTCGATTACGGCCTTCAACCCAACATCGTTGACATGGACGGTTTCGACCCTGCACGCCTTGCAACGATGAAGCGCGTGATGATCATCACCTCGACGTGGGGTGAAGGCGAGATGCCCGACAACGCAGACGGCATGTGGAACGCCATCAACGCCAACGGTCCAGCCTTGGNNTCGGTTCACTTCTCGGTGTGCGCCATTGGNGACACCTCCTACGACGANTACTGCAAAGCAGGCCACGATTGGAACAACAAACTCGCTGCTCTGGGTGGGACCGAAGCCTACCCCATTCAGGANTGCGACGTCGACTTNGANCCNCCCTGGAAANTNTGGGTNGAGCAAGCNCTNCCCATGCTNGCNTGCGTGGACGAATCCGGCACCCTCCAAGTTGAACTCCTCGACGAGATGAAAGCTTACGGAGCGGGCGATGACGACGACGTAATCGAGGGTGATTTCGCACCGGGCGTCATCGAGCAAGAGGCCATCACCATCACCGTTGATGTTTTCCGATACGCTCCCGAAGCGGCGGAGTCAGGCTGGGACACGCTGACCTGCGCTGTGCCCGGCCACGCCACGGTCCAAGACCTGCTCATCACGATGCAGAGGGACCTTGACGGCAGTCTTGCATTCCGTCGTGGTGCTGGAGCCGGTACGCCGACGACCGGTGTGCGTGTCAACGGACGAATCGTGCTCGCAGACGCTGCCCAAATCGGCGATTTGACCAAGGACGGCGGCAAGGTTCGCATCGAGCCGTTGCCCGGGCACCCCGTTGTACGCGACCTTGTGGTTGACACGGGTCGATACGAGAGTCATCGAAGCCGAGCCGAGCCCTGGATGCGCACCGACCCACGAGAGGGCGAACACCTTCCCTCCGGTCAAGCCATGGGCACCATGGATTCGGCCGCAGCCACGGCCCTTCACCAAGCGGGCGACGTGCTGTCCTTCCAACTCATCCAAGCCATGTCCGACACCCTCCCCCACGACCCGCACTACGAGGGGCCAGGGGTTCACTTCCAGCAGTGGCTTCGTGCCATCGACCCGCGAACGTCGGAAAAGCAACGACGGAGCATTTTGACCTCGCTCCAGCAAAAGGACGGCGTGTGGTCCGAAGCCGATCACGCCAGTTTGATGCGATACGGAGAGGACGGGCGTCTCGCCGCACGAGCGCTCAACGAAGCCCGCGGTGCGTTGCTGAACCAAACCAAGTACGCAGGAAAAACCGGACGCCTCGTCAAGTGGTACGGTCGAAGCGTGAAGTGGTCGGGCAACGTGAACGAGACCACGCTGTACCGTCAAGTGCTCGGCCCACTCGGGCTTGTGAGCAACCTCTTCAGCGGAGTTTCCGCTCGCATGGCGCTGGCGTTCACTCGAAACGGCGGTCCACCCATCCGCAGTTTGCAATCCCTCCTGCTCCCACCCGCCGGTTTGGGGCGCATTCCAAAGATGTTCAACAGCCGCGTTGAGAACTACCACGAAGTCGTCAGCCTCTTCAACGAAATTGACCAGCGTTTCTGAGATGATCCAATGCCCAAGGTTGCCTACTATCCGGGAAACGTCGCACGAGCCGGTGCATCGGAGATCGAGGACTGCATACAACCCCTCTGCAAGGCGCTCAACATTCAGTTGGTTGAACTTCCTCGTGCCAGCAGCGACGGTGGAAACGTCATCAAGCAGGCAACGCCCAAGCTGCAGGACGCTCTCGTTGCCCGCAACCTTGCTCTCGCCGAAGCCAAAGGCCTCGACGTGATGACAACCTGCGCCACCAGCCACGCCATCATGTGCAACACGGCGCTCGACATGCAGCGAGACCCGGTGTACGCAAGCACCGTGAACAACCTCGTCGCTCGAACGTCCAAGGTTGAGTACGGCGGTGAATCCCAATCATGGCATCTCGTTCACTACCTGGTCGAAGAGATCGGGCTTGACAAGGTTCGAGACGCCGTCAAGAACCCTCTCAAGATGAACATCGCTGCCTACTACGGGCCCGACATGCAACGGGAAGGTGCATGCGCTGGAGACGACCCGTTCATGCCCACGTACATGGAGCAACTCATCGAAGCGCTGGGAGGCACACCCATCGATTACGAATCCAAGTGCAACAGCGTCGGTTCAACCTCGATGCTCACGCTCGAAGACTCCTCTCTCGCCATGACCGCAGCGGTCCTCTCCGACGCCATTCAGTCCGGCGCCGATCTGATTGTGAGTGCCTGCACCATCTCTCACATCAACCTCGATTCCTACCAGTCCAAGGCAGGCCGAGTGGCGGGAAAAAACACGATTGTCCCCGTCTGCCACCTTTCGGAACTCGTGGCTTTCGCCCTCGGATTCTACCCCGACCGCCTTGCTCAACTCAGGACTCGAGTTCGGCTCATTGGCTCGTAAGTTCGGCGTGCAACTGCGCCACGAAGGCCTTCGCTTCGTCCAACGAACATCCCGAGGCCTTGACCACGGCCTCAGGCTGCGCAGAGAACAACCCACCGAGGTCTGGAGCGAACGCCATCACGATGGATTCGTTCTCCTCGGTGATGAGGGGCTCCACGGCGTGACGATAACATCGTTTCAGGTGTTCCGATTTCGAGTCAAGCCACGGGTGGTGTTCATCGGGCTGGGCTTCAATGGCCGCCAACTCTCGTCGAGCCACGGCCACCGAGGCAGAAACGTCGGGTTGCGCCAGCCCTTCTTGTTCCGCAAAGGACCGCAATCGCTCGAGCGCATCGTGCTCTCTTGCGGCGGCCACGGCGACGAAATGTGCTGCTTCCATGGGCCCTTTGACCGTCATGACGGGGAGGCCAAGGTCCAACGTTATGTGAGCGAGAGCACCCAGAACGGCGTTTGGATGAACGCTGTACTGCGCCTCTCCACCGGTCTCGACGAGCAGCAACGGTCGCCGTGCGCTGGCTTTCAGGCTGCGACACTGGTGCAACAATCGACCCGATTTGATGGATTCGAGCAGGTCTCTGGTGGTTTTCCGTTCGATCAGTACCCGCTCCGAGAGACGCAGGTCTCCGCATGGAAGTTGGGTGAACACGGTTTCAAATCCAAGGCCTTGCAGATAAGCCGGCAACGTGGAGCGTCCTTCACGATGGTCGATGTAAACAATCGTTCCACCGCCTTCGATTTCGTTGAGGTCGTCGATCTCCAGATCGCTTGCGTTGAGCACGGCCTCCACGTTGGCCGGTGTGACAACGAGGGGGGCACGGGCTTGCTCGTTGCTTTCGTAGGAAAAGAGACTTGCTTGCTTTTGCGGGCGTATCTGGTCCGGCGTCAGGGCTGGCGCCACCCGGTTGTTTGAGGGTTGATTATGGACTACTTGTTCTATAGAACCTGTCTCTGCTTCATCTTCGCTGGCATGACGCTCCAGTTCTGTCTCCAGAAAGGTCTTGGCGGGGACGACGCCCGCATCGGTTGATACGTCAAAGAAGGCCAAGGCTTCATCGTCCACAACGTAGGCCTCGTTGAGTTGTTTTTGGCGAACCAATCGCAGCATCAGGCGATGCATGTTCTCTTCTTGCCGTTCCGAGGCTCGATGCACGTAGGCGTCTCGCGTGTCTTTGGCAATGAGGACATGAACCGAACCAGCACGCTGGCGCGCCGTTCGCCCTCGACGCTGGATTGCTCGCACGGCGCTCGGGACGGGTTCGTACAACACCACGAGGTCCGCTGCCGGTACGTCCAACCCTTCTTCACCGACCGATGTGGCCACCAGCACGTTGATCTCACCGCTCCGAAAACGGTTGAGTTGGGCGAGTTGCTGTTTTTGCGTCATGCCTTTTTGACTTCCCCGTGAAGACTGACCGATGAACGCGTCGGGATGGACACCGTCGTGCGTTTTCAGGAGGTCCACCAGGCGGTCCACGGAATCGCGATATTCGGTAAAAATCAACACCTTACCCTCTGGTTTTTGTGCAAGTTCGTGCCGAACGAGGCTCTCAACACGGGAGGATTTGGGATGAAGTTCTCCCAAGTCGTTCAGGGCCAATCGAAGTTGATGAACGACGGGCAGGGCCAGCATACGGTTTGTTTTACGACCGTTCCGCCCTTCTTCCTCTGCTCGGTTCAAAAAGGCTTGAGCGACCTTGGTCCCTTGAGTTTGAAGCAGGTTGATGAGAATGTGCACTCGACGAAGATCGGCGACCCTTCGAGCAGCGTCGTAGCCCCGCATGTCACGTTGCTGAATCGCTCTGCTGGCGCTTTGTTGCGCCCGTTCGATGTCGTTGGTTCCGATGTAGGCCTTTGTTGGCATGAAGCCTTGACGCTGGAGGTGTTCCACCTCGTCGTTGAAATGAGTTTTCAGGGGTGCGATGAGGGTGGTCAGGGATTCTGGGAGGTCAACGATGTGCGTGTGAATCTTCATGTCCACGTCGTAGGCGGTCAGCAACGGGTCGTTGCGCTTGCAGAGGTCCAGGTTGTGAGCGTTGAGGTTGGTGCGAACGTCGTTGATGTTCCTCAGGGTTGAGCCCGGGCTAGCGGTGGCCGCCAAGACCCTGCCGTTTGGGTTGATGCGCTGGTAAAGTTGGCCCACCTGAGCATAGGCGTGATTTCCCGTGGCGTGGTGTGCCTCGTCCATGATGAGCAAGCCGACCTTTGTCAGATCGATGAGACCGTTGCTCGCGTCGTTGCGTATGACTTGCGGTGTGGCCATCACAACGGTGGCGGCGTCCCACAGCGCCTTCCGCTTGTCCGGACCGGTCTCGCCGGTGTAGGCTACGATGCGCTCGCCATCGATGCAAAGTCGCTCAACCGCCATGGTTCGCTGCTGGTCGACCAAGCCCGT